>NZ_JBIDCW010000001.1:0-407749 GCF_043204795.1 Streptomyces sp. NPDC047706 | reverse complement strand
TCCGTGAATGTTTACCGGTGATCCGGTGACACATCACGAGAGCGGAACCACCGGAGGAATAATCCGATGGTTCACAGCGTCCTCGCTGTGTTTTTTCAAAGGAACCTCGCCCCGGCTGATGCCGGATACGGGGTATCAACATATCTGGCGTTGACTTTTGGCACGCTGTTGAGTTCTCAAGGAACGGACGCTTCCTTTGTACTCACCCGAGATTCTCTCTCGCGGCTTTCCTCCGGGCGCTTCCCTTCGGTGTTTCCAAACCCTATCAGGCTTTTTCCGTCTCTCTGACCACCGTTCCGCAGACATGCAGAAGGAGACCGGAGATAAGGTCTGACAAGTTGGGTGCTGCCGGGCAACGGTGCTTGTTCACATCGCTCAGCCTCAAGCAGGAGTACGACTGTACAGGGGGCCGCGGAGCGCGCGCAAATCCATTAGGCTGGTGGTCTAGACCTCTATAGGGAGCTCTCGGGCGGACCGGGACTTCCCATGACATACCCTGCTCAACAGTGGGCCGTCCGGGACTGGCAGTGACGGCTCATATGAATCTCCACTCTGGGAGGCTTCCCATGACCACCGTGACGTCCCCGCTCGCCGGACGCGCCGTCGGACTGGCCGCCGTGCCGGATCCGGTCTTCTCCGGGGCCATGGTCGGCCCGGGTACCGCCATCGACCCCGTGCGTGAGCCTTCCGAGGCCGTCGCACCCGTGGACGGAGTCATCGTCTCCCTCCATCCGCACGCCTTCGTCGTCGTGGACGCCGATGGACACGGCGTGCTCACCCATCTCGGCATCGACACCGTGCAGCTGAACGGCGAGGGTTTCGAGTTGCTCGTGAACAAGGGCGACACCGTGACCCGTGGTCAGGGCATCGTGCGCTGGGACCCGACCGCCGTCGAGGCGGCCGGCAAGTCGCCGGTGTGCCCGATCGTGGCGCTGGAGGCCACCGCCGACGCTCTCTCCGAACTCCGTGAGGACGGCGACGTCAAGGCGGGCGACAGTCTCTTCGTCTGGAAGTGACGTCAGGGCCGTCGTATGACGGCTGGTAGGACAACCACCGCGGCGGCGGGGTCCGCCGCACTATCGGAGACGGGTGAGATGGAGACAACGCTGCGAGGCGTCGGCGTGAGCCACGGGGTGGCGATCGGCGAGGTTCGGCACATGGGAACGGCGGTGCTCGAACCGCCTGCCAAGCAGATCCCGGCCGAGGAGGCTGGCCGCGAACAAGGCCGCGCCCGGCAAGCCGTGGATGCGGTGGCGGCCGACCTCATGGCGCGTGGCAACCTGGCGGGCGGCGAGGCCCAGGCGGTGCTCGAGGCGCAGGCCATGATGGCTCAGGACCCCGAGCTGATGGCGGACGTGGACCGGCGGATCGCCGTCGGCAGCACCGCGGAGCGCGCGGTCTACGACGCGTTCGCTGCGTACCGGGATCTGCTTGCCGGTGCCGGCGAGTACCTGGCCGGGCGGGTGGCCGACCTCGATGACGTGCGGAATCGTATCGTCGCACGCCTGCTCGGGGTGCCGATGCCGGGAGTACCGGACAGCGATGAGCCGTACGTCCTGGTCGCACGTGACCTCGCCCCTGCGGACACGGCTCTGCTGGACCCCACTCTGGTCCTCGGTTTCGTCACGGAGGAGGGCGGGCCCACCAGCCATAGCGCGATCCTGGCGCGAGCGCTCGGCGTGCCGGCCGTGGTGGCGTTGCCTGGTGCCGGTGAGCTGGCCGAGGGCACGATGATCGCTGTGGACGGCAGCACCGGCGAGATCTTCGTTGATCCGACCGACGAGAAGAAGGCGCAACTGGAGGCCTCGGCCGCCGAGCGCAAGGCCGCACTGGCCGCGTCTACGGGGCCTGGGGCCACTTCCGACGGTCACAAGGTGCCGCTGCTCGCCAACATCGGCGGTCCCGCGGACATCGCGGCCGCGGTGGCGGCCGGCGCCGAGGGCGTGGGTCTGTTCCGCACGGAGTTCCTCTTCCTGGAGGACAGCAGGACGGCGCCGGCCGAGGAGAAGCAGATCGAGGCCTATCGGCAGGTCCTCGAAGCGTTCCCCGAGGGCCGGGTCGTCGTGCGGGTGCTGGACGCCGGTGCCGACAAGCCGCTGGACTTCCTGACGCCTGCCGACGAGCCGAACCCGGCGCTCGGTGTACGTGGTCTGCGGACACTGCTGGACCACCCTGAGGTGCTGCGTACCCAGCTGACCGCGCTGGCGAAGGCGGCCGAGGGGCTGCCGGTCTACCTCGAAGTGATGGCTCCGATGGTCGCGGACCGCACCGACGCCAAGGCGTTCGCGGACGCGTGCAGGGAGGCCGGGCTGCGGGCGAAGTTCGGCGCGATGGTGGAGATTCCGTCGGCGGCTCTCCGGACACGTTCGATCTTGCAGGAGGTCGAGTTCCTGTCCCTGGGGACGAACGACCTGGCGCAGTACACCTTCGCCGCGGACCGTCAGGTGGGCGCGGTGTCCCGGCTTCAGGACCCGTGGCAGCCCGCGCTGCTGGACCTGGTCGCGCTGTCCGCCGAGTCGGCGAAGGCCGAGGGCAAGAGCTGTGGTGTCTGCGGTGAGGCCGCGTCCGATCCGCTGCTCGCGTGTGTGCTGGCCGGTCTGGGTGTCACCTCCCTCTCGATGGGTGCAGCGTCGATTCCCTATGTCCGGGCGACGCTGGCGAAGTACACATTGGCGCAGTGCGAGCGGGCTGCGGCTGCCGCTCGCGCGGCCGACACCGCCGAGGATGCGCGCCACGCGGCTCAGGCGGTGCTGTCCGGCGAGTAGGCGGCCCGAAACGTTCGCCTCGCCGGGGCGCCCCACCCAGCGGTGGGGCGCCCCCATGGGGTCGGTGGGCGGCGCATGGTCAGTGGCGATGCGCCGTCCCTGAACCCTCCCCTCCTTCCTCTCCGGCTTCTCCGCTCCTCGCCTCGTCTCCCAGGTCGGGCGGTGCGCAGTAGTCGACCCCTGACTCCGGGGAAATGAGGTCGCCCGATTCGACATCGGTGCAATAGGCGTCGAAGACCTCACCGGCGGTCAGGGGCTCGAGGCCGCCTCCACGCAGGCGCCAGCCGTAGACACGGTCCGGCGCGCCGGGGGCGGTGGCTCGCGTGACCAGTCCACCGGGGCTCCGGGTGGCGATGCCCAGAGCCAGGACCGTGGTGAACTCGAGAGCCTCGGCCTCGTCGAGTTCTGTGGTGCCCTCGCTGTCCTGGTCCACGTGAAGGGCGGCGACCAGGGTTTCCGGTGTGCCGGAGACACTGCAGACCAGGTGCCGGCCGCCGGGTGGCGCCGTGTCGAGAATCCGGGCGAGGAGGTTCGAGGCCCGGGCGAAGGCGGTGCGGCCGATGTCCTCACCGCAGGTCGCGCAGGTGCCTACGCGGGCCAGGAGCGTCGAGGCGTACTCCCAGGTGGCCTGGCGTACGGCTTCGTCCACGAGCACCGGGACGAGGTCGGCGAGTTCTTGGCCCTCGTAGGGGACGGTCGGCCCGGTGGCCGCCAGTTCGGCTGTGAAGCGTGTGCGGCTCGACGGGAGGTCGGGGTCGAGGCCCCCGCCCTCGCAGAAGTCGGCGTACTCCTGCGGGTCGAAGAGGGCGACGGTGGTGTGGCTGCCCTGTGCGGCGCGCTTCTTGAGCAGGGCCTCCACCTGCTCGAGGTAGGTTTCGTGGTCGTCGAACTCGAAGCTGCGGTAGCGCCGCATGGCCCGGAAGTCGTACTCGTCCGTGAGCAGGCCGATCGTGCCGGCGATTTCGCGGTGCAGGACGCTTCGCATGGTCGTGTGGTCGGTGTGAGCCATGTTTCCCCCTGAGCGCAGTCGATCAATGCTCACTCACAGTAACCGGACGCACTGACAATGGGGGTCGCACCGGGGTCCGCACCGGGGAAACTGCACGCCAGAACCCTGTCGGCATGCCGTGGCCTCGGGTCCTTGGTCGCACTCGGTGAGTCCGAGGCCGGCTTGGGCTGATCGTGCGCCGGGGTCAGCTTCGCTTGCGGGCCAGGTCCTCGTAGAAGTGGAGCAGGTCGAGGTTGTCGATCGAGCCGGGGTTGACCGCCTTTTCCAGCGGCGTGCCCTGGAGCAGGCGCTTGACCGGGACCTCGATGCGCTTCCCGGTGAGGGTGTGCGGGACGCCGGGCACCTCGATGATCTCGTCGGGGATGTGGCGCGGGGAGAGGTGCTCGCGGATGGTCTGCTTGATGCGGTTCAGCAGTGCCTCGTCGAGGACGGCTCCCGGCGCCAGGTGCACGAAGAGTGGCATCCAGTAGCCGCCGTCGGGCTGCTCGATGCCGATGACGAGGGACTCCCTGATTTCGGGCAGACGTTCCACGGCCTCGTAGATGTCGGCCGAGCCCATCCGCACGCCCTGTCGGTTGAGCGTGGAGTCGGAGCGGCCGTGGATGATCACGGAGCCTCGGGATGTCACGGTGATCCAGTCGCCGTGGCGCCAGACGCCGGGGTAGGTGTCGAAGTAGCTGTCGCGGTATCGGCTGCCGTCGGGGTCGTTCCAGAAGTAGATGGGCATGGACGGCATCGGGTTCGTGACGACGAGTTCGCCGACCTCGTCGGTCATGGGTTTGCCGCTCGGGTCCCAGGACTGCAGGTCCGTGCCGAGTCCGGGGGCCTGGAGTTCGCCGATGTGCACGGGCAGGGTGGGTACTGCTCCGGCGAAGCAGGAGCACACATCCGTGCCGCCGCTGACAGAGGCGATCCATAGATCGTCACGTACCTCGTCGTGGAGCCAGCGGAAGCCGTCGGGTGGGAGGGGCGAGCCGGTGGTGGCCACGCACCGCACGCGGGAGAGGTCGTGGTCACGGCCCGGGTGGATGTCCGCCTTGCGGCAGGCCATGACGTACGCGGCGGAGGTGCCGTAGAGGGTGGCCCGCGTGCGTTCGGCGACGCTCCATTGGGCGCCGGTTCCGGGATAGCCGGGGCTGCCGTCGTAGAGGACGACCGTGGTGCCCGTCAGCAGACCGGAGACGAGGAAGTTCCACATCATCCAGCCGGTGGACGTGTACCAGAAGAAGCGGTCCTCTGGGCCCAGGTCGCAGTGCAGGCCGAGCTGCTTGAGGTGCTCGACGAGGATGCCGCCCTGGGACTGGACGATGGCCTTGGGGAGGCCGGTCGTGCCGGAGGAGTACAGCACCCAGAGCGGATGGTCGAAGGGCACCTGCTCGAATTCGGGTTCCGTGTTCGCGTTCGTCAGCGCCGGCCACTCCGCGGCGCCCTCAGGGGCTGCCGTGCCGAGGAGCGGGATGTGGACGACCGCGCGCAGGGTGGGCAGCTCCCGGCGCAGTTCGGCCACGGTGTCGCGGCGATCGTGTTCCTTGCCGCCGTAGCGGTAGCCGTCGACGGTGAACAGGACGACCGGTTCCACTTGCTGGAAGCGGTCGAGGACGCTGCGGGCGCCGAAGTCGGGGGCGCAGGATGTCCAGACGCCGCCCACGGCGGCGGTGGCGAGGAGCGCGACGACGGCTTCGGGGATGTTCGGAAGGTAGCCGCTGACGCGGTCTCCCGGGCGTACGCCGAGGGCGCGTAGTTCGGCAGCGAGTGAGCCGACCTGGCGGCGGAGTTCGGACCACGTGACCGGACGTGGCTCCTGGGTTTCGTCGACGCACAGGAGGGCCGGTTCGTCGGGGCGGGTCGCGGCCGCTCGCAGGGCGTGCTCGGCGTAGTTCAGGGTCGCGCCGGGGAACCACCGCGCACCGGGCATCGACCGGTCGGCCAGCACACGCGTGTACGGCGTCGAGAACCGCACGTCGAACCACTCCGTGACGGCCTTCCAGAACGTGTCCAGCTCGTCGACCGACCAGCGGTGCAGCGCGGCGTAGCCGCCCTCGCCCGGGGCGCCGTGGTGTTCGGCCGCCCACGCCTGGAACTCGGTGATCTGTGCGTGGGCGATGCGTTCCGGATCTGGCTGCCAGAGCGGCTGGGGGTTCACGGTCGACATGGGCGGCTCCCGGACTGTGCGCGTCGTGTGCGTCGCTCGCGCACGTGCTGGGGTGTGCGCGTGACGCGGCTGACACGGACGATGCCATGTGATCGACTTCTGCACCAGGGTGCCGCCCACATAGTCCGTGTCGTGAAGATGTGGCTCTGGCATGGGTGAACGGCAGTTGAACGCCACACTCAAATACGCCGGTCAGTGGCAAGGTGAGCAGCATGGGCGGTCGTGACCTGGTGCGTTCGGTGAAGGCGGTCGGTTTCGTGGGGGCGGCACAAGGGTTGCGTACTGTGCGGGCGGCGTGGCGCAGGCGCCGTGCGGACGCCGTCGGCCTGCCCGCGCGGGGCGCGGAACGCGCGCGGGTGCCCGGACAGGTGCGGGAGGCGACGCCCGAGCCTGGTGGTGGCGTTCTGCGGTTCAGCCGCTCCGAGCTGCGGATCACCGTCGCGGTGAACGGGGCCGTCTTCTGGGGCTGGGACGGTGCGGGGCCCGAGCCGTCGTACGCGCTCGCGGGCCGCTGTCCGGAACCTGATCCCCGGGCGGTGCTGGAACCGGACAAGGACGGCGGCTGGCGGGTCGTGGCGGAACGGGTCACGGTCGTGGTGTCGCGAAACGGCGCCGTCGAGGTGCGCACCCCCGGTGGCGTCACGCTGCGCCGGGATCTGCCGCCGCGGTGGTGGGAACCGGTGGAGGGCGGGCCGGCCCGCTGGATGCAGCGTTCCGAGGTGGCCTCGGACGCGCGCTTCTTCGGACTGGGCGGGCGTTCCTCGGGGCCCCGGCTGCGGGACGGCGTGTACAGGCTGTGGAACACCGACCAGGGGCGCGCCTTCGTGCCCGGCGACGATCCCCTGTACATCACGATGCCGGTGCAGCTGGTGGTGGCCGACGCGGGCACCCATCTGGTGTTCCACGACACCTCGTGGGACGGCACGGTGACCTTGCGGGAGGGCGGGGAGGGTGCGGGCTCGGGCCACGACCGGGCAGGCGCCTGTGAAGTGCGCATGGACGGGGGTCCGCTGCGGTGCTGGGTCATGCTGGGCGCCCCCGCGCGGGTGCTGCTCGCCTGGGCCTCCCTCACCGGCGCGCCGGCGCTGCCGCCGGCGTGGGCGCTCGGGCACCATCACGCGCGGTGGGGGTTCGGCAGCGCTCAGGAGGTGCGGCGGATCGTCGCCGGGTACCGGGAGCGCGGTCTGCCGCTCGACGCGGTGCACCTGGACATCGATCACTACGACGCCCATCAGGTCTTCACCGTGGACCAGGAACGGTTCCCCGGGCTGCCGGCGCTCGCCGAGGAGCTGCGCCGGGAGGGAATCCGGCTGGTGTCGATCGTCGACCCCGCGGTGAAGGCCGAAGCGGGCAACGAGGTGTACGACAGCGGCGTGGCCCACGACGCCTTCGTGCGGGACGGGTCGCGACAGCCGGTGTACGGCGTGGTCTGGCCCGGGGAAGTGGTGTATCCGGACTTCACGCACGCGCGCGTGCGCAAGTGGTGGGGTGGTCTCTACGAGGAGCGGCTGAGGCAGGGCTTCTCGGGGTTCTGGCACGACATGAACGAGCCGACGTCGTTCGCCGCGTTCGGTGAGATGACGCTGCCACGGTCGGCACGGCACGATCTGGAGGGCCGGGGCGGCGACCATCGCGAGGCGCACAACGTGTATGCGCTGTGCATGGCCAAAGCGGGTTACGAAGGGCTGCGTGAGCTGGTGCCGCGGCAGCGGCCGTTGTTGTTCTCGCGGTCGGGATGGGTCGGCATGCAGCGCTACGGCGGCAGCTGGTCCGGGGACGTCGCCACCGGCTGGCCGGGGCTGCGCGCGTCACTGTCGCTGGTCATGGGGCTGGGGCTGTGTGGGGTGCCGTACTCCGGACCGGATGTGGGCGGCTTCGACGGCAGCCCTTCTGCGGAGCTGTATCTGCGCTGGTTCCAGCTCGGCTCGTATCTGCCGCTGTTCCGCACCCACGCGAGCCTGCGGGCGGGGCGCAGGGAGCCGTGGGAGTTCGGTGCGGAGGTGCTGGAGCACGCGCGCGTGGCACTCCTCGAACGCCGCCGTCTGCTGCCGTACTTCGTGACGCTGGCGCATCTGGCCCGCCGCACCGGGGCGCCCTATGTGCGGCCGGTGTGGTGGAGTTCGCCCGAGGACCGGTCGCTGCGTGACTGCGAGGACGCTTTCCTGCTGGGCGACTGTCTCCTGGTGGCGCCCGTGCTCGACCCCGGCGCGGACCGGCGGGCGGTGCAGCTGCCGCGGGGCCGTTGGTACGACATCGCCACCGAGCAGGCGTACGAGGGCCCGGCGCAGGTTCTTGTCGACGCCCCGTTGTCACGGATCCCGGTGCTCGCGCGCGCGGGTGCGGTGATTCCCACATGCGGCACGGATGGCGGGCTGGAACTGGAGGTATGGGCTCCGGCCCCGGGGCGGACCGGCGCCGGCCTGGTCGTGCAGGATGCCGGGGACGGGTGGGAGGAACCCGGCGTCGAGCGCTACCTCGCGCGCTGGGAAGGCGGGCGGGTGGCCGTGGAGCGGGAGGGGAAGGGCGGCGAGGAGCCGCCCCACCCGGTGCGGGTGCGCGGGCTCGGCGGGCGCTGACTCAGACGTACCGGCCCTCGAACCAGGCCTTCACGGCGAGCGTGTGCAGCGGGAAGGCGAGTTCCTCGGGCCGGCGCAGGAGGTGCCAGCCCTCCGTCTCGTCCGTGGTGGCGGGTTCGGGCAGGCGGTCTGCGGGGCGTTCGGGAAGGGCGCCGAACAGCAGCAGATGACCGTCGGGGGAGCTCATCGCGTCGACGAGCCGGACATCACGGCTCGCCGCCTCGATGCCGGTCTCCTCCCTGAGCTCGCGGACGAGTGCCTGCCGCCAGTCCTCACGGTCGTCGAGGTAACCGCCGGGCAGTGCGACGCCGCCGCGCGCGGGCGCGACGGTACGGGTGATGACGACCAAGGCGGTGCCCTGGGTGTCGTACACAGGCTGAAGTGCGACCGCGACCGGCAGCGGATTGCGGTAGGCGGCAGTGCCGCACGCCGGGCAGGTGCGGGGCCAGCCGGAGACGCCCTCTCCGTAGGGCGATCCACAGCTCGAACAGTGGGATCCCGGCGCGGAGTTGGGGACGGAGTGCTGAGTTTCGGACACGCGGCGGACTGTAGCGGATCTTGTCTGGAGCGTCTCCTCCCGGGTGGCTGAACAGCACCTGCCGGGGCGTTCACCGCCCGGCCCGACGCAGCCTTACCGCTTCCTCCGGTCCGCTGACACACTCTGACGCATCGTCAGTTCTTATTTGCCGGGAGGGATCTTGTCGCGTGAACGAAAGCCCGCGGTCGACGACTGGTTCACAGGTGACGGCGACGACTTCCGCCTCCTGGGCACACGCTGCTCGGGCTGTGCCGCGATCTTCTTCCCTCGCGAGGACGTCCACTGCCGCAACCCTCGGTGCGCCGGCGGCGATCTGGAGGCAGTGCGGCTGTCACGCCGGGGACGCATCTGGTCGTACACGGACAGCCGGTATCGACCTCCGTCACCGTACGTGACCGATCCGGAACTTCCATGGGAGCCGTACGCGTTGGTCGCTGTGGAGCTGGAGTCCGAGCGGATGGTGGTGCTGGGGCAGGCGGCTCCCGGGGTCACCGTCGCCGATCTGACGGTGGGCATGGAGGTGGAGGTCGTTCCCGGCGTGCTGCACGAGGACGCGGAGACGATCTGGACGACGTGGCACTGGCGGCCGACGGGGGTGACGACATGACCGGAGATGTGGCGGTCCTGGGGGCGGGAATGCACCCATGGGGCAAGTGGGGGCGAGGTTTCGTCGAGTACGGGGCGGCGGCGGCACGCGCGGCGCTCGCCGAGGCCGGGCTGGAGTGGCGGCAAGTTGGCTCCGTCGTCGGCGCGGGCACCGTGCGTGGCGGCTATCCCGGATATGTGGCAGGGGCGAGCCTCGCCAAGGCCCTGGGCTGGCAGGGGGCGCGGGTCACCAGCGTGTACGCGGCGTGCGCCTCGGGGGCTCAGGCCATCAGCACCGCGCGGGCCCAGATCCTTTCGGGCCTCGCGGACGTGGTGCTCGTGGTGGGTGCCGACGCCGCGCCGAAGGGCTCCTTCCGGCCCGCGGGGGGTGACCGGCCGGATGATCCCGACTGGTTGCGGTTCCGGGTGCTCGGAGCGACCAATCCGACGTACTTCGGGCTGTACGCCCGGCGGCGGATGGCCGTCCACGGGGACACCTTGGAGGACTTCGCCCAGGTCAAGGTGAAGAACGCGGCTTTCGGCGTGCTGAATGCGAACGCGCGCTATCGCAAGCACGTCACGGCGCGAGAGGTCGCCGCCTCGCCGGTGGTCGCCGACCCACTGCGGCTGCTCGACATCTGTGCGACGTCCGATGGAGGGGCGGCCGTGGTGCTGTCCAGCCCGGAGTTCGCGCGTCGGCACGGGGTGGCGAAGCCGGTGCGGATCCGGGCGGTGTCCACCGTGACGCCGCGCTACCCCAGTGCCGTCCTGGACCTGCCGGACATCGCCACGGACTCCGCGGTGGCGGTGGAGCCCGCCGCCGAGACGTTCCGGGCGTCGATCGCCCGTGCTGCCTACGAGGAGGCGGGTGTGGGGCCCGAGGACCTGTCCCTCGCCGAGGTGTACGACCTGTCGACGGCACTGGAGTTGCAGTGGTACGAGGACCTCGGGCTGTGTGGAGTGGGCGAGGGCGCGAAGCTGCTGCGGGACGGCGAGACGGCACCGGGCGGGCGCATACCCGTCAACCCGAGCGGCGGACTGGCGTCCTTCGGCGAGGCGGTCCCGGCCCAGGCGATCGCTCAGGTCTGCGAAGTGGCATGGCAGTTGCGGGGGCAGGCGGGTGATCGGCAGGTTGCGGGGACGCGGGCGGGAATCACCGCCAATCAAGGGCTGTTCGGACACGGGTCAGCGGTGATCGCGGTGCGGTGAGCAACACCCGTTCACCGGGGAGGCGGACCGCCCGGCCCGTGCGCGCGACCGGGATGGGTCACGCGGATCCCGGCACCACGGGTGCCACCGTCTCATCACTGATGACGCCTCGTCACACATCATCTGTGCGGTCCGTCGGTACGCTGTGTGATCACCCCGGGATCCTGCGTGAACGTCTCATGAACTGGCCCTCAGCGCTCTCCAAGGGCGCCCATCATGCTCCCGTGCGCTCCTGGTCGGACACTCTCCGCTTCGCTTTCCAACCGGTGGTCAATCTGTCCACCGGAGGGGTCGCGGCACTGGAGATCCTCGCCCGCCCGGAGGCCGGCGACATCCTGGCCGAGGCACGCCGGGATCCCGAACTCGACGGCCGGCTGGCCGTGTTGGCGGTCCGCGCGGCGGTTCGCCAGGAGTCGATGATGCCGCTGCACGTCAACGTCTTCGCCGGGACGCTCGCGGACCTCGGCGGGCTCACCTCGCTGCACGCTGCCGTGAGGGCGGCGGGGCGCATGCCCTGGGAGGTGACCATCGACGTCGGTCCGCCGTACACGCATGTACCGCACCAGGCACTGCTGGAAGCGGTGACCGCGCTGCGGGAGCAGGGCTTCCGGATCAGCGCCGACGGCGTCGGGGACGGAGATGTGCCCCTGCGGCTGCTCACGGACCTCGGACCCGACCTGGTGAAGCTGGACGCGTCACTGCTGGCCCGGCCTGCCGCGGTGCGGGCGATGCGGACGCTGTGCGACGAGCTGCGGGCGCTGCTGTGCGTGGAGGGCGTGGAGACCGAATTGCAGTTCGCGGCAGCGTTGTCGGCCGGAGCGCAGCTGGCGCAAGGGGAGCTGTTCGCGCCGCCGGCCAGGCTGCCGACCGCGGAAGTGTATGTTCCGCCCCGCTCCCCCGGTGTCGAGGCGTCGTCGCCGTCGGGACCGCTGGTGCGGGAGTTCGTGCGGCCGGCCGCGCTGCTGCCCGCGAATGCGTCCGCGGCCCAGGTGCGGGCGCTGCTGACCGGGTCCCCGGATGTGTCCGGGGTGCTGCTCGTGGACCGTGACGGGGTGCCCGTGCGGTCCGTGCACCGCTCACGCTTCTTGCTGTCCATGTCGGGCCGGTACGGGCACGCGCTGTACGCCGACCGGCCCGCCGCCAAGCTGGGTGATCCGCCACGCATCGTGGGGGCCGACGCCACCGCCTGGGAGGTGCTGGAGGTGGTCGCGGACGGCGGGCGGGACCGTACGTCGGACGATGTGGCCGTCGTCGACGCGCACGGGCGATGCGTGGGCGTCGTACGGCTGGCGGACCTGGTGCGGGCACTGGCCGAGACACGGGTCGAGGAGGCGGCCGGGCTCAATCCGCTGACGCGGCTGCCCGGGTCGGACGCGATCACCGGTGAGGTGGACCGGCGCATCGCGGGAGGCCGGTCGTTCGCCCTGAGCTGGCTGGATGTCGACCACTTCAAGCAGGTGAACGACGGTGCCGGGTTCGCGGCGGGTGACGAGCTGATCCGGTCGGTGGGCCGGGCGCTGCAGGTCGCGGCATCCGGGAACACCCGGGTGGGCCACATCGGCGGCGACGACTTCCTGGTCCTCGCGGATCCGGAGGGGCTTGATCCGCTCGCATCCTCGGTCCTGGACATGCCGTGGTCGGCGGGTGGGCGGCCGGTGACACTGTCCCTTGCCACCGTGCTGTGCCCGCCCGGCAGCGTCACGGATCACCGGGAGGCGGCGGCCTGCCTCGCACCCCTGAAGAAGGCCGCGAAGGCGCTCAGGGGGGCGAGCTGGGTGCTGGGCCACCCGGGTCTGTCCAGCCACGAGATCCTGCGTGGCCGGACAGACCATGCGCCGAACGAGGCCGGATGTGCCGTGGGGGATCCCGGCAGGGGCTGAGAGGAGCTGCGGGGGCGGCGGCGCATGTGCGCCCGGGCGGCTCGACGCCACCTGCGGGCACGCAAGGGGAGCCCGTGCCACCTCCCGGTGCGGACACGTCAACGCAGCACGGCGCCCTCTTGCCGGTGCGGCCACCACCAGAGTCGCCCGCCCGCACAGTACGGTGCGGCCACCATCAGCCCGCCCGCCGCCGCAAAACGGAACGGGCGTCACCAGCCCCCACCGCGGCGAACCGACGCGGGCACCACCAGACCCGCCCACCCCCGGAATGCGGTGCGCCCACGACGGCACCCCCCACCGCCGCAAACCGGAGGGACGACCACCACACCCGCCCTCGGCCGCCCCACGTGCCTCGCACCGCGATGGCGCTGGGGGCGCGGGCCGGCGCGCTCCGGAGTGGGAGGGGCCGTGAATGGGTGCCGTCGGCGACCTTGACGCCCCCTGACCCCCGGTGAACACTTCGGGTGTCAGCCGACATCGCCCTGCATTCTCGGCGCGTTCCGGCGCGGAGCCGTACGGGCTCGGGCGCCGAGGCCCACTTCCTTGGCCGGGTCGGCTGCGACGGCACGCTCGTCACGGACGCCGACGGGGCGCGGGACCCTCCCAGGCTCCGGCTGATCGGCACGGGAGCAACGCGACGCACCTGCACGGAGGACCGGGCCGAGCGCCCCGTCCACGGGTCTAGGAGCCGCCATGAGCAGCGGAGACATCTCCGTCGGCGAGGTCATCGGCACCGCGATCCTGATCCTCTTCGCCGCCGGTGTGTACGCGGCTGTGACGCTCAGGCATGTGAAAGCGCGGGCCCCGGGGTGGATCGTGATCGCGGTCGGCCGGGGCTTCGGCATGCCGGCGAACGCATGCACGGCCGCTGCCGTGGCCGGTGGACCCTTCAATCCGGCCGTCACTTTCGGTATCGCCTTCGACACGGGCGTATGGGGCACGGTACCGGGGCTCCCTGCTCGGACAGCTCGTCGGAACGAGCGCGCTGATCGTCCCGCTGCGGGTCGTCGGCATCGGCCGCTCCCCCGGCGGGCCAGCCGGGTGCACGATCAACCCGGCTCGCCACCTGCGGTCGGGCATCGTGCGGGCCTCCCTGCCGCTCCGGGACCAGGGCACCTGCGAACGGGGCTACGCGTGGATTCCGGCCGTAGGGCCACTCGTGGGACGAACGCTCGCCGGCCCTACCTACAGCACAGCTTTCTGAACCGAGCCCAAGGGGAAAGCCATGACGAACAACGCCGAGAAGTACGTGGCCGCGATCGACCAGGGCACCACGTCAAGCCGCTGCATCGTCTTCGACCGCAACGGCGCGATCGTCGCCGTGGATCAGCGAGAGCACCGGCAGATCTTCCCCAAACCCGGCTGGGTCGAGCACGACGCGACCGAGATCTGGTCGAAGGTGCAGGCGGTGGTCGCCGGGGCGATCGCCAAGGCGGGACTGCGGGCCGACCAGCTGAGCGCGCTCGGCATCACCAACCAGCGTGAGACGACGGTGCTCTGGGACCGCGCCACAGGAAAGCCGGTGCACAACGCCATCGTGTGGCAGGACACCCGTACGGCCGCCCTGTGCGGCGAACTGGGCGGCTCGGACGGCCAGGACCGCTTCCGTGAGCAGACGGGTCTGCCGCTGGCCAGCTACTTCTCCGGGCCCAAGGCGGCCTGGCTGCTGGACAACGTACCCGGTCTCAGGGACCGCGCCGAGCAGGGTGAGATCGCCTTCGGCACGATCGACTCCTGGCTGATCTGGAACCTCACCGGCGGCACCGACGGCGGCCGGCACGTCACCGACGTCACCAATGCCGGGCGCACCATGCTGATGAACCTGGAGACCCTCCAATGGGACCCCTCCATCCTCGCCGCGATGAATGTGCCCGAGTCCGTGCTGCCCGAGATCAGGTCCTCGGCCGAGGTCTACGGGACGGCCGTGGGCCAGCTCGCGGGGGTGCCCGTGGCGTCCGCGCTGGGCGACCAGCAGGCAGCCGTGTTCGGGCAGGCGTGCTACGACGTGGGGTCGGCCAAGAACACGTACGGCACGGGCAGCTTCCTGTTGCTGAACACCGGCAGCCGGCCTGTGCCGTCCAAGAGCGGGCTGCTGACGACGATGGGCTACAAGATCGGCAGTGAGGCACCGGTGTACTGCCTGGAGGGGTCCATCGCGATAACGGGCGCGCTCGTGCAGTGGTTCCGCGATCAGCTCGGCATCATCCGAACCGCCGACGAGATCGAGACACTGGCGGCGAGTGTCGACGACAACGGCGGCGCCTACATCGTGCCCGCGTTCTCGGGCCTGTTCGCGCCGTACTGGCGCTCCGACGCGCGCGGGGTGGTCGCCGGGCTGACCCGGTACGTCACCAAGGGGCACCTCGCGCGTGCCGTGCTGGAGGCGACGAGCTGGCAGACGCGCGAGGTCGTCGACGCCATGTACCAGGACTCGGGCGTGCACATCAGCACCCTGAAGGTGGACGGCGGCATGACGAAGAACAACCTCCTGATGCAGCACCAGGCAGACGTCCTGGGCGTTCCCGTGATCCGCCCCAAGGTGTCCGAGACGACGTGTCTGGGCGCGGCCTACGCGGCCGGGCTCGCGACGGGCGTGTGGAACGACCTCGACGAACTCAAGGCGCACTGGCAGAAGGACGCGGAGTGGACGCCGGCCATGGAGGCGTCGGTGCGTGACCGCGAGTACCGCAACTGGCGCAAGGCGGTCGAGAAGAGCTTCGGCTGGGTGGAGGACGGCGACAGCTAGGCACGCGCGCGTGGATGGGGGCCGCCGCATTCATGGGCTGCGGCCCGTACCCCAGTCGGCGGGGGTACGGGCCGCGCGCGTCCGTCAGGTCGTCACGGCCTGACGGAGGTCCGCCGCCAGAGCCATGGCGTGCTGGACGACGCCGATCAGGACGTCCTTGACCGACTCCCGGTCGCGGGCGTCGCACAGCACCAGGGGCACGTCTTCGTCCAGGTCGAGCGCCTGCCGTACGTCCTCCGCCGGATAACGGTCCGCGCCCTCGAAGCAGTTGACGCCGACGACGAACGGTATGGAGCGCCGTTCGAAGTAGTCGACTGCGGCGAAACAGTCCTCCAGCCTGCGGGTGTCGGCGAGGACGACGGCCCCGAGCGCGCCCTCGGAGAGCTCGTCCCACATGAACCAGAACCGCTGCTGGCCGGGTGTGCCGAAGAGGTAGAGGACGAGGTCCTCGCGCAGTGTGATGCGGCCGAAGTCCATGGCCACCGTCGTGGTGTGCTTGCCTTCCACGCCGCTGGTGTCGTCGACCGGGCGCCCGGCTTCGGTGAGCAGTTCCTCGGTGCGCAGCGGCCGGATCTCACTGACCGCGCCGACGAGGGTGGTCTTGCCCACCCCGAAGCCACCGGCCACCAGGATCTTGAGCGTGACGGGCTCGACCGGGGGCTTGCCGCGCTCAGATCGCCCGAAGATCATCGATCTCTTCTCCTGCTCGATGGGGGTCGGGGGGCGGTGGCCCGTAGCCTCCGCCGCCGGGGGTCTCGATGACGAGCACGTCGCCGGGTCCGACGTCCGTGGCGTCGCTTCCGCCGAGTGTGCTGATCGTGCCGTCCGCGCGCTCGACGCGGTTGGCGCCCAGGGCACCGGGCTCGCCGCCTGCCATGCCGTACGGGGGAATCCTGCGGTGCTGGGAGAGCGTGGAGACGGTCATCGGCTCGTGGAACCGGATACGGCGGACGGCGCCGTCCCCGCCGCGCCACCGCCCCGCACCGCCGCTGCCGCGCCGGACCGAGAACTCCTCCAGCTGGACGGGCAGGCGCCACTCCAGGACCTCGGGATCGGTCAACCGGGAATTGGTCATGTGGGTCTGCACGACGCTCGCGCCGGGGAAGCCGTCGCCCGCTCCGGATCCGGAGGCCAATGTCTCGTAGTACTGGTGGCGTTCGTTGCCGAAGGTGACGTTGTTCATCGTTCCGGAGCCTTCCGCCTGCACGCCGAGCGCGGCGTAGAGGGCGCCGGTGACGGCCTGGGAGGTCTCCACGTTGCCGGCGACGACAGCGGCGGGCGGGGCGGGCGAGAGCATCGAGCCGGACGGCACGATGATGCTGATCGGGCGCAGGCAGCCGTCGTTGAGGGGGATGTCGTCGTCGACCAGGGTGCGGAAGACGTACAGGACGGCCGCGTTGACCACCGAGTACGGCGCGTTGAAGTTGCCGGCCAGCTGCGGTGACGTACCGGTGAAGTCCACCGTGACGGCGCGGTTTTCGCGGTCCACGCGCACGCGTACGCGAATGACGGCGCCTGAGTCGGTCTCGTAGGCGTACTCACCGTCGTCGAGGGCTTCGACGACGCGGCGCACCGCTTCCTCCGCGTTGTCCTGGACGTGCCGCATGTACGCCTGGACGACGTCGAGGCCGAAGTCCTCCATCATTCTGGTGACTTCCTCGACGCCCTTGTGGTTGGCGGCGATCTGGGCACGCAGGTCGGCGAGGTTGGTCGTGGGGTTGCGTGAGGGGTGCGGCGCCTCGGTGAGCAGGCGGTGTGTCTCCTCCTCCCGGAAGCGGCCGTTCTCGGCGAGCAGCCAGTTGTCGAAGAGGACGCCCTCCTGCTCGATGGTGCGGCTGCGCGCGGGCATGGAGCCCGGGGCGATGCCACCGATCTCCGCGTGGTGGCCGCGCGAGGCGACATGGAAGAGGATCCGGTCACCCTCCGTGCCCGCCGATCCGGCGGTGTCGAAGACAGGGGTGATCACTGTGACGTCGGGGAGATGGGTGCCGCCGTGGTACGGGTCGTTGACGGCGTAGGTGTCCCCCGGCCGCATGCCGGTGCCGCGCCGCCGGATGACCTCTTTGACGCTGGTCCCCATGGATCCCAGGTGGACGGGGATGTGTGGGGCGTTGGCCACGAGGTTTCCGTCCGGGTCGAACAGGGCGCAGGAGAAGTCCAGACGTTCCTTGATGTTGACGGACTGCGCCGTGGACTCGAGCCGGGCGCCCATCTGTTCGGCGATCGACATGAACAGGTTGTTGAAGACCTCAAGGCGAACCGGATCGGCTTTCGTGTCCAGTTCGGAACTCTCTGTAGTTGCCGCGCGTTCCATGAGCAGATGCCCGTCGTCGGTCGCCGCGGCCCGCCAGCCGTCGTCCACGACGGTCGTCGCGCCGGCCTCGGTGATGATCGCCGGTCCGGTGACGGTGTCGCCCGGGGGCAGGTCCTCGCGGCGGTGGAGGGGTACGTCGCGCCAGGCGCCGCCGCTGTGGAGGCGGACGGTGTCAGGGGCGGCGGGGCGGCCCGCGCGGGCTGCCTCGTAGGGAGCGAGAGCGGACAGATCGGGGGGTTCGGTGATGCCGGTGGCTTCCACGGAGAGGGCTTCGACGACGACCGGGCGGTCGAGGGTGAAGGAGTACGTGGCGCGATGACGTTCTTCGAAGGCCTGCTTCATGGTGTCGGGGTCGGTGAGTTCGACGGTGAGCGTCGTGTCGGTGCCGTCGTAGCGGAGCTGGGCGCGCCGGGTGACCTCGATGCGGTCCTCGGGGACGTCCTCGGCAAGGAGTTCGGCGCGCGCCGCGGACTCCAGGTCGTCGGCCGTCTTGGTGACGCCGGGCATGGAGGCGGTTTCCAGTGGTGCTTCGACGGACTGTTCCCGCATGGCGGTGGTGTCGGCGAGGCCGATGCCGAGCGCGGAGAGGACACCGGCCATGGGAGGTACCAGGACGGTGCGGATGCCCAGCAGGTCGGCCACCATGCAGGCGTGCTGCCCGCCCGCACCGCCGAAGGTGGTCAGGGCGTAGCGGGTGACGTCGTGGCCCTTCTGCACGGAGATCCGCTTGACGGCGTTGGCGATGTTGGCGACGGCGATCTGCAGGTAGCCCTCGGCGACCTGCTCGGGCGTGCGGTCGTCGCCGGTCCGCTCGCGGATCTCGCGCGCGAGACCGGCGAAGCGCTCGCGGACGAGGGGCGCGTCGAGGGGCTGGTCGCCGTCGGCGCCGAACACGTGGGGGAAGTGATCGGGCGGGATGCGGCCGAGCATGACGTTGGCGTCGGTGACGGCGAGGGGGCCGCCCGCGCGGTAGCAGGCGGGGCCGGGGTCTGCGCCCGCCGAGTCCGGCCCTACGCGGTAGCGGGAGCCGTCGAAGTGGAGGATCGAGCCGCCCCCGGCCGCGACGGTGTGGATGTCCAGCATGGGCGCACGCAGCCGTACACCGGCGATCTGAGTGGTGAAGACGCGTTCGTAGGCCCCGGCGAAGTGGGACACGTCGGTGGAGGTGCCGCCCATGTCGAAGCCGATGACGCGGTCGAAGCCGGCCAGCTGCGACATGCGCGCCATGCCGACGATGCCGCCCGCAGGCCCGGACAGAATGGCGTCCTTGCCGCGGAACTGCCCCGCTTCGGCAAGGCCTCCGTTGGATTGCATGAACATGAGCCGGACGCCTTCGAGCTCGTCGGCGACGTGCCGCACGTAGCGGCGCAGCACCGGCGACAGGTAGGCGTCGACGACGGCGGTGTCTCCGCGAGGGACGAGTTTCATCAGGGGGCTGACCTCGCTGGACAACGAGATCTGGGGGAAGCCGATGCGATCGGCCAGCTCCCCGACCGCCTGCTCGTGGGCGGGGTGCAGGTGGCTGTGCATGCAGACCACGGCGACGGCGCGGATCCCGTCGTCGTAGGCCCGGCGGAGGGGTTCGGCGAGGGCGTCCAGGTCGGGTGCGGCCCTGACGGTGCCGTCGGGGGCGATGCGCTCGTCGAGCTCGACGACCCGTTCGTGGAGCAGCTCGGGGAGCTCGATACGGCGGGCGAAGATCTCTGGGCGGTTCTGGTAGGCGATCCGCAGGGCGTCACGGAAGCCGCGTGTGATCACGAGCAGGGTGCGCTCGCCCTTGCGCTCCAGCAGCGCGTTGGTGGCGACCGTGGTCCCCATGCGCACCGCTTCGATCGCGTCGCCGGAGTCGGACAGGAGCTCGCGCACGCCGGCCACGGCCGCGTCGGAGTACCGTGCCGGATTGTCGGACAGCAGCTTGTGGATCATCAGCCGTCCGTCCGGGCGCCGCGCGACGATGTCGGTGAAGGTGCCGCCCCGGTCGACCCAGAACTGCCAGCCTGTCACGTCTCCACCTCGCTTCCGCGCTGGTCACAGCGCCCTGAGGCCGTTGATCACGTCGCGCAGAATGCTCTCGTCCGGCAGCTCGGCCGGAGGCACCGGCCGTGTCACATGGACGAGCTCCGCGTCCGTCAGGTCCCCTACGAGTACCCGCACGACACCGATGGGCAGGTCCAGCCCGGCTGCGAGTTCGGCGACCGACTGCGGCATGTCACGGCACATCTCGACTATGTCCACGTGTTCCGGGGACAGGGTCGTGTCCGGTTCCGGATCGTCCACATGGGGCTCCGTGACGACCACCGCGATCAGATCCAGGCGGTGCTGGGCCGCATGGCTGGTGCGGCCCCGCGTCATGGCGTAAGGACGGACGACCGGTCCTGCTTCGTCGTCGAACCAGTGGCTTCGTGCCTGACCGTCTGCGCTCATGCCGTCCCACTACCCGCCCGAGGGCAGATCGGTGCGCGAAGCAGCGCCCAGATGCACGCCGACCCGCTTCACGAGGAGCGTCATCTCGTAGGCGACCTGGCCGACGTCCGAGTCGGCGGCGGACAGGACGGCGAGGCAGCTGCCGTCACCGGCGGCCGTGACGAACAGGAAGGCGTCGTCCAGTTCCACGACCGTCTGGCGGACGCTGCCCGCCTCGAAGTGCCGGCCCACGCCTTTGGCGAGGCTGTGGAAGCCGGAGGCAACGGCGGCCAGATGCTCGCCGTCCTCCCGGGTGAGGTCCTTGGACACCCCCGTCGCCAGACCGTCGCCGGAGAGTACGACGGCCTTGCGAATGCTCGCGACGCGGTCCACCAGTTCGTCGAGGAGCCAGTTGAGCTCGCCGGACCTTCCGTTCGCGGTGTGGCCGGTCGCTTTCGGTGCGGTCATCGACCGTCCCCCTTTGTCGTTCCCTGTGGTGCTGTGCCGCGCGGGACGTCGTCCCCCGCGGCGTTCTCCTGGCGGCCGCGCTGCCAGCCGCGCTGGAGCGAGGCCATACGGCTGCGGACCTCGTCGGCGTCCCGTTCGGCGGGCGCCGCCCGGTCCTCGGTACGGCGCGGGTCCTGCTTCAGCTGGGGCGCCAGACTGGCCTGGCGGACACGGCGGGGCAGGGCGCCGCTGCCTGACGGCGCTGACCCGGGCTCGCCGGGGCTCGGGCGCCCTGCCGTGCCGTCCTGGCAGGGGTCATGGGCCTGGGGCTCGCCGGCATCGCTGATCCGGCCCAGCGCGGACTCGGCCCCCTCGGGGCTGTGCCCGGCGGCTGCGGTGTGGGTTCCGGTGTCGTCGGACAGGGGGCTGGGCCATCCCCGGAAGTCCGTCGCCTCTACGGAACCCGTCGCCTCCGCGGAGCCCCCCGTCTCAGAGGCTTCCCTCGCCTCCGCGGAGCCCCCCGTCTCAAAGGCTTCCCTCGCCTCCGCAAAGCCCTCCGTCTCAAAGGCTTCCCTCGCCTCCGCGGAGCCCCCCGTCTCAGAGGCTTCCCTCGCCTCCGACGGGTCCCGTGCCTCGGAGCTGCCGCCCAGAATCGCGGGTGGGCGCTCGGAGGGCTCGCCGGTGTCGCGCTTCGCGGGCTGCTCCGGGTCGCCGAGGTGGGCGGCGGAGCCTGCGGTACGGCCGAGGGGTGAGCCGCCACGGCGGCGGGTCGGCAGGGGTGGGGTGCGGTCCTGCTCGGAGCGCCGCGGGCCGGGGCCGGTCGCGTGCTCCTCGTCGGCTTCCGGGCGCCGGAAGCGCTGGCCGGTGACCGGGCGACCGTGCGAGCTGACCAGCTTGGGTGTGCGGCGGCGGGGCAGCGGCACCGGGGGGTTGACATGATCGTCGCCCTCGGTGCGGTCGGATATGCCACGATCCTCGGACCTGGACGGCTTGTCCCCGTCGGCAGCAGTGAGGCCGCGGCGCGGGCGGAACAGGCCCCCGCGTGCGCTCTCCTCACCTTCGAGTGCGCCCGGGAAGTCGTCGATGGCGTCAAGGTCCACGGGGCCCTCCAGCTCGACCGGCCCATCCAGCAACGCGGGAGGCAGCACGGGCAGTTGAACCGGCGCCTGGGAGAGCGCCGTCCTGCGGCTCTCCTCGGACCCGGCCTCCCTGGACGGGCGTGGGCGGTCCAGACGGAAGCCGACGCCGTTGGTGTCCGGTACCTCGTCCGTCAGCAGCGAGTCCGGGATGAAGACGACGGCCGTGGTGCCGCCGTACGGGGAGGGCTGCAGCGAGACCCGGACGTTCTGCCGCTGTGCGAGCCGGCTGACCACGAAGAGCCCGAGCCGGTCGGTGTCGGACAGCTCGAACTCCGGAGTCTCGGCAAGCCGGAGGTTGGCGTCCAGCAGGGCCTCGGCCGCCATGCCGAGGCCGCGGTCGTGGATCTCCAGGGTGAAGCCGTTTGCCACGCGCTCACCGAGGACCTGGACTGCCGTGTGCGGTGGGGAGAACACGGTGGCGTTCTCCAGGAGTTCGGCCACGAGGTGGGTGAGGTCGGCGACCGCCGGGCCGGTCACAGCGATGCGGGGCAGGCGGCGGACCTCGATGCGTTCGTAGTCCTCGACCTCGGCGACGGCGGCCCGGACGACGTCCATCAGCTGGACGGGCTTGCGCCACTGCCGGGAGGGCGCGGCGCCGGAGAGAATCACCAGGCCCTCGGCGTGCCGCCGCATACGCGTGGTGAGGTGGTCGAGTCGGAAGAGGTCGGCGAGTTCTTCGGTGTCCTCGGTCCGGCGCTCCATCGTGTCGAGCAGGGTGAGCTGCTTGTGCAGGAGCACCTGGCTTCGGCGAGCGAGGTTCACGAAGACCTCGGACACGCCGGCACGGAGTTCGGCCTGCTTGACGGCGGCTTCGACGGCGGCGCGCTGCAGGGTGTCGAGAGCCTGGCCGACCTCGCCGATCTCGTTCCTGTCGAACTCCAGGCGCGGGACCTCGGTCTCCACGTCGACCTGCTCACCCACGGACAGGCGGCGCATCACGCTGGGGAGCCGGACGCCGGAGGCCTCGTGGGCTTCGAGACGGAGCTGGCGCAGGTCGCGTATGAGACCGCGGCCGATGCGTATGGAAACGATGAGCGAGAGCAGTACGGCGACCAGGCCGAGGACACCTGCCACCACCGCCTTGACGATGATGCCGGTGGCGATCGGGCGGACGCGGTCCTGGTAGCGGTCCGCCGCCTCGTCGTCGAGGTTGCCCAGTTCGTCGAGTACGTTGCCGGCCACGCTGTCCCAGGTCTGCGCCGAGACACCGCCTGTGCCACCCGAGGAGGAGGCCACGGTGGACTCCTCGGCCACGCGCAGTGGCGCGGTGGCGGCGTTCTTCCAGAAGCGCTCGTAGCGCTCACGCTCCGAGCTGGGCAGCATCGGCAGGCTGGTGTCGTAGAGGACGTTCCGCTGAGCCACGAGGTCGGAGATGTCACGCGTCTCGGCGCGGGAGAGCTTGCCGACGACCAGGGAGGAGCCGAGGAGGGCGTCCTCACGGGAGAGGAGTTCCCGAGCCCGGACCATGTTGACGAGCGCACGGTACTGGGTGTCCATCTCCACGTTGTCGACGACGTGGAGGTCGCCCAGGAGGACGAAACACGGGTCGACCAGGCGGTTGTAGAGGTCGAGGGCCTGGGAGCGGTCGACCGTGCCGTCCTCCACGCTCTGACGCAGGGACTCGATGCCGTCGAACGCGTCCAGGACGGCGGTCAGCCGTTCGCCCGCGGTCTCACCGAGGTCGTCACGCACCTTCGCACTCGAGGCGTTCCTGCGGACCGTGGCGACGGCTTCGTCGGTGGCGGCGCGACTGCGTCGGAGCGCGGCGAGCCCGTCGGAGGCTCGGGGATCGGCGAGATGGACCAGGGTCTGGCGTCGTTCCTGCTGAAGGACCCGGACGGTGTCCTCGACCGGATAGCCGATCTTCTCGACGACGGACGCAGCGCTGAACAGCTGTGCCGCCTCGCGGCCCGTGAGTACCGTGGCGAAGGCCCAGATCGCGCTCAGGGCCAGCAACGGCACGAGAAGCAGCGCCACGATCTTCCGGCGGATGGACTTCCCGCGAAAGCGCATGGCCTCCCCCAGCTCGCCCCCACCGGCAGGGGGTACACATGTGCGTCAACAAGCGGCGCGAGCCTACTACCGACGCACCCGCAACTCGAAGACCGTTCCGGACGTCGAGCTTCCGGATGCCTGCCGGACAGGGGGAGTTGTCCCTTCATTGCAGGAGATTCCCGCCCCCGATCGAGCGCTCCCGGGGAAGCCGGATCCGATCGGCAAGCCCGGGTGTTTGGCCGGAATTTTTCGTTCGTTGGGAATCATCGAAGCGCACCGTTCGTCCTTCTCTACAGGAAATGGGGGCGGAATCGGCCACAGGAGCCGCATCCTGCACCCGGGCGGCGTAAAGCAACGCAAGCCGGGCAGCCAATGGGGAGTCGGGTCTTCGGACCGGGGAAATGGGTCTGCTGGCGGTGGGGAGTGACACGGTGATGGGCACGGCGGAGCGGCAAGAGGCACCCACGAAGGGCGCGGTCGCACAAGTGACGGCGCAGCGGGGCCCCGAGGCGCCGGATCACGACATTCACACGGGCGGACCGGCGTTGCTGGAGGGGGACCTGGCCACGGAGACGACGGAGCAGGGCGGAGGGAAGGCCGAGAGCGGGGGAACGGCGGCACAAGCGAGCGCGGCCCGTCCCTCGGAGAGGAACGCGCCTCAAGAACGGCCCGGTTACCGGCCCTTGTGGATCGAGGAGCCCGCCAAGCGGCGCAGGCTGCCGGACCCGGTGCGGGCGGCGGCCGTGCGAGCGGTGCTCATCGTCGCCGTGACGCTGATACAGGCGATGGTGGCTTTCCTGTGCACCCTCGCCGGCTCCTGGCTCGCGTTTCCGATGGTGCTCAGCAGCATCGCCAGCACGGTCGCGGCGACGTGGAGTGTGCTCGACGTCTGGGTCACACGTCAGGTCTGGAACCAGCGCAACGGGGTGGTGTCGATGCCGAGCAGCACGGCACGGGCACTACGGCGCGAACGCCGCCGGGCCAGGCGCCAGGCACGGGCAGCCGAGCGGACGCAGGAGCGGATACACGGGCGGGGTGCTGGGCAGTTGTCGCACCCCTGAGACATCGGCTCGGCTGGTCGGCCCAGATCGGTAGGCCGGCCGGTACAGCTGGCCGGCCTTGCGGGTGCCTCGCGTACAGAACCTGGACGCGCCCCGGCGATCACCGCCGGCCGCTCCGGCCCGGTCGACCTGCGCACGCTCGACAGCGGCGAGACGTGTGCACGTTCGGCCCGCTAGACCGGCCGCTTGAACATCCGCGTCGCCGTGATCTCGCTGTGCACCGTCTCACCGGAGCGCGGCTGTTGCGGCAGCCCCGGCCTGAGGTGTTCCTCGACGCTGATGTACTTCAGGCCCGCTCGCAGGTCGGCATCGTTGCGCAGCCGGATGACCAGCGGGAACTCGGCCAGCGCCGTCGTGTCGAACAGGCCGGTGGTGTACAGAAGCTGCACTCCCAGGGCGTCGGAGACAGCTCGCTGGAGTTCCAGCAGGTACGTGGCGTTGGCGCGGCCGATCGGGTTGTCGAGGAAAAGGGTGCCGGCGTGCCGGTGCCGGTGCCGGGCCCGGCCCCGGTCGTTGGAGCGCAGCGCGGCCATCGTGCAGTACAGGGCGATGGCCGCGGTGAGCAGCTGGCCGCCGGAGAACACGTCGCCCATCTGCCCGACGGGTACGCGCTCCGCACGCAGCACGGCGTCCGGCTTGAGGATCTCGACGGCGACGCCCTTGGGCCGGAGGGCGGCGGCCACGCCCCGCAGCAGCAGGGACATGCCGTCGCGGCGCAGGTCGGAGTTCTTCTTGACGGCGGCCTGGGTCGCCTCGTCGACGACCTCGCCGAGGCGCTCGGCGAGGGTGGCCTGGTCGGGCTCCTCGAAGCGGATCCGAAGGAACTCCTGCCCCGACCACTCGCCGAGTCCTTCGGGCAGCCGTGACAGCCGCTGCGCGGAACGCAGGGTGGCAAGCGCCGACTCGACCAGCCCGCGCAGCCGGTCCACGATCGAGTCCCGGTTGCGCTCCAGCTGCTCCAGCTCGTCGGTGAGGACCCGCAGCCGGGGCGCGAAGGCGTCGGCCCACTTCCGCGCGTGTTCGGGCAGTGCGGAGGCGGGCAGCTCGCGGATCTGCTGGCGGGCGGGCGTGCGTACCTGCTCGTAGCGGGTGGAGTTGGCGTGCCGGACGAGGATGTCGCTCGCCTCGCGCACGGCGGCCTCGGCGGCGGACAGGTCGCCGGCGCAGCCGCGCAGCGAGCGGCGGGCCTCGGCGGCGGACTGCCGGGCGTCCTCCAGACCGCCCGGATAGGGCTCCGGCACGTCCTGCTCCTCGTCACCGGCGGGCTCGCGCAGCAGGTCCCGCAGCAGCGCGGCGATCTCGTCGAAGCCGCTCGCCGCGTCCTCGGCGGCACGGTGCGCGTCGAGCAGCTCGCCGTGCGCCTCGCGGGCCTGGGTCAGCGCCTCGGCGCGGGAGGCGAGTTCGCCGGTGGCCGTACGCAGCAGTGTCTGCGCGTGCTCCGCGTCGCGCGGCTGGAGTTCCCCGGGCAGCTCGGTGTGCGCCTCGCCCTCTTCGGGAGCGTTCCGTTCGGCCTCGCCGCGCAGCCGGCCGAGCTGCTCGCTCGCGCTGGACATCCGGGTCTCCAGGAGCTGGACGAGCTCCTCCGCGCGCGCGGCGGCGGCCTGCCGGGACGGCCCGTCGGAACCGTCGGGGGACTGCAGCAGCTGTTCCGCGCGTGTGCGGACCTTGTTGCTCAGCCGGTCCAGCTCCGCCCGCGCCGCGCTCTCGTCACTCTCCGCCCGCGCCTGCTCGGCCCGCAGATCGGCACCGACGCCGACCTTCTCGTAGACCTGGGACGCCGCCCGGTACGCCTCACGCAGAGCGGGCAGGGCCGTCTCGGGCGCGCACGCGTCGTCCTCGACTACGTCGTCGGGTGCGCCGGCGATCTCGGAGCGCTCGGCGCGCAGCGCACGGGCGGTGCGGCGGGTGTCGTCGGCGGCCCGCTGGGCGGCACGCCGGTCCTCGTCGGCGGCGCGGGCCCGCTCCAGGCAGGTCTGTGCGAGGGCCTCGGACTCGGCGGCCTCGTCGGCGAGTTCGCGCAACTTGACCTGCCAGCCGGCCCGTTCGCGCAGCCGGAAGGCGAGCCCGGCGAGGGCGTCGGCGGAGCGGCGGGCCTTCTGCGCGGCCTCCTGCCGCTCCTCGCGCACCTGTGCCGCTTCCGCGGCGGCTTCCTCGGTCTCGGCCCGCGTGGCTCGCGCCTCGGCCAGCTCGGCCTCGCTCTCCTCGGCGAAGGCCCGCGCCTCGCGCGTCACCCGCGCCAGCTCCGCCAACCGCCCGGCCGGGCAGCCCGTACGCCAGGACGCGAGCCGCGCGGCGAGTTCGCGGTCCTTGCCGAGCCGGGCCGCGAGCGCGCGGATCTCCTCGTCGCGCTCGGTGGCCCGCGCGCGCAACGCCCGCCGCTCCTCGTCGGCGGCGTGCTCGTCGTGCATGGCGGGGTTGGGCGGTACGAGGAAGACGTCGCCGTCGCCCGACGTGTCCGGGGCCGGGGTGGGCGCGAGCAGGGCGGCCGCCGTGCCGACCGCCACGGCGGAGCGGGGCAGCAGCGCGGCGTCGCCGAGCGCGTCCCGCGCGCGGGCGTGCGAGGCAGGGTCCGTGATGATCACGCCGTCCACCAGCTCGGGCCGGGCGGCCAGCACGCGCGCGTGGTCGGCGGGGTCGACGGCCTGCGCGAGGTAGCGCCAGCCGGGCAGGGCAGGGATGCCGTGCTCGCCGAGGAACTCCACGGTCGCCAGCACGTCGGGGCCGGGCGGCAGCAACCCTCCGTCGCCGAGCGCGCCCAGGATGCGGGCGTCGTCGGCGGCGGCGGTGCGCAGCTCGAAGAGCTGGCGCTCGGCCGAGGACACGGTGTCGTCGAGCAGTTCGCGCAACTCGTCGGCGAACCCGTCGAGTTCCTCGGGGGTGAGAGCGCCTTCGGCGACAGGGCGCGGGGTCCTGGGGGTGCCGTGGCGCGGGTGGGACGCCCGGGAGGCCGGGTCCGTGCCCGCCGCCCGCCCGTCCGTGTCCTCGGCCGGCTCCGACGCGTCGGCGGGCGCCGGCTCGCCGGAGCCGCGTCGCCCGGACCCGGCTCCCGTCGCGCCGTCGGCACCCGCTCGCGGCGCGGGCACACCAGCGGACGCCGCGCCACCGGACGACGCCGCGCCGCCGGACGTGAGGGGCAGGCTGAGCAACTCCGCGAGCCGTTCCTCCGCCGCCAGGGCCTCGGCGGTCCGCCGCTCACCGTCGTAGGCCCGCTCCGCCGCGGTCGCCGCATCCGCCGCGCGGGCCGCCGTCAGCTCGGCCCGGGACTCCGCGGACGCCGCCTCCCGCGCTTGCTCGCTCGCCCGGCGCGACGCCTCCCGTGCCGTGTCCCAGGCGGCCACCGCCGCCTTCTCCGCGTCGCTGGCGGCGAGGGCGGCACGGGCCGGGTCGGCGTCGGGAGCGCTGTCGTCGAGCCAGCCCGCGCGCACCGCCTCGGCGGTCTCCTGCTCGACCTCGGTCAGGCGCTGCCGGAGGTGCCCCACCTCGCTGCGGGCGCGCTGCGCCTCGGTGGCGGCGGTGGTGGAGTCCCGGTACGCGCGGTCGCTGACCTCCTGGAGTGCGGCGGAGCGCTCCTCCTCCTCGTTCGCGAGCGCCTCGGCGCTCTCCGTCGCGGTGTGCAGGGCCCGTACGAGGTCCACGGCTGCCCTGGTCCGCGCGGCGAGCGCGGGAGCCGCGTCCCGTTCGGCCTCCTGGATCGCGGCGGCCACGCGCGCGACCCGGTCGGCGGCGGCGCGATGGCGCAGCACGGCCTCGGCGGCCTGCCAGGCCGAGTGCAGGGTTCGCGCGTCGGCGAGCTCACGTTTCTGCGCGGCCGCCGACTTCTCGGCCGCGGCCAGTGCCAGGGACGCGTGCCGGTAGGCGAGTTCGGCGGCGATCAGCGCGCTGCGGTCGCGCGCGGACTCGGCGTGGGTGACGGCGTGGGCGGCGGACGTGACCCGCTGGGCGAGGTCGGCGGCCCGGACCCGCTCCTGGGCGCCGCGCGCGGAGAGCCGCCGGGCCAGCGTGCGCGTCCGCCGCTCGGCCCCGGCGTGGATGTCCCGCGCGCGTGTGCGGGCCTCGGCTGCCTCCACGATCCGCCCGAGCAGATCGACCGACCCCGCGGTGAAGTCCCGCTCGGCGATCAGTTCGGCCCGCCGCCCGAGCTTGTTCCCGAAGCCGCTGACCAGGTCGGCGAGCCCGTCGGTGTCGCGGGTGTCGGTGACCGCGCGCAGCAGCAGGTCGGTGAAGTCGGAGTCCTTCTTCACCGCGAAGAGACCGGCTGCCTCGCCCTCGTCGGCGTTCATCTCCCGCTGGTAGCGGAAGAGTTCGGGGTCGAGGCCGAGGTCGCCGAGGTGCTCGGTCCAGCGCTCGTGGATCTCCTCCCAGTGCACTTCGAGATGTGGATACGTTTTCCCGGCGTCGGTGAGCGCGTCCCTGAACCCCTTCATGGTGCGCCGCCGTCCCCGCGCGCCCGATTGGCCCTCCACGGAGGGCCGTACGGCGGTGGCCTCGGCGACGGGCAGGTTGTCCAGGGTGAGCCCCGGTCCGGGCCGGAAGGAGTACCAGGCCTCGGCGAACTTCCGAGGGTCGTTGGAGACCTGACGCCCGCGCCACTCGCTCACCTTGCCGACGACGACGCACTCGCCGGTCAGGACGTGCTGCCACTCCAGCACGACATGCCCGCAGTCGTCCGCGAGCAGGAACTTGCGCAGCACACCGGAGCTGGCGCCGCCCAGCGTGTTCCGGTGCCCCGGCAGCATCACCGAGAAGATCAGCTTGAGCAGCACGGACTTGCCGCCGCCGTTCTCCAGGAACAGCACCCCGGCGGGCGCGGGCCGGCGCGGCGGGCCGACCGGCTCCTCCTCGAAGAACTCCGCCTGCGTCGGCGCGGGGTCGGGCACGGACTCGCCGACACCGCGCAGGTCAAGCACGGTGTCGGCGTAGCGCGCACCGGCCGGCCCGATGGAGTAGAGGCGGACCCGGGACAGCTCGTACATGGCGGACTCTCGTAAGTCTTCGGCAGATCAGGGAAGTTCAGGGCGGCGCGGGATATCAGGCGGAGTGGAACGGAAGTCCGGCATCGGCCACCAGGTGCAGGTCGTCGCCCTCCTGCGGGGGCAGCAGCGTCGGCGTGCCGTCGGTCACCGGGACGACCCCCAGCTCCAGCAGCTCGGCCATGGCAGCGCTTGCGGCCATGTCCCGCACCTGGAGCTGGTAGCGGGCGGTCGTGCGGTAGGTACCGCCGTTGTCGTCGCCCGTCCGCTGCAGGAAGCCGGAGTCGGTGAGGAAGGCCACGGCCTTGCCGACGATGCCGGTCGTGGACCCCGCGAGGCGCCGCGCGTCCTTGGTGGCACCGGTGGCGCTGCGTCTCACCCAGATCCGCCAGGCGGCCTCCAGGCCGGGCGCGTCGGTCGCGGGGTCGGTGTTCTCCCCCTGCTCCGCGGCCCGCTCCTCCAGCCGCCGGCAGGCCTGTCGTACGAAGGCGTCGACACCGTTGACCGTCGCACGGCCGATGTAGCCGTTGTCGGCGAGGTCCTCGGGGCGCGGGAACGCCATGGCGGCGACGGCCAGATGCGCGAGTCCATGCAGGAACCGGTCGCCGGAGTCGGCGGCCGTACGGCGCGCGTAGTCGCCCATCCGCACGGCGAACACGGAGTCCTCGGCGGCGGTCACGGCGATCCCGGCGCGCGGGGACACCTCCAGTACGACCAGGCCCAGCCCGGTGGCCACGGCGTCCGCGAGCCGCGCGAACGCCGGATGCTCGCGATACCGCCGCAGCAGGTCGGCGTACTCCTGGTCGCGCGCGGGCAGCAACTTCGGCTGCAGCCCGAAGGCGACGAGCCGCGCCGCGTCGGCGGCGTCGGCGGGGGTGACGCCGGCGCTCACCGCCGTCCCCGCGCCCTCCGGCTCCACGTGCTCGCTCACGACTGCAACTCCTCAGTGGTCATCACGCGGCCTCCGTCCGCTCCGCCGTCATCCCCGCCGCGTCCAGCAGGGCCGTGCCGACGATCAGGTCGGCCCCGCCGAACTCGGGATCGTCCAGCTCCGTCCCGTCGTCCACGGAGAACAACAGCTTCTCCTCGCCCTGCCGATACGCCGTCCCGACCGGCGGGCTGGCCGCGTGGACCGCCATCAGCGCCACCAGGTACGGCAGCTCGGGATCGGTCCGGCGAGCCTGGGCCAGCAGCCCCGACAAGCGTCTGGGCGCGTCCGCCGGAAGGTCCAGCAGCGCGTTCGCCGCGGCCAGTTGGTCCTCGCTGAACCGGCTGTCGTCCGGTGTGGCGATCAGGTCGGGCTCCGGCATCTCCGCCCCGAGGTGCTCGCGCTCCACCGGCGGCGTCAGGAGTATGTCGACCAGGTCCCCGACCCGGACGGTCACCGGCGTGCGCAGGCCTGTGCCCTTCGCGAAGAAGGCGTCGGTGACACGGATCGCCTGCTCCAGCGGCAGCGGCAGCACCGGCGCGACCAGGTGCCCGTACAGGTCGATGCCCGCCGTGGACATCGGCGTCGCGAAGGCCTGGCGGTCCTGCTCGGCGCGGAACAGGGGCCCGGCCTCCAGCAGTCGCGACTGCAACTGGGTGTGCCGCCGGATGCAGTCCTTGACGATGTCGACCAGCTCGGCGGCCCGCCGCTTGTGCTCGGGGTCCTCCGACTCGTCCCGTGCCCTGCGGATGTTGGTCAGGATGGCGTTCTCGTGCCGGTACCGGTCGGCCACGTGGTCGAGCGCCTCGGCGATCATGTCGGGCACGGTGCTGAGCCAGTCGACTGCGCGGACGTTGCGCCTGGTCGCCTCCAGGGCGCGGCGGAGCGTCTCCGAGTACTGCACGGTGCGGTACCGCGCCTGCTCGGCGGCCAGTTGCGCATCGGCCAGCCGGCCGCGGTTGATCAGAACCTCCAGCTTGACCTCTGCCGCGATCTGGGCGCTGGTGACATCGGTGTCCAGGGCGCCGACGAGGACGTTCACCGCCTCGTCGGTCGTGCGGAGGTAGACGCTGCCGCCGGGCCCTGGCACCTCCTCGATCAGTTTGAAGTCGTAGTCCCGCCGGACATATGCCCCATCAGGTGCGAAGGTGCCGTAAACCGCCCGGAATCCACGGTCCACGCTGCCGACGTTGATGAGGTTCTCCAGGACCCAGCGCGCGACCCGCTCATGCTCGGCGGCCGGCCGCCGCGGCGCCTGCGCCGCGATGCGCGGGACGAGCCGGGCCACCACCTGGTCGTGGTCGGCGCCGGTGTCGAAGTCCATGTTCAGCGTGACGAGGTCGATCGCGGCGAGGGCGACCTCCGCCATGCCGTAGACCGAGTACTCACCCGCGAGGTTGGCCTTGCGCGCGTCGAGGTCGTGCAGCGGCGCGGTGCAGGCGAGCGCGCGCAGCCGCCGCGCCAGTCCCTCGTCGGCGGCCGGTCCCGGGGCTGGGCGCGGCCCCGCGCTGAACTGGGGCGGAACACTGTCCGTCGATGCAGGCGAAGTCACGGTGCACAGATTAGGTCCTCGGTCTGACAACAGCCCAAACGGCGCAGATGCCGCCCGGCGTCACGACGGTCGCGCCGGGCCGCGGGATGTGTCCTGGGCGTCGTCGCCCACCCGCCGACGGTAGACCTCCACGACTCGCTTCAGGGAGTCGTCGAGGTACACCTCCAGCAGCCGCTCCGCCTCGCGCCTGTCGCCCGCCTGAAGGGCGTGCAGGATCTGCCGGTTGCGGGTGAGGTAGGGCTCGTGCAGCCGTCGCGGATCGTCCACGACGTGGAAGGCGAGCCGCAGTTCGGCGAAGACGCTGCGCATCAGCTCGTCGGTGCGCTCGCTGGCGGCGAGGGCGACCAGTTCGCGGTGGAAGTGGATGTTGGCCGTACCCAGGCCTTTCCAGTCGTGCTCGACCGCCGCCCGCTGCCCTTCCGTCACTGCCGACGCGAGCCCTTCCAGCGCGTAGGGCGGCTCACCGAGCCCCCGGACGACGGCGCACTCGACCAGGCGGCGGGTGCGGTAGATGTCCTCGACGTCCTCCACGGCCAGGACCCGGACGAAGACGCCCCTGTTCAGCTCGTGCACCAGCAGACGTTCATGGGTGAGCAGCCGGAAGGCCTCGCGCAGGGTGTTGCGGGAGACGCCGAGCGCCCCGCCGATGCTGTCCTCGGACAGCCGGGTGCCGGGCGGGAAATAGCCCTCGGCGATACGGCTCCTGAGGATGTCCGACACGCGCTCGGCGGTGCTGGTGCGCCCCAGGAGGGCCCGGTCGCCGGCCAGTCCCGTCAGCTGCTCTGCCATGCCCGGAATTCAATCGCAGATACCAGAACGAAACAACACGAGTATTGAGGGATCGTTGAACGATCCTCTACGTTGCTACGAGCGGTGCCGCCCCCTCCCTCAGGCGGCGGCACCGCCACGCTTCCGCACGGCTCAGTCCGCAAGCACCCTCCGTCCCCCCTCTGCGAGGTGCCCATGAGCACGACCCCTCCACCGCCGGCCCCGACCACCGGCGCCCGCCCGGAAAAGAGTGAACAGAACGACGGTGACGGCGCGTTCGGCTGGCTGCGCGCACTCGGCCCGCGTGGCCGCCGCGCTTTCGCCGGCGCCTTCGGCGGCTACGCGCTGGACTCGTACGACTACTTCACTCTCCCGCTGAGCATGGTCGCGCTGGCCGCCTACTTCAGCCTGGACAGCGGCCAGACGGGCCTGCTCACCACCGTCACGCTCGTCGTGTCCGCGATCGGCGGCGCCCTCGCGGGCGTGCTGGCGGACCGGATCGGCCGGGTCAAGGCGCTGATGATCACGGTCGTCACGTACGCCGTGTTCACGGTGGCCTGCGGCTTCGCACCCAACTACGAGACGCTGCTGGTCTTCAGGGCCTTGCAGGGCCTGGGCTTCGGCGGCGAGTGGGCGGTCGGCGCGATCCTGGTCGCCGAATACGCGAGCGCCAGGCACCGGGGGCGCACGCTCGGCGTGATCCAGAGTTCCTGGGCCGTCGGCTGGGCCCTGGCCGCGATCGTCTACACGCTGGTCTTCTCGTTCCTCGACGAGGACCTGGCCTGGCGCGTGATGTTCTGGACCGGCGCGCTGCCGGCGCTGCTGGTCATCTGGATGCGGCGTCGCGTCCACGACGCTCCTGGGGCGGCTGCCACACGGGAGAAAAGCCCGCAAAAAGGTTCATTCGCGGCCATCTTCAAGCGGGACACGGCCGACACGCCGGGCCTGCTGCGCACGACGCTCTTCGCCGTGCTGCTCTCCACCGGCGTCCAGGGGGGCTACTACACGCTGGCGACCTGGGTGCCGACGTACCTCAAGACGGAGCGCGACCTGTCCGTGGTGGGCACCGGCGGCTATCTGACCTTCCTGATCTCCGGCGCCTTCGTCGGCTATCTCACGGGCGGCTACCTCACCGACAAGCTGGGCCGGCGGCGCAACATCTGGCTGTTCGCCCTGCTGTCGGCGGTCTGCATCCTGGCGTACGCGAACATCCCCGGCGGCGCCAACACCCTCGTGCTGGTGCTGGGGTTCCCGCTCGGGTTCTGCATGTCGGCCATCTTCAGCGGCTTCGGGTCGTTCCTGAGCGAGCTGTACCCGACCGCCGTGCGCGGCACGGGGCAGGGCTTCACCTACAACACCGGCCGGGCCGTCGGCGCGGTCTTCCCCACCACCGTCGGGTTCCTGGCGGACAGTTGGGGTGTGGGCGGCGCGCTCGTCTTCGGTGCGATCGGCTACGGACTCGCGGCGCTGGCGCTGCTGGGGCTGCCCGAGACGCGAGGCAAGGAGCTGGTGTGAGGCGCGCCGACGACCGCCCCCTGGCCCTCGTGGACGAGCACGCGCGCGCGTGGACCCCGGAAGCGGCCCGGACCCGCTTCCGCGCGGGACTGGCCGGCCCCACGGCCGGGGTCGCCGCCGGCCACACCCAGGTCAACCTGGTCGCGGTGCCCGCCGAATGGGCCTGGGACATGCTGCTGTTCTGCCAGCGCAATCCCAAGCCGTGCCCGGTCCTGGACGTCACGGACGCCGGTTCCTGGACGACCGTGCTCGCGGCCGGCGCGGATCTGCGCACCGACCTCCCGCGCTACCGAATCTGGCAGGACGGCGAGTTGGTGGACGAACCGACGGACGTTCTCGCGCACTGGCGGGACGACTTGGTGTCGTTCCTGATCGGGTGCAGCTTCACCTTCGAGTGGGCACTGTCCGCAGCGGGTGTGCCGCTGCGCCATGTCGAGCAGGGAAGGAACGTGCCGATGTACGTGACGAGTCGTCAGTGCCGTCCGGCGGGGCGTCTGAGCGGGCCCATGGTGGTGTCCATGCGCCCGGTGCCGCCCTCGCGGCTCGGGGCTGCGATCCGGGAGAGCAGTCTGCTCCCTGCGGTGCACGGCAGCCCCGTGCACTGCGGTGACCCGTCGGCGCTCGGCATCGACGATCTCGACCGGCCCGACTTCGGCGATCCGGTGACCGCCGATCCGGACGACATCCCGGTGTTCTGGGCCTGCGGGGTGACCCCGCAGGCGGCGGTGATGGCCTCCCGCCCGCCGTTCGCCCTCACCCACGCACCGGGCCAGATGTTCCTCACCGACGCCCGCGACGACCAGTACCGCGTGGCCTGAGCAGCCAAGGGGACCCCATGACCGCGATCGATCTGAACGCCGACCTCGGCGAGGGCTTCGGCCGCTGGCGGCTGACCGACGACGAGCAACTGCTGTCCGTCGTCTCCAGCGCCAACGTGGCCTGCGGCTTCCACGCCGGGGACGCGGCCACCATGCGGCGGGTGTGCGAGCTGGCCGCCGCGCGCGGAGTGACGATCGGCGCTCAGGTCTCCTACCGCGACCTGGCCGGGTTCGGGCGGCGCGCGATGGACGTGCCGCCCGCCGAGCTGGCGGCCGAGGTGGCCTACCAGATCGGGGCCCTGGAGGTGTTCGCCCGCGCGGCCGGGGCCCGGGTGGCCTACGTCAAGCCGCACGGCGCCCTCTACAACCGCGTGGTGCACGACGAGGAGCAGGCCGGTGCGGTCGTCTACGGCGTGCTCCTCGCGGACGGCTCGCTGCCCGTGCTGGGGCTGCCCGGCTCGCGACTGCTGGCACTCGCCGGGAAGGCGGGGCTCGCGGCGGTCCCGGAGGCGTTCGCGGACCGCGCGTACACCGACGAGGGCACCCTGGTGCCGCGCGGCCGCGAGGGCGCCGTCGTGACCGATCCCGAGGCCGTCGTGGCACGGTCGGTGGGCCTGGCCCGTTCCGGGACGGTCGTCTCCCACTCCGGGGCCCGCATCGGGATACGCGCGCGGTCCCTGTGCCTGCACGGGGACACCCCCGGCGCGGTGGAGCTGGCCCGGCGGGTGCGCCGACAGCTCGAAGAGGCCGGTGTCCGGGTGGAGGCCTTCGCATGAGGGTGCTGCCGGTCGGCGACGACGGCCTGCTCGTGGAGGTCTCCTCCGGCGACCACGCACAGGCGCTGCACGCGGAGTTGCTGCGCCGCCGCGCCGAGGGGTCGCTCACGGTTCGCGACATCGTGCCCGCGGCCCGTACCGTCCTCCTCGACGGCCTGACGGACGCGCTCCGCCTGGCTTCCGAGCTGGCGGCCGCCGCCGTGCCCCCCGCTCCCCCGCGCGCGGGGGAGGTCGTCGAACTCCCGGTGCGCTACGACGGCCCCGATCTGGCGGACGTCGCCGCCCTGTGGGGCGTGAGCGAACGGGAGGTGGCACGCGTTCACGCCGGGACCGAGTTCCGGGTCGCCTTCTGCGGTTTCGCCCCCGGCTTCGGCTACCTGACCGGTCTGCCGCCGCGCTACGACGTCCCGCGCCGCCCGACCCCGCGCACCGCCGTCCCGGCGGGTTCGGTGGCGCTGGCCGGCCCCTACACGGGCGTGTACCCGCACGCGTCCCCGGGCGGCTGGCAGCTGATCGGCAGCACGGACGCGGTGCTGTGGGACCACGCACGCGTGCCCGCCGCGCTGCTGGCCCCGGGCACGCGCGTGCGGTTCGTCCCGGTGCGCGCCGATCACCAGGGTCCGGTGGTGGGGCACCGATGACGGACCGCGCGCTCGCCGTCGTACGCGCCGGGGCGCTGACCACCGTGCAGGACCTGGGCCGCCCCGGTCACGCCCACCTCGGCGTGCCGCGCTCCGGGGCCCTGGACGCGCCCGCGGCGGCCCTAGCGAACCGGCTGGCCGGCAATCCGCCCGAGGCAGCCGTCCTGGAGACCACCCTCGACGGCTGTGCCGTCCGGCCGCGTTCCACGGTCACCATGGCGGTCACGGGCGCGCCCTGCCGGGTCACGGTGGACGGGCGGCCGGTCGCGTGGTGCGCGCCGCTGCGGGTGCCCGCGGGCGCTGTCCTGGACGTCGGCGCGGCGGTGCGCGGGGTCCGCGGCTACGTGGCAGTCCGCGGCGGCATCGCCGTCGAGCCGGTGCTCGGCAGCCGCTCCACGGACCTGCTGTCGGGGCTCGGCCCGCCGCCCCTCACGAACGGCGCGGTACTCCCCCTGGGGCGGATGAGCCGCCCCTACACGCGCGTGGACGTCGCTCCGCAGCCGGCGCCACCGGCGGAGCTGGTCCTGCGGGTGACGCTCGGTCCCCGCGACGACTGGTTCACGCGGGAGGCCGTACGAATGTTCACGTCGCGCGCGTACCGCGTGTCCGCCGCGGGCAACCGCATCGGGCTGCGCACGGAGGGGCCCGCCCTGCAGCGGGCCCGTCCCGGCGAACTCCCCAGTGAGGGCATGGTCCTGGGCGCGGTCCAGGTCCCGCCCGACGGCCGGCCGGTCGTCTTCCTCGCCGACCACCCGACGACCGGCGGCTACCCGGTCGTCGCGGTGGTCCGCACGGCCGACCTCCCGGCGGCCGCACAGGCGGTACCGGGCACACCGGTGCGCTTCGTGGCGGTACGCCGTCGCTGACACACCGTGGCTCCCGTGGGAGTCCGGTCCTACGCCGCCTCCGGCTCGGGCTGCGGCTCGGCGACCGGACGCTGCTCCGCGACGGACCGCTGCTCCGTCACCGCACACTGTTCCGCGACGGCCCGCTGCCCAGGCGACGGCGTCTGCCCGGCCCCCGCCCGCCGGCCCGGTGCGGACCGCTGCTCGGCCCCCGCCCGCTGCTTCACGACCGCGCGCTGGTCCGGCCCCGTCCGCTGGCCCGGCATCGAGAGCTCTTCGGGCAGGACGAGCTTCCCGGACTCGGGACGCTGTCCCGGCCTCGTTTCCGGCGCCGACAGTGCCGCCAGCGCCATCGACACCGCGGTCGCAGATCGCAGGTCGAGCCGGGCGCAGGTGCCGCGTGCGCGGTGCCGCATCTCGACAGCGGCCAGGCGCAGCAGCTGAGGCAGCAGATCGTTGCATCGCCGCAGCACCCAGGCGGTGCCCGCAGTGGCGAGCCACAGCAGGCTCGCCGACCTGGTGGGCGGCGGGAACTCGGGCTCGGCGGGCGGCGCGTCGCCCGTGGCGATCCCGGCGTCCGCCAGCAGCCCGTGGAACCGGACGGCCAGCTGGCGGTGACCCCGCTCCCCCGGGTGCAGCCGGTCCGAGGACCACATGGCCCGGTCGCCCACCCAGTCCCCCTCGGCCGCGTGCAGGTGCAATGCCCCGTACCGCTCGGAGAGCGCGTGGACCACGGTGTTCACCGCGCGCTGCCGCCGGGCCAGCGGGTTGGCCAGCACCCCGGGCAGTCCCAGCATCGTGCCGGGGTCGGGCAGGCAGGCGGTCAGGACAGCCGTGCCCTGCCGGGTGAAGGCCGCGTAGACCTTGTCGAGGCGCTCGGTGATGTGGTGGATGTCGAAGGTGCGGCGCAGCGTGTCGTTCACGCCGACGAGGACGGACGCGACGTCCGGCCGCATCTCCAGCGCGGCGGGCAGCTGGGTCTCCAGCACGTCTCGGGTCTGCGCCCCGCTGACCGCGAGGTTGGTGAATTCGGCGGGCGGCTCGGACAGGCCGCCGGCGAGCAGCGCGGCCCAGCCGCGCCACCCATTCCCCACGGGATCGCCGACCCCCTCGGTCAGCGAGTCCCCGAGGGCGACGTAACGGACGGCTCTCATGCCGCGCCCTCCGCACGGGCGAAGGGGCGCTCGGGCACCGCGGCGTCGTGCGTGGCGAGGAAGGCGTCCACCGCCGTACCCCAGCCGAAGCACTCCGCACGCGCGCGTGCCGTCTCCCGGCGCTCACGCTCGGGCCGGTCGAGCAGCATCTCCACGGCGTCCGCGAAGGCGTCCCCGTTGTCCGCCGCGGTGGCACCGGCGGACCCGATGACCTCGGGCAGCGCGGAGGAGGCGCTCGCCACCACGGGCGTGCCGCAGGCCATGGCCTCCAGCGCGGCGAGCCCGAACGTCTCGGCCGGCCCGGGGGCCAGGCACACGTCCGCGGTGGCCTGGAGCGCGCCGAGCAGGCTGCGGTCGGCGACGTGCCCGAGGAAGGTCACCGGCAGGTCGCGCTCCTGCGCCCGCTTCTCCAGGCCGGGGCGCAGCGGCCCGTTGCCGGCCACCACGAGCACCGCGCGCACGCCGCGCTGGCGCAGTGACTCCAGGGCGTCCAGGGCGGTGCCCGGCCGCTTCTCGACGGACAGCCGTGAGCACATCACGAGCAGCTTCTCGTCCGCCCGCGCGTGAGTGTCGCGCAGCGCCGCGTCGCGCAGGGTGGGGCGCCGGTTCATCAGGTCGACACCCAGGGGCGCGCGTACGACGTTGCGGGCCCCGATCCGGATGAACTCCCGCTCGGCGAACTCGGTGGTGCACACGACCTTGGAGTAGGTGTGGGCCGTGCGCACGTTGAGGGCGTCGGCGGCGCGCCGCGAGACGTTCTCCGACAGGCCCCAGGTGCGCAGGACGCCGTCGGCGGTCTCGTGGGAGACCATCACGGCGGGTACCCGGGCACGCCGCGCCCACTTGCCGGTCCACCTGAGCGTCGTGCGGTCGGAGACCTCCAGGCGGTCCGGGCCGAGCTGCTCCAGGAGGGCTGCGACGCGGCGCTTGTCGAGCAGAACGCGGTAGCCGCCGGTGCCGGGCAGCACCGGTCCGGGCAGGGTGATCACCCGGCCCTGTTCGGTGTCCCGGTCGCTGTACCGCTCGCCCGGCACGATCAGGACCGGATCGTGGCCCGCGAGCTTGAAGCCCTTGCCCAGCTCCCGCAGCGCGGTGCGCAGGCCGCCGGATGCGGGGGCGACGAAGTTCGCCAGCCGGACGATGCGCAGGGACGTGTTCATGCCGCCACCGCCGGCTTGCGCGCGTCGAGGACGGCCTCGTAGTGCACGATCAGCTGGTCGCCGATGGCCGCCCAGGTGCGGCCCTCGACCGTGGCGCGGGCGGTGGTCCCGAAGGACCTGCGCAGCGCCGGGTCGGCGGCCAGGGCGGCCACGGCGTCCCGGACGGCGTCCGCGTCGCGCGGGGGCACCAGGATCCCGGTGCGACCGTGGTCGACCAGGTCCTTCGGGCCGCCGGCGGCGGGCGCGACCACGGGGACACCGCTGGCCATGGCCTCCTGGACGGTCTGACAGAAGGTCTCGAAAGGTCCGGTGTGGGCGAAGACGTCCAGCGAGGCGAAGATCCGGGCGAGGTCGTCACCGGTACGGCGGCCCAGGAAGACCGCCCCGGGCAGCGCCTCGGCAAGGCCGGGCAGGCTCGGTCCGTCGCCGACGACGACCACGCGCACGCCGGGCAGCCCGCAGACCCCGGAGAGCAACTCGACGTGCTTCTCGGGCGCGAGCCGCCCGACGTAGCCGACGATCAGCTCGCCGTTCGGGGCGAGTTCGCGGCGCAGTGCCTCGTCTCGCAGTTCGGGGCGGAAGCGGGCGGTGTCGACACCGCGCTGCCACAGGTGCACGCGGGGGACGCCGTGGGCCTCCAGGTCGCCCTGGGAGGCACTGGAGGGCGCGAGGGTGCGGTCTGCGGCGGAGTGCACGGAGCGGATGCGCCGCCAGGCCGCGGCCTCACCGGCGCCGACGTAGGTGCGGGCGTACCCGGCGAGGTCGGTCTGGTAGATGGCGACGGCGGGCACGCCGAGCCGGGCCGCCGCGGCCATGCCCCGGACGCCGAGGATGAAGGGGCTGGCGAGGTGCACGATGTCGGGCTGGTGCGAGATCAGCGCGGCGGCCAGGCGCCGGCTGGGCAGGGCGACCCGGACCTGGGGGTAGCCGGGGAGCGGGAGCGAGGGGACGTGGACGACGGGGCAGGGCGCGAGGGCGTCCGCCTTGTTCCCGGGCGCGGGGGCCGGGGCGACGACGATGGGAGCGTGACCGCGATCGACGAGGTGTCGGGCGGTCTGGAGCGCGCAGTGGGCCACGCCGTTCACATCGGGGGGAAAGGATTCGGTCACGATGACGACACGCATAGGGCTGTTGTCGCCACGCTGGACGTGGCCGCGTCAACGTCGATCTTTCCGAACGGGGAACGATCCATGAGCGTTGCGCTGCGTACCCGAGAGCGTCAGCCCGCGGCCACACACTCCTGGCCTCCGGGTCGACCGCCGTTCACCCGGCGGGCGGTCCGGCTCCCTGTCACCCCGGGAAGGGGGAGGGCGGCGTTCACATGGCTTCGGGACCGATCCGGCTGCGTACCGCGGTCTGGACCTCCGCCTCCTCGGCGGGGTCGGAGGCGAGCCGGCGCAGTTGCTCGACGACGCGGGTGTCTCCGGTCTCGGCGTGCCGGGCGGCGAGCTCCCGGGTGGTCTCCTCGCAGTCCCAGAGGCATTCGACGCCGAAACCGGAGGGGAAGGAGGGGTCGGTGGCGGCGAGCGCACGGGCGGCCCTGCCCCGCAGATGGGACGAGCCGGTCTCGCGGTAGACATGGCGCAAAACCGGTGCGGCACAGCCGATGCCGAGCCGTCCCGCGCCGTCCACGAGGGTCCACAGGGTCGGCGCGTCGGGCCCTTCGCCCCGCACGGCCTCCCGGATCGCGCCGAGGACCAGGTCGCTGTCCTTGGCGCCGCCCCGGCAGGCGAGTACGCGTCCGGCGGCGGCTCCCAGCGGATCGGGGCGGCGTGCCCAGCTTCGCGCCCGGTCGACGGCGGCCACACTGCGCATCCGTTCGAAGGCCTCGACGGCCGCCTCCACGACGGGCGGCGTGCCGGTGACCACGGCCGCCTCGATCAGCTCGAGCGCCTCGGGATCGTTACTGTCGGCGAGATAGCGCAGCGCGGTGCAGCGGGCACCTTCGGTACCGTCCTGGGCGGCGCGGACGATCTCGGGCCGGTCCTCGGGGCCGGCGACCGCCGTGAGACAGCGGGCGGCCGGGACGTGCAGCGCGGCGCCGCGTTCGACGCCGTGCTGAGCCCACTCGAACACGGCCTGCACGCTCCACCCCGGGCGTGGCCCGGCCGGCCGCATCTGCCGCTGCCAGCGGTCGAAGCAGCCCGTCTCCTGGGCGGCACGCACGCGCGCGCCGATCGTCGCGCGCGGGTCATCGGCCCACAGCCGCCAGGGCCGCGGCTCGAAGGCGTCGCGCACGGCGGCGGCCAGCTCGGCCTCGCCCTCGGCGTCCGCCGGGAAGCGGGCCAGCACCGGCACGGCCAGGGTGCGCAGCCCGGCGTCGTCGTCGCGCAGGGCCAGTTCGTCCAGGGCCCAGGCCCAGTTGGACCCCTGGGCGGCGTACCTGCGCAGCAGGGCGAGCGCGTCGTGCCTGCCGTAGGACGCGAGGTGGCCGAGGACGGAGAGGGCGAGTCCGGTGCGGGACTCGTCGTCGTCGACGACGTCCTCGGGGTCGAAGAGGTGCGCCTCGATCGCGTCCAGGTCGCCGTTCAGGTCGAGGTAGAGGCGGGCGTAGTACAGCGAGCGGTTCTCCACCTGCCAGTCGCGGCGGGGGTCGCGCAGCACACAGTGGTTCAGCGCCGCGAGCGCCTCGGGACGGGGGGCGGTGAGCGCGTGCAGCGTGCCGTCGCCGCGGCCCCGCTGCAGCAGGCCGAGCAGCGTACCGCTGGGCGCTATGACCGGATCGAACATGGGAAACAGCCTCACATCAAGCGTCGACGCAACCGGGAAACGTGCTCTACCTGGCCGCGTGACAACACGTCGGGGCGCCCGCCGTCTTCTGCTTGCTGTAGACCATCTTCCTCTGCCTCTCGTCGGTGGCCCATGCGGGCCGCGTCACGGCCCGCGCGGTGCGGCTTCGCCTGCCCAGCCCTCACGTCCGTGAACCACGACGTCATGATGACCCGGCGCTTCTCGATGCCGCGACCGATATTTCCGGCGGCCAGGTACCGCCTCCCCCGATTTCCGTGTCCTGCCCGGCCAGGAGGCCTGTCCTGCCTGGCCGGGGTGGTGTCTCAGCGTGCGCCGAACAGTTCCAGCAGCTCCGCCTTGCCGAACATCCGGGCGGTGTCGACGGCCGACGGGGTGCCCGCGGCCGGATCGGCGCCGCCTTCCAGCAGGGCTTCGATCACTTCCTGCTCGCCCTTGAAGACCGCCCCGGCGAGGGGCGTCTGACCCCGGTCGTTGACGCGGTCCGCCTCGGCGCCGCGGGCGAGCAGCTCGCGCACCGTCCCGGCGTGCCCGTGATAGGCGGCGAGCATGACGAGGGAGTCGCCGCGGTCGTTGGTGAGGTTGACCGGAACGCCCGCGTCGACGTACGCCACGAGCGCCTCGGTCCGCCCCTGCCGGGCCAGATCGAAGATCTTGGTCGCGAGCTCCACGACCTCGGGGTCGGGGGCTTCGGTCATCGGCCGGACCGCCTCTCACTACGTTCGCGTACGAACTACAGCTAACCGCACTGCTGGGCCCTATGGGTGAATCGCCAGCGTACTGGCTGTGCGGGGACATGACGGGCCATGCCCGAGGCAAAGATCACCAATGCACCCGCCGGGCGCAAGCTCCCAGCACCCCCGGACCGTCCCAGCTGCGCCGTACGGACGATATCGACCATATTTCACCCAGTTGCACCTTTTATCGTATAGATACATCCTGTGAACAGGGAAGTACTCATGGTGACTGTCCCCCTCGACACCAGGAGACCTCATGATTCTGTCCATCTCAGGCGTCGTCCTGCTCGGCATCGTCGTCTTCATCTTCTTCCGCAAGGACGGACTCAAGGCGTCCCACGCCTGCATCGCGGCCCTGTTCGGCTTCTACCTCGCGAGCACGGCCATCGCCCCGAGCATCAAGGCGGGCGGCGAGAGCCTGGCGGGTCTCCTGGGCGGCATCAAGTTCTGACCCCCGGGCCGTCCGGACCCACCACCCCGCCCGCACGCACCTCCAGGAGACAGCAGTGGCCCGGCGCCCTCTTCCCCGCATTCTGAGCAACGGCGGCGCGCAGCTGGCCCGGACCCGGGAGCTGGCCCGGACGGCGGCCGACAGCGCCACCGACGTCCTCCACCCGCTGATCACCATCACCCGGGGGCTGCGCCGGCTGGCGGCGGCCGGGCGGCGCAAGTGGGCCGAGACGCCCAAGGACAAGCGTGGCCATCTGCTGTTCCTGGTGGCCTCGGTGGTCCTCGCCGTCGCGCTCGCGCCGTACGGGCCGCTGCTCGCCGCCGTCGCCCTGATGGCGGCGGCAGCCTGGCAGGGCCGCGACCGCACGCCCCCGGCCTCCGAGGGGCCGGACGAGGCCCAGACGCAGCGCCTGCAGTCGCTGTACGAGGCACTGGTCCCGTTCTTCTCCGTCGCCGAGGACCCGGCACCCCTGTACGCCCACGGCGGGGACTGGGAGAAGACCTTCCCGGAGTACGAGTTCGACGGCGCCGGCCGGATCTCACACCTGGTGGTCGGATACCCGGCGTACTTTCCGGACAGCGAGCCGGAGGCACGCGCGCGTGTCGAGCATCTTCTGACGGCCAAGGCGGGCCGTGACCGCGAGTACCACTTCATGTGGGACGAGGAGGGCAACCAGCTCACGGTCACGGTCCTCGCGCCGCTGCCCACCGACATCGCCGCCCAGCGATTCGTGACGGCACCCGGCGAGACGGTCCTCGGCTTCACCGACGCGAGCGAGGTCCAGCGCACGCTGCCGCTGGTCCACGGCGAGGAACGGCGCGACATGCCACCCGTGGTGTGGCGCACCGGGATCCGCTCCACCGAACCCCACCTGCTGGTCACCGGCCAGCCGGGCAGCGGCACCTCCACCCTGCTGCGCTCCGTGGCGCTCCAGGCCCTGCAGTACGGCGACGTCCTCGTCGTCGAGGGCGGCGGCACCGGTGAGTACGCCTGCCTGATCGGCCGGGACGGGGTCCTCGCCGTCGAGTGCGCGCTGACCGGGGCACTGGCGAGTCTGGAGTGGGCCGCGACCGAGACCGAACGCCGGCTGATCGCCGTCAACCGCGCGCGTCAGGCGGGCCACCCGGCGCCGGACGACACGAAGCGGCCGCTGTGGATCCTGCTGGACCGCCCGGCGGCGCTCGCCCTCGTGGCCGCCGCCGACGGCCACAAGGACCCCCAGTCGTTGCTCCAGGTACCGCTCCGGCACGGCCGCGCCGCCAACGTCACCGTGGTCGTCGCCGAACAGTTCGACAGCCTGGACGCCCTGAGCGACCCGGTGCGCCGGCACACCCGCGCGCGGGTGGTCCTCGGCCCCACCACCAGGGAGCAGCTCACGACGATCCTGGGCGCGCCCCCGCACACCACCCCGGTCGCGCACGTCCCCGCCGGCCGCGGCTACGCCCGCCTGGGGACGGGCCCGGTCCTGCGCCTTCAGGTCCCGGCCACCCCGGACCCGTACGACGACGCGACGAGCGACGCGCACCGCCAGGCGGTGCTGGACCTGCTTCCGCCCCGCACGAGTCCGGCGGACGCGAAGCCGGACCCGGTCCCGGCGGCACCCGAGCCCGAGCCGGTACCGGCGGAGGCGGCGGCAGTGGCGGAGAGCTCCTGAACCCGGCGCCGGAGCCACGGAGGAAGCACGTCGGCGGCCCGCACTCACTCGCACGCAGCGCTCGAACACACCGCACGGCCCGCACCCGCACGCAGCCCCCGACCTCACCGCACAGCCCGCACCCGCACGCAGCCCCCGACCTCACCGCACAGCCCGCACCCGCACGCAGCCCCCGACCTCACCGCACAGCCCGCACCCGCACGCAGCCCCCGACCTCACCGCACAGCCCGCACGGACCACACCCACACACGCGCGGCCACCGGCCACACTCCCCGGCCCGCCTGCCCGGCCAACGGGCGCCCGGCCTACGCCACGAACGTCCGCGGCGCCTCCGCCCCGACGGTCCCGCCGCTGCGTACCAGCCGTGCCGCCGCGGCCAGTCGTACCGCCGCCTCCTCCGCCACCGCGCCGCCCACGGTGAAGGGCAGCCGCACATAGCCCTCGAAGGCGCCGTCGACGCCGAAGCGCGGGCCGGACGGCACCCGTACACCGACCCGCTCCCCCGCCTCCGCGAGGCGCGAACCCGACAGTCCACCGGTCCGTACCCACAGCGTGAGCCCGCCCCGCGGCACCTCGAACTCCCAGTCGGGCAGTTCCCGGCGCACCGCGGTCACCAGCGCGTCCCGGTTGTCCCGCGCCTGCCCGCGCCGCAGTTCCACGGCCTGCTCCCAGCCGCCGGTGCCGAACAGCCAGTGCACGGCGAGCTGTTCCAGCACCGGGGTGCCCAGATCGGCGTACGCGCGTGCGGCGACCAGGCTGCGGATGACGTCGGGCGCGGCCCGCACCCAGCCGATGCGCATCCCGGCCCAGAAGGCCTTGCTGGCGGAGCCGACCGTGATGACGGTGGACCCGGCCGGGTCGAAGGCGCACACCGGGCGGGGCATCTCCACGTCGGGCTCCACCCACAGCTCGTTCATCGTCTCGTCGGCGACGATGACGGTGCCCGCCGACCTGGACGCCTCCACCAGGTGCCGGCGCTGGTCCTCGTCGACGAGCGCGCCGGTCGGGTTGTGGAAGTCGGCGACGACGTAGGCGATACGCGGCGCGGCGTCCCGCAGGACCTGCCGCCAGCGGTCCATGTCCCACCCGCCGAGCCCCTCGGCCATCGCCACGGGCACCAGCCGGGCACCCGCCTCCCGCATCAGCTGCAGGATGTTGGCGTACGACGGCGACTCGACCGCGACGCGCTCGCCCCGGCCCGCGAAGAGATGGCAGATGGCGTCGATGGCGCCCATCGCACCGGTCGTCACCATGATCTGCTCCGGCATGGTGGGGATCCCGCGCGCGGTGTAGCGCTCGGCGAGCATCGAGCGCAGCGCGGGCAGCCCTGCCGGATAGTCGCCGTGCGTGTGCGCGTACGGCTGGAGCTCCCCCAGGGCGCCCTGGACGGCGCGGGTCAGCCAGGGTTCGGGTGCGGGCAGCGCCGCGCAGCCGAGGTCGATCATCGAGCCGAGAGCCTCCGGCGGCAGCGGCTCCAGCCCGCGCGCGGGGAGCGGGTTCCCGGCCGGGACGGCGGTCCAGCTCCCCGCGCCGCGCCGGGACTCGAGGAACCCTTCGGCACGAAGCGCCTCGTAGGCGGCGGCGACCGTCGTGCGGCTGACGGACAGGGCGAGGGCGAGCTCCCGTTCGGCGGGCAGCCGCGCCGCCACCGGCACCCGCCCTTCCAGCACCAGCAGCCTGATGCCGTCGGCGAGCGCGCGATAGGCGGGCGGCCGGCGCGAACCCGGGCCCGCGGGACGGTCCTGCTGCGACCGGAGCTGCCGGGCCAGCTGCGCCGCACCCACCGCCGAGGTCCACTGCCCCATGACGATCAGTCCACCTTCCCCGAATTGGCCCCGAGTGGCATTGTTCTCCCAGCCACAGGGTGCCACGTGCCAGGCCACCGGCACCAGCGGGGGTAATCCCACCTTGGCCGGCGCCGACGTTTCCGCCGCCCCCTCGGCATCCGACGGCAGCACCGGCGTTGCCACCGGTCAACCCCGGCGCGCCATACTGCGTCCGTGAGCACGCGCATACGGCATCCCTACCTCGACCACCCCGGCCCGATCGCCTTCGCCCACCGGGGCGGCGCCGCGGACGGCCTCGAGAACACCTCGCTGCAGTTCCGGCGCGCGGTGGAGATGGGCTACCGGTACATCGAGACCGACGTCCACGTCACGCGGGACGGGCGGATCGTCGCGTTCCACGACGCGACGCTGGACCGGGTGACCGACGGGGCCGGCCGGATCGCCGACCTGCCCTGGGACGACGTGCGCCAGGCACGGGTCGCGGGCAGCGAGCCGGTGCCGCTCTTCGAGGAGCTGCTGGAGACCTTCCCCGACGTGCGCTGGAACGTCGACCTGAAGGCCGAGTCGGCCCTCCACCCCTTCCTGGAGCTGATCGGCCGCACCGACGCCTGGGACCGGATCTGCGTCGGCTCGTTCTCCGAGGCCCGCGTCGTGCGCGCCCAGCGCCAGGCCGGGCCGCGCCTGGCGACGTCGTACGGCACCCGTGGGGTGCTCAACCTGCGACTGCGCTCCTGGGGCGTGCCGGCCATGGTGCGCCGCTCCGCCGTCGCCGCGCAGGTTCCCGAGACGCAGTCGGGCATCCAGGTCGTGGACCACCGGTTCGTGCGCGCCGCCCACGCGCGCGGGCTGCAGGTGCATGTGTGGACCATCAACGACGCGGAGCGGATGCACCGGCTCCTGGACCTCGGCGTCGATGGCATCATGACCGATCACATCGGCACCTTGCGCAAGGTCATGGAGGACCGGGGCGTCTGGGTCTGACGCCCCGGGCGGCGCACGCGCACGGGCACTTCACGGGGAAGCGAGGGCACGGGTGGGCACCGACACCGTGCGGACACCGGCGGCCGACGACGCGGCCGGACGACGGCGCGAGCAGCGGGGCTGGTACTTCTACGACTGGGCGTGCTCCGTCTACTCGACGAGCGTGCTCACCGTCTTCCTGGGCCCCTATCTGACGTCGGTGGCCGAGTCGGCCGCGGACGCTGACGGCTTCGTGCACCCGCTGGGCATCCCGGTCCGCGCCGGTTCCTTCTTCGCCTACTCGGTGTCCCTGTCGGTGATCGTCGCCGTGCTGGTCATGCCCCTGGTGGGCGCCGCCGCCGACCGCACCGGCCGCAAGAAGCCCCTGCTGGGCGCCGCCGCCTACCTCGGCGCCGCGGCCACCGCGGGCATGTTCCTGCTGGACGGCGACCGGTACCTGCTCGGCGGCGTCCTGCTGATCGTCGCGAACGCCGCCCAGTCCGTGGCGATGATGCTCTACAACTCCTATCTGCCGCAGATCGCCCCACCCGAGGAGCGCGACGCGGTCTCCTCGCGCGGGTGGGCCTTCGGGTACGCGGCGGGCGCGCTGGTCCTGGTCGTCAACCTGGTCCTCTACCTCGCCCACGACAGCTTCGGCCTCACCGAGGGCATGGCCGTGCGCGTCTGCCTGGCCTCGGCCGGCCTGTGGTGGGGCGCCTTCGCTCTGATTCCGCTGCGGCGCCTGCGCGACCGCCGCTCCCCCGCGCGCGACAGGGCGGTCACCGGGTGGCGGCAGCTCGCGGCGACGGTCCGCGACATGCGCCGCCATCCGCTCACCCTGTCCTTCCTGCTGGCGTACCTCGTCTACAACGACGGCATCCAGACAGTGATCACTCAGGCCTCGGTGTACGGCTCCAAGGAGCTGGGTCTGGAGCAGTCGACACTGATCGGCGCGGTCCTGCTGGTCCAGGTCCTCGCTGTGTTCGGCGCGCTGGCACTGGGCCGGCTCGCCCGGCGGTACGGCGCGAAGCGCACGATCCTCGGCTCACTGGTCGCCTGGACGGTGATCCTGGCCGCCGGGTACTTCCTGCCCGCCGGCGCGCCGGTGTGGTTCTTCGTCCTCGCCGCCGGCATCGGCCTCGTCCTCGGCGGCAGCCAGGCCCTTTCCCGCTCGCTCTTCTCCCACCTGGTCCCGCCGGGCAAGGAGGCCGAGTACTTCTCGGCGTACGAACTGAGCGACCGTGGGATGAGCTGGCTGGGCCCGTTGCTGTTCGGTCTGACCTATCAGCTGACCGGGAGCTACCGCGACGCCATCATCTCGCTGGTGGCGTTCTTCGTGATCGGCTTCGTGTTGCTGGCGCGAGTCCCGGTACGGCGTGCCGTCGCCGATGCCGGGAACCCGGTCCCCGAACGGATTTAGCACTCAGGGCGAAAGGGCTGTAGTGTACGCGTTTGGCCTGCCAGGCGTACCGTTACTGCGCGTCAAAGATGCCGAAACGCTGGGTGACATCTGCTATCAGATGTGACAAACCGGGCGCTGGTGGGTACAACATGGGCGGCTACGACGGCGACGCATGACCCGGAACGGGCTTCCGAACGGGAATCTTTACCGCCGACCGGACGTTGACCGGATGACGACGACAGCGACACCTGTCCTGTGGGCGACAAGCCCGGGAGGCACGATTCATGAGTGAGCGAGCTCTTCGCGGCACGCGCCTCGTGGTGACCAGCTACGAGACGGACCGCGGCATCGACCTGGCTCCGCGCCAGGCCGTGGAGTACGCATGCGAGAAGGGGCACCGGTTCGAGATGCCCTTCTCGGTCGAGGCGGAGATCCCGCCGGAGTGGGAGTGCAAGGTCTGCGGGGCCCAGGCACTCCTCGTGGATGGCGACGGCCCGGAGGAGAAGAAGGCCAAGCCGGCGCGTACGCATTGGGACATGCTGATGGAGCGGCGCACACGTGAGGAGCTCGAAGAGGTCCTCGAAGAGCGTCTCGCCGTTCTGCGCTCCGGCGCCATGAACATCGCGGTGCACCCCCGAGACAGCCGCAAGTCCGCGTAGTTCCCGCGCGGCCTCGGCGGGGTTTTCCAACGCGCCCCAAATCGACCGCGGGCGCCGTACGTGAGTGTGCGTACGGCGCCCGCGGTCGTTCTCGCTTCCGGCAGGTGCCCTCGGCATCGGTGGTGACTCCGGGTGCCCCGGGCATCGGTGGTGACCGAGGGGCCCTGCGGCCATGGGTGGCGGTCGCATGCCCGCGGCCGTCCGTGAGCGCAGGTGCCCGTGGGCTCCGGTGCGTCCGCAGGTGGAGCGGAGTCGCGCCGGAATCGCCCGGTCGGCCGGATCCAGGCGCTCTTGCCGGCCGACGCGATCGCGGTCGACGGGTTCACCCGGAGCGTTCCGGCCGAAACGCGCCGGACCTCGGCCGGTGTCGCCACCGGCGTTGCCGGTTGTCAGCGGTTCAGCGGCGGGCGCGGCTCCTGGGAAGCGTCGCCCGGCTCCTCCCTGATGACCTCACCCTGCACGACCTTGCCGTCCGGGCGGTGAATGCGGGCCTGCCGAAAGGCGTCGCCGAAGCTGCCGGGGGTCGCGCCCCGGAGCTTGCGGTCCACGGTGCGCTCGGCGTAGCGGCCTACAGCCTTCTGGACCGGCGGAAGCAGCAGGAGCAGCCCGGCCGCGTCCGAGATCAGGCCCGGCAGCATCAGCAGCAGGCCGCCCAGCATCATCAGGCCGCTGCCGCCACCGCTCGACGGCGGCACACCGCGCTGCAGCGCCTCGTTCAGGTTCTGGAAGGCGCGCCGTCCCGCCCGCTTGATGACCACGCCGCCCAGCACCAACCCGGCGACCAGCAGCAGGAACACCGTGAACCCGCTCGCCGCGCCCGCGACCACGGTCAGCAGCCAGATCTCCAGCACCAGCCACGCGGCGATGCCCAGCGGCAGAAACGTACGCAGCCGCGACCGCCGGGGCCGTGCCGAGTGAGGAGGGTTCGTTGCGCCAGTCGTCATGTCCCCAGTGTGCCTGGCCCCCGTTCAGCGCGGGATAAGCGGCGGCCGGCAACCGCGCTAGGACCCGGACGGTCCTGGCCCGCCCTTGCCCATGAGCTTGGTGACGCGCTCGCCCACACCCCACGTCGTGACCCGCCACAGCGCCTCGACCAGGATGTCGCGGCTCATCTTGGAGTCGCCGAGTTCGCGTTCCACGAAGGTGATGGGGACCTCGACGACGTGGTACCCGGCCTTGACCGCGCGGCGGGCGAGGTCGACCTGGAAGCAGTAGCCCTGCGAGGCGACGTCTGCGAGGCCCAGCCCTTCCAGGGTCTCGCGGCGGAAGGCGCGGTAGCCGCCGGTCACGTCCCGGATCGGGACGTCCAGCAGCACCCGCGAGTACAGGCTGCCGCCACGGGAGATGAACTCCCGCGACCTGGGCCAGTTGACGACCCTGCCGCCGGGCACCCAGCGGGAGCCGAGCACCAGGTCGGCGCCCTTGAGCGCGGTCAGCAGCCGGGGCAGTTCCTCGGGCTGGTGGGAGCCGTCGGCGTCCATCTCGATCAGTACGCCGAAGTCGTGCTCCATGCCCCAGCGGAAGCCCGCGAGGTAGGCGGCCCCGAGGCCCTCCTTGCCCTTGCGGTGCAGCACATGGACCTGCTCGTCACCGGTGGCCAGCTCGTCAGCGATCTTGCCGGTGCCGTCGGGGCTGTTGTCGTCGGCCACGAGCACGTGGGCCTCGGGAACCGCCTGACGCACCCGGCCGACGATGGCCTTGATGTTCTCGGCCTCGTTGTAGGTCGGAATGATCACCAAGGCCGTGCCGAGCGGGCCGAAGCGCCTCCCCCGGGCCTCTGCCGCGCGGTTCCCCTCGCCGTCGTTCACTGCTGCCCCTTCAAGTCAGTCCGCAGAGGTCCACCATAGTGGCCGCCGCCTGCACCGACGCGATAGGACGGTCGTATGGTGGTGTCGGTTCCGCCGGCATGGGGTAGGGATGGCTTTTCGGCCCCGGTGCGCAGCCGCCGCGGCCGAGAGGCGAGGGGCGGGTGTGGGTCGGATGCCTGCGGATGGGGGCCCGGCGCCCTTCGGGCCGACCTGGGACCCGCTGGCTGCGGATCGACCTGAAGCCGTTGTCTACTGAGCGCCCGGGCCCCATCCGGGTCACACCGTGCCGACCTGGCCGGAACGTTCCCCCGCCGTGGCGCGGTCGCTGTGCCTGGCTCCCAGTGACGGTGCCCCGGTGCGGTACCCCGTCCCTGACCCAGCGGCGCCGCGACGAGTGTGCGGACGAAGCCCGGTCGGGCGTCCCGTGGTGGACTCGGCCGAACCTACCCGCCCCGGGCCGCCGCCTGTCAATAGCCGCATGACCTGCGAGTCTTCGCGCCGAGCACGGGTCGGCCCGCTGGATACGCAGGTCGTGAGACACGGCTCGGTGCGCCGATCTCCGTCGCGCCACCCCGGGAGATCACTCGCTCGGCCCCACGAACACGGTCCGGCCCCCCACGACGGTTCGCAGGCAGATGGGCAGGCCGGAGCCGGGGCTCAGGTCGGGCAGCCCGGGCGTGCCGGAGCGCGGGTCGGTCGACCAGCGGGCGACGCGGTCGTCGGGCGCCTGCACGAGGAGCTCCCCGGTGCGCCACACGGCGTAGTCCGCGGGCGCGCCCGGCACGAGGACGCCGGCGTCGTCCCGTCCGATCGCCCGCCAGCCGCCCCGCGTGTGCGCCGTGAAGGCGGCGCGGACGGAGACCCGGTGCTCGGGCGTGCGGTGGAAGGCCGCGGCGCGGACCGTGCCCCACGGGTCCAGGGGCGTGACCGGGCTGTCGGAGCCGAGCGCCAGCGGGACACCCGCGCGCAGCAGCGCCGCGAAGGGGTTGAGCAGGCGGGCGCGTTCCGCTCCCAGGCGCTGGGCGTACATGCCGTCCGTGCCGCCCCACAGCGCGTCGAAGGCGGGCTGGACGGAGGCGGTGAGGCCGAGTTCGGCGAAGGCGGCGACGGTGTCGGGGGTGAGCATCTCGGCGTGTTCGACGCGGTGGCGGGCGGCGCGGATCCGGGCGAGGCCGAGCTTCTCGGCGGCGGCGCGCACGCCCTCGACGACGGTGGTCACGGCGGCGTCGCCGATGGCGTGGAAGCCCGCCTGGAGGCCGGCCTCGGTGCAGGCGACCACGTGCGCGGTGACGGCGTCGGCGTCCAGGTAGGCGGTGCCGGTGTGGCCCGCGTCGGCGTACGGCTCGTGCAGGCGGGCGGTGTGCGAGCCGAGGGCGCCGTCGACGAACAGGTCCCCGGCCGCGCCCAGCGCGCCCAGCTCGCGCGCCTTGTCCACGTCGCGCTCGGCCCAGTAGCCGACGACGCGCGGTCCCGGCTCCTCGGCGGCGAGCCGCAGCAGGTCGGTGAAGTCGTCCTCGCAGGAGATGTCCGGTCCGGCGCACTCGTGGACCGAGCCGATGCCGAGGGAGGCGGCGTGCGCGAGGGCGGCGCGCTGGGCCTCGGAGCGCTGGGCGGGCGTCACGGCCGCGAACGCGGCGGCGCGTACGGCGTGATGGGCGTCGCGGGTGAGGGGGGCGTCGTCCTGCCGGCCCAGTCGGGGCACCAGGTCGAGCAGGGCCGTGCTGACGACGGCCGAGTGGACGTCGATGCGGCTGAGGTACACAGGGCGGTTGCCGGTGGCCGCGTCGAGTTCGGCGCGCGTCGGCGGGCGGCCCCCGGGCCAGCGTGCGGCGTCCCAGCCGTGGCCGAGCAGAACGCGGTCGTGGGGGCGGCCGGCGGCGAAGTCCCGCACCCGGGTCAGTGCCTCGTCCAGGGAGCCGGCGCCGGACAGATCGAGGCCGGTCAGGGCCAGGCCCGTGGAGGTGGTGTGCACATGGGCGTCGGTGAACGCCGGGGTGACCAGGGCGCCGTCCAGGTCGACCACCTCGTCCACGCCGTCCGCGAAGGCGTCGGCTGCGCCCTCGGAGCCGACCCACGCGACCTGGCCGCGCTGGACGACCATCGCGGTCGCGAACGGATCGGCTGGACTGTGGACCTCTCCGCGACGGAGCAGGACGGTCCGGGCCGGGGCGGTGCGTTCACTCATGACAGACAGTCTCTCGCCTCACGCGAGGCCCGGTGCACGCGGGTGCCCCGCGTTCACCGGAGGCGAGACGGGTGCGGCCGGCTCAGATGCGCGGCGGCCGCGCCTCGTACGGCGTGGACAGAACGACGGTCGTCCGCGTCGAGACCCCCGCGAGCGACCGCACCCGCGCCAGCAGTTCCTCGAGCTCGTGCGGTGTGGCGACCCGCACCTTGAGGATGTAGTTCTCGTCGCCGGCGACACTGTGGCAGGCCTCGATCTCGGGCACATCGGCGAGCCGGTCCGCGATGTCGTCGGGGGCGCTGGGATCGAACGGCTTCACCGAGATGAAGGCGGTCATCGGCAGCCCGACCGCCTCCGGGTCGACGACCGCGGCGTACCCGCGGATGACCCCGCGCTGCTCCAGCCGGCGCACCCGCTGGTGCACGGCCGACGTGGACAGCCCGGTGGCCTTGCCCAGGTCGGTGTAACTCATCCGCCCGTCCTTGACGAGCAGCTGCACGATCTGTCGGTCCAGCTCCTCCATGGCGCAAGAACCTACAGTGCGGCTGACCTCAGGGGATACCTCAGCGGCGCAGGTCATACCCGGGTCGTGACGTCTGCGGGGCCGGCCCGTGAGCCACTGGGGGGACAAATGCGCCACGCGCGGCATCTGCGAGCGGCATGTGACGAACGCCACAGGCTTCGAACAGCCTCCGTAATGAAGTCGTGATTACCCCCGAGAGCGGCTGGGAAGTGCTTGCTGTGGTCGAGGCCGCAGTGCCTTCACGGCCCAGCCCGAGGGGGAGAATCCCATGCAGAGTCTTAAGCGCCCTGGTCGTACCGCGCCCAAGCGTCAGCAGCCGGTCGTCGAGCCCGCGCCGGAGGGTGTCGAACCCGACGCCTTCGGTGCCGAGGAAGTGGACGAACTGGACGCGTACGACACCTTCGAGATGTACCGGGTGATCTGCCCGGACTGCGCACAGCCGATCGCCCTGCTCGCGGACGAGGACATCCTCCCCGAGCACGCGTTGTGCGCCTCACCGTGGAACCCGTTCGGGCTCACGGTCTGCGCCGGAACGGGCCGCCGCGCCGACGACGCGCGCCCCGCGGACGAGTCCGTCGAGCCCCAAGAGCAGGACACCGCCCTGCTGCTGACGCTCCCTCAGGGACTGGACTGGCGCACGCAGCCCTTCTCCCATGTCGGCGGCCCGGGCTCGCGCCCCATGCGGATCCCCGTCATGCGGCGTCACGCCGCCTGAGCCACCGCGCCGGGTCTCAACCCCAGTAGCTGCCCTGCACCATGGCCCGCAGGCTGCCGTGGTGCAGGATCAGTGTGTCCGGGTCCGCCGGGGCGGTGGGCGCCTGGTGCACCGGGTAGTCGTCGAGCGGTACCGGAGGATCGTCGGCCACGGCAAACCTCCCTGGGCACAGTGCTGTTGACGGTACGTCAGGGAATCACCGGCGGCCGGACACGGGACAGGACGGGGCGGGGGCGGTTCACGGATGCCCTCGGGCGGAGGCTGAGCGACGCGGGCGGCCGGAACGACCGGAACGGGCGACGAACCCACGCTCGATTCCCCAGCCGGGTGACCTGTCCGCATACCGTCGCGTTGCCCGGGTATGACCCCGACCCCTACCACGTCCACGACCGGGAGTCAGTACCGCGCCTTCGCTCCCCGGTACGCAGAATCGCTTGCGCACGCCCCGCGCCCGGCGCAGACCCCCATCCCGCCACCGCCTCAGCCGCAGCCGCTCCCCGACCCGCCCATCTACCGCGACCTGATGCGCACCTGGGCCCACCGTGGCCGCACCCTGCCGGGGCACCACGACCCGGAGTGGATCCGGCTGGCGGCGCCCCTGGTCAGGACGGGTCAGTTCAGCGCGTCTCCGGACCCGCTAGATGACGGGCGATGACCATCCGCTGGATCTGATTGGTGCCCTCGACGATCTGGAGGACCTTCGCCTCGCGCATGTAGCGCTCGGCCGGGAAGTCGGCGGTGTATCCGTAGCCGCCCAGGATCTGGACGGCGTCCGTGGTGACCTTCATGGCGGTGTCGGTGCAGTGCAGCTTCGCCATGGCCGCCTGCCGGGCGAAGGGCCGGCCGGCGTCCCGCAGCCGTGCCGCCGCGAGGTACAGCGCGCGGCCCGCCTCGATCTGCGTCGCCATGTCGGCGAGCATGAAGCGCAGCCCCTGGAAGTCGGCGATCGGACGCCCGAACTGCCTGCGCCCTGTCGCGTACACGATCGCCTCGTCCAGTGCCGCCTGGGCGAGGCCGATCGCGCAGGCGGCGATCCCGAGCCGCCCCGAGTCGAGCGCGGACAGGGCGATGGCGAAGCCCTGCCCCGCCTCGCCGATCCGCCGGGAGTCGGGCACGCGCACCCCGTCGAAGTGCACCTGGGCGGTGGGCGAGCCCTTCATGCCCATCTTCTTCTCCGGTGCCGCGGCGCTCAGCCCCTCGGCGTCGCCGGGCACCAGGAAGGCGGTGATCCCGCGCGGGCCCTCCTCGCCGGTGCGGGCCATCACGGTGCAGAAGTCGGCGACGCCGCCGTGCGTGATCCACGCCTTGGTGCCGGTGATGACCCAGTCGTCGCCGTCCCTGACAGCTTTGGTCCGCAGGGAGGCCGCGTCGGAGCCGGAGGCCGGCTCGGACAGGCAGTACGCGCCGAGCAGGCCGCCGCCGAGGAGCGCGGGCAGGTGCTCGACCTGCTGCTCCTTGGTGCCGTAGGCGGCGAGGGCGTAGGAGGCGAGGGTGTGCACGCTGACGCCGAGGCCGACGGTCAGCCGGGCCATGGCGAGCTCTTCGAGCACCTGGAGGTAGACCTCGTAGGGCTGGTCACCGCCGCCGTACTCGGAGTCGTAGGGCAGGCCGAGCAGTCCTGACTGCGAGAGCAGGGTGAAGACGTCGCGCGGGAAACGTCCGGCTTCCTCCTCCTCGGCCGCGCGCGGGGCGATCTCGCGCTGCGCGATGTCGCGGACGAGCGAGATCAGATCCCGGGCCTCGTCCGTGGGCAGTAGCCGGTCCACCTGCTGCGGGGCGCGGTCGGGCATGGCGACGCTCTCCTCCCTTTCGGGCGCTGCGACGGACGTACGCCATGGGTGGGCGGCTCCGCCGGGTCTCACTGATGCGGCCGATGCTCGTGCTCCCGGGTCACGAAAGCTGCTGACCAGCGGCTGCGCGCTGTGAGTATGCCCGATCAGGGGCACCACGTCACCGGTTAACGACCGCTTACTTCAGGAATTCCCCGGAGCGGGAGATTGGTCCGCACCATTGACCCAACTGGTCTAGTCCTCCTACTGTGACGGATCACCAACGCCTCATCGCGTTCATGCCAATCGGCAGTCCCCCTCTCCCCCACGAGGAGACACCCGATGCACCTTCGCCTCAGCCACCGCGTCCGGTTCCGGGCGCTTGTCGCCGCCGCCTGTTCCGCCGCCCTCGGCGCCGGGCTCCTGACCGGTGCCGGCATCGCCACCGCCGCCCCGACCGGGGAGAAGGCCGCCGGCTCCAAAGTCGTCGGCTACTTCACCGAATGGGGCACCTACGACCGCAAGTACCTGGTCAAGAACATCGAGACCTCCGGCTCCGGCGCCAAACTCACCCACATCAACTACGCCTTCGGCAACGTCACCGGCGGCAAGTGCGCGATGGGTGACGCCTACGCCGCCACCGACCGCGCCCACACCGCCGCCGAGTCGGTGGACGGAGTCGCGGACACCTGGGACCAGCCGCTGCGCGGCAACTTCAACCAGTTGCGCAAGCTGAAGAAGAAGCACCCCGACCTCAAGATCCTCTGGTCGTTCGGCGGCTGGACCTGGTCGGCCGGTTTCGCCGAGGCCGCCCGCAACCCGGCCGCGTTCGCGCAGTCCTGCTACAACCTGGTCGAGAACTCCAGGTGGGCGGACGTCTTCGACGGCATCGACATCGACTGGGAGTACCCGAACGCCTGCGGCGCCACGTGCGACACCAGCGGCCGGGCGGCGTTCAAGAACCTGATGGCGGCCGTCCGGGCCAAGTTCGGTTCCGGCAACCTGGTCACCGCCGCGATCACCGCCGACGCCACCCCCGGCGGCAAGATCGACGCGGCGGACTACGCGGGGGCGGCCCAGTACGTCGACTGGTACAACCCGATGACGTACGACTTCTTCGGCGCCTGGGACGCGACGGGACCGACCGCCCCGCACTCGCCACTGACCTCGTACACCGGCATCCCGAAGCCGAACCTGCACAGCTCTGCGACCATCGCCAAGCTCAAGGGGCTCGGCATCCCGTCCTCCAAGCTGCTCCTCGGCATCGGCTTCTACGGGCGCGGCTGGACCGGCGTCACCCAGTCGGCACCCGGCGGCACGGCGACCGGACCGGCGGCGGGGACGTACGAGCCGGGTATCGAGGACTACAAGGTGCTGAGGACCAAGTGCCCGGCGAACGGCACCGTGGCCGGTACCGCGTACGCCAAGTGCGGCACCGACTGGTGGAGTTACGACACCCCGGCGACCATCGCGACCAAGATGACGTACAAGAACCAGCAGGGCCTGGGCGGCACCTTCTTCTGGGAGCTGAGCGGGGACACCGCGAACGGTGAGCTGATCAAGGCGATCAAGTAGCGGCGGACGCGAGGAGGGGCGGAAGTCCAGGTGGACCTCCGCCCCTCCCCATGTCCTACAGGTTCCGGCGGGCCGGCTCCGGGGCCGGGTACGACGGGTCCAGCTCCTCGATCGCGCGCATGGCGCCGCCCAGGGTCCTCACCAGCAGCTCGCGCATGATGTCGCGGGACAGCCCGGGGCGGTCGATCCAGTCGAGGGTGGCACCCTCGACCCCGCACACCCAGGTGAGCAGGCCCATCCGCGCGAGCGGGGCGATCTCCCCTCGCCCGTACGCCCCTTCCGCGATGGTCGCCACCATCGCCTCGCGCACCCCGTCCCGGATCGCGTGCACCTCGGTGTCGAAACCCACACCGCCGCTGACGATCGTGCGGTAGGCGGCATGGTTGTGTTCGGCGTAGCGGAGATAGCCGTCGATCGTGCGGTGCACCCGGTCCACGGCGGCCAGTTCCCGTCCGCCGGCCGCGAAGGTGACCAGGTCGGCCACCGAGTCCTGGACGATGGCCAGGTAGTAGCCCCGCTTGGACCGGAAGTAGTAGTAGATCAGCCCCTTGGCGACATGGGCCTGCCGGGCGATGTCGTCCATCGAGAGCGCGTCGTAGGACGTGTCAGCGAACAACCTCCGCCCGATGGCGATGAGTTCGGCGCGGCGTGCCGCCGAACGCTCGGTGCCGCGCGCCCGGGGCCGGGCGGCGTCGCGCTGTTGGCTGATATTCAATTTCGACCCCGGTTCCAACGGGCGGCGGGACATGCGCAGTATGGCAGGTCGGCCCCGCGGTCAGGTCACAGCAGTCCCACCTGCGTCAGGAGCATCGCGAGTACCACGACGAGGGTCCAGCCCATGACGTGTTCGACGATCTTCGGGCCGTCGTCCTTGGGGCCACCGGTACGGACGCGGGCGGCAGTGGCTGACTGTGCGGTCATGATCTCTCGCTGGTGTCGTGCGTACAGGGGACTCCCCCCCACCGATCTGTCCACCTTGCCACCTCCAGCGGCTTTTGCGACGGAGATGTTGGTCACAGACCGACGGCCCCCGGCGCGGAGCCGGGAGCCGTCGGAAGCCGGCCGGCGGCCGTCCGCCGCCGGATCTCAGCGCACGCCGACCGCCGCGAGCGCCAGCCGCTGGCGGACGGTCGGACGCGCCGGGAAGTACAGGTAGCAGACGCCGCCGGTGCCCGAGACGACGTTGCCGGAGGCGTTGTACCGCTTGGTGCGGAGCCAGATGTTCTCCCACTCACGCCGGTCGTAGACGCGCCGCACCGCCTGGTTGCCCGGCGACGCCGGGTCGTTCGCGATCACGTCGCCGCCGGCGGTGAAGCCGATCACGGTCATCAGATGGCCGGAGGTGCCGTAGCCCGCGCCGGTCAGCTCCTTCTCCAGGAACGACTGGGACGTTATGGCCGGGATGCCGGCCGCGATCAGCACCTCCAGGTCGGTGAGCGAGCCGAGCCGGGTGACCACGCCCTGAAGGCCCGGGAAGGTCGAGGCGTAGGCGGCGTTGAAAGGCCAGTTGCCGCAGCCGGCGTACTGGTAGTCGTAGGTGTACCGGGCCGCGTGGCACACCTGCGGGTCGGCGAAGTCCGGGTTCACCCAGGACAGCTGCTCCTCGCTGAGCCGGCCGCCCCAGTACTCGACGATCATCTGCGAGGAGGTGGGGCTGCACCAGGCCTCGCCGCCGTTGTCGTACTCCGGGTACTGCCCCTTGTGAATCTCCTGCGAGTACCGCGGCACGACCAGCTCCCTGGCCAGGCGAGGCTCGGACGCCGGGACCGTGAAGCGGTCCGGGACGTCGGAGCCCATCGCGCCGACCCGCCAGACCGTGGGGGTGAGCCGGGTGCCGGGCTTGCGGTAGAGCGTCAGGCGCAGCCGGTACGAGGCCAGGCGCAGGCCCGATGCCGGGTCGTCGACGGAGAAGGTGTCCGTCCAGACGGTGCTCCTGCCGTCGGTCTGGTCGTCCACCGAGGTGCGCCTGATGTCCTGGTCACCGGCCGCCCAGCGGCCCATGACGTACCAGGGCGTGTCCGTGCCGTCGGAGTAGGTGCCGCGCAGGTCCACCTGGATCCAGGTGCCGGCCGGCGTGTGCGCGTTCCAGGAGGCGATCACCTCCGTCGCGGGGACGGCGAGCCGGTGGACCGGGGAGGTCCAGGTCGCGTACTCCCAGGTGGAGGTCGTGCCGGTGTGCGGATCCGGGTAGCTGGTGGTGCCGGCCGGTGTGGCCACCACCACGCCCGGGCGGGTGCCGGCGACGGCACGGGCGCCGAGGACGGAGCCGTCGCGCCAGTCGGCGTACGTCGTCCAGAAGCGGTTCTCGACCGGGCGGGCCGGCGCCTTGGCGGGGTCGGCCGTCACCAGGTCCTCGGAAGGGGCGGAGGGGGCGGCCGTCGCGGGGCCCGCACCGCCTGCGACGGCGGCGGCGACCGCGGCGGCCAGGAGGGCTCTGCGGGACGGCTGTTCGGCTCTGCTCATGGGGGGGATGACTCCCAGGGTCCGAGTCGGGGCAGGTCCAGTGCACGGATGTGTGCGCCAACTATGGCCGCAGGAGGCCGCCACTGCCAGCACTTCGCGGCATGCCACGCCCGGCAATATTGGCCGGGACCACTGGCATGCGCTGGGAGATGATGGAGGGCGTGCCGCCTTCGTACCGCCTCGCCCCGGCCACCGCGCTGCCCGGACTCGCCCGCCTGCTGCGCGGCCTGCCCCCGTCCTGCGGCCCCGTCCGCCTGATCGGCGTCGACGGGCACGCGGGCTCCGGAAAGTCCACGTTCTGCGGGCAGTTGGCGGACGCGCTGGGCGGCGCTCCCGTGCTGCACCTCGACGACATCGCCAGCCACGACGCGTTGTTCGCCTGGACCGAGCGCCTGCTCAGCCAGGTGGTCGAGCCCCTCGGCCGGGGCGAGACCGCGCACTACACCCCCTACGACTGGCAGGCGCGCGGGTTCGGGCCGCCTCGCCCGCTGCCGCCCGCGCCGGTGATCCTCGTCGAGGGCGTCGGTGCGGGCCGGCGCGCCCTGCGTCCCCATCTGGCGCATCTGCTGTGGCTGGAGTTTCCGCACGAGGACGCCTGGGCGCGGGGACAGTTGCGGGACGGGGAGCAACAGCGGGAGTTCTGGGCCGGGTGGGTCCCCGCGGAACGGCGGCATTTCGCCGATGACCCTTCACGCCCCTTCGCCGACCTGCTGGTACGCCCGTTGCGTAGGGGGTACGAGGTGCTGCCGGGGCCCGGGGGATCACCTGGTCCGGACCAGGATGTGACGCACGGTGATGGGCCGCCCGCAATGTGCTGAACTGGTGAAGACCCTCGCGGCCGAACTTGGCCGCTTGCCTCAACTCGGCTTGACCGGGGGGCCGTACAGGACTTACGTTCTCACTGAGCGGCCAGACGCGGCCGCCGACAGACGCGAAGCCCCCGGTTGTTCCCCCGTGACCGGGGGCTTCGTTCTGCCCGCATTCGCTTCCGGCGGGCGCTCCGAGACGCGATCCGCTCACCCTCGGTCACCACGCGCAGCGCGCCCCCTCCGCTCCCACCTCGCTGGACGCCCCCCGCCGCACCCTACGGCGGGCACCGACCCGACGGTACGATGCCCTTGGTGCGACCTGTGGACGACTGCGCACCGCCGGCAACTCCGGTCCGCAGCACAGCGGTTCGACATCGGTCGGCCGACGGGCGACGGCCCGGCGGCGAACCAGCGGGGGCATGGTTTGTGGGGGGACGGGATGGACTTCGCCACGCAGGGCCCCGAGGCCCCGGCCGACCTGGCCTGGCTGCGCGGCGTGGACGCGTACACCATGGGCGCTTATCCGCAGGCGGAGGAGGAGTTCCGGGCCGCGGTGCGGCTGGACCCGGGGATGGCCGACGGCTGGCTCGGATTGCACGCGCTGCGGGTGGACACCACGACCGCACTGCTGAGGATGTTCCGGCACCGGGACCGCTTCGGCGAACAGCGCACCCGGCACCGGCGCACGCTCAACTCCTGGTACTGGCTGGGCTGGTGGGTGCAGCCCGTGCTGGAGAGCCCGCGCGACCTGCTGCTCGCGCACGCCTCGCACTGGCTGGACGGCCGCCATGTGCCCGAGCTGGACCGCGCCCTCGCGGGCCTGCCCCCGATGGACACCGACCCCCAGGTGCGTTTCCTGCACGCCTGCCGCGCCTATCTGGTCAAGGACTGGGAGCAGTTGGTGCGGCACACCGACCCGCTGCTCGACGACCCGCTGCTCGGCATCGAGGCCGGTCTCTTCGGCGGTATGGCCCGGGTCCGACTGGAGATGTACGGGCAGGCCGAGCCCCTGCTGTCGGCGGCGCTGATGCGCTGTCGCAGCGAACAGCCCCAGCGCAAGGAGCTGCGCTACTGGCTGGCCCGCGCCCACGAGGGCACCGGCCGCTCCGCCGCCGCGCTCCCGCTGTACCGGGCGGTGCACCGCGTCGACCCCGCCTTCATGGACACCTCCGCCCGGCTCGCGGCGATCGCCGAGGGCGACGGATACGACGACTCGGCGGACCTCGCCTCGATCACGCTCACCGGCGCCGGGCAGGACGTCGTCGACGGGCCCGACATGCTCGATCCGCTGTTCGGCGGCGAGGGGCGCGACCTGAGACTCCCGGACCCCGCACCACCGGCCGGTCCCCCGCCGTCGGTCATCGATCCCGCGGTACGGGAGAAGACCGTCGTACCCACCCAGCAGCTGCCCGCCGGTCCCACCGACCCCGGGTTACTCGAGGAGGCGCTCGCCGAGCTGGAGCGCATGGTGGGCCTGGAGCCGGTGAAAAGGCAGGTCAAGGCCCTGTCCGCACAGCTGAACATGGCCCGGCTGCGAGCCGGTCAGGGCCTGCCGGTGCAGCCGCCCAAGCGGCACTTCGTCTTCTCCGGTCCTTCCGGCACCGGCAAGACCACGGTCGCCCGCATCCTGGGCCGGGTCTTCTACGCCCTCGGGCTGCTCGGCGGTGACCACCTCGTGGAGGCACAGCGGGCGGACCTGGTCGGCGAGTACCTCGGGCAGACCGCCGTGAAGGCCAACGAGCTGATCGACTCGGCGCTCGGCGGCGTGCTCTTCGTCGACGAGGCGTACTCGCTGTCCAACTCGGGTTACGGCAAGGGCGACGCCTACGGCGACGAGGCGCTCCAGGTGCTGCTGAAGCGGGCCGAGGACAACCGCGACCACCTGGTGGTGATCCTGGCCGGCTACCCGGAGGGCATGGACCGGCTCCTCGCCGCCAACCCCGGACTGTCCTCCCGTTTCACGACCCGCGTCGACTTCCCCTCGTACCGCCCCCTCGAACTCACCGCGATCGGGGAGGTGCTGGCCGCCGAGAACGGGGACGCGTGGGACGAGGAGTCGCTGGACGAGCTGCGGTCCATCGCCGGGCACGTCGTCGACCAGGGATGGATCGACGAGCTGGGCAACGGGCGGTTCCTGCGGACGCTGTACGAGAAGAGCTGTGCCTACCGGGATCTGCGGCTGTCGACCTGCCCGGGGACGCTGTCGCGTGAGGACCTGTCGACACTGCGCCTGCCGGACCTGATGCAGGCGTACGGCGAGGTGTTCTCGGGCCGGGGGCCGCAGGACCCGTCGGGCATGTGACGGATCCCGCGGCCCGGCCTTCGACGCACGGGCCCGATCAGCCCGCCAGCACCTCCTCGCCCGCGCGGGGCCCGGCCACGGCCGGGGCGGCCGGCAGCTCCCGGTGCGCGGGATCCCTCACCTCTCCGACCAGCAGCTCCAGTACGTCCTCCAGGGCGACCAGCCCCAGCACCCGCCCGGAGCCGTCCGCCACCTGCGCCAGGTGCGTCGCGGCGCGGCGCATGAGGGTGAGCGCGTCGTTCAGGGGCAGCTCGGACCGCAGTGTCGTCATGGGCCGCCACAGATGCTGCGGAACGGCTCGCTCCGACTCCTGCAGGTCGAGGACGTCCTTCACGTGCAGGTACCCCATGAAGGCTCCGGTCTCCGCGGCCACCGGGAAACGGGAGTACCCGGTGCGGACGGTCAGCTCGATGATCCGGCCGGGTGTGACCGAGGGGCTGACCGTGACCAGCGACTCGCGCCGCAGGAGCACGTCGGTGACCGGGCGCGAGCCCAGCCCCAGCGCGTCCTCCAGGCGTTCGGCCTCCTCGGGGTCGAGCAGGCCGGCCTGACCGGCGTCCTCCACGAGCCGGTTGAGCTGCTCGCTGGTGAAGACCGCCTCGACCTCGTCCTTGGGCTCGACCCTGAACAGCCGCAGCACGCCCCGGGCGCAGGCGCCGAGGCCGACCGTGATCGGCCGGCAGACACGGGCGAAGGCGACCAGGCCGGGGCCGAGCCACAGCGCGGCTTTCTCCGGAGCCGCCATCGCGAGGTTCTTCGGGACCATCTCGCCGATGACGAGGTGGAAGAAGACGACGGTGGCCAGCGCGATGACGTACCCGAGCGGGTGGATCACCGCGTGCGGCAGGTGGACCCAGGCGAACACGGGTTCCAGCAGATGCGCCACCGTCGGCTCGGCGACCGCGCCCAGGGTCAGCGAGCAGACGGTGATGCCGAACTGGGCCGCGGCCATCATCTGCGGCAGCCGTTCCAGGCCGTACAGCACCTGGCGGGCCCGGGCGGTGCCTAGCGGTTCGATCTGACTGCGGCGGACCGAGACCAGCGCGAACTCGGCGCCGACGAAGAAGCCGTTGGCGAGCACGAGCAGTGCCGCGAACAGCAGTTGGAGCGCGCTCATCGCACCGCCTCCAGCACCGGGGCGGTGCGCACGATGCGGACCCGTTCGGCACGGTAGTGCCCGATCTGGCGCACGGCCAGCCGCCAGCCGTGCAGTTCGGCGCGGTCGCCGACGGCCGGGATACGGCCGAGCAGGTCGGCGACCAGGCCGGCGACCGTCTCGTACGGCCCCTCGGGCACGTCGAGGCCTATGCGCCGCAGCACGTCGACCCGGCAGCTGCCGTCGGCGTCCCAGGCCGGGCGGCCGTCCTCCGGCGGTGCGCAGGCCAGTTCCGGCAGGTCGAGCCCGTCGTGCTCGTCACGGACCTCGCCGACGAGCTCCTCGACGATGTCCTCCAGCGTGACGACTCCGGCCGTGCCGCCGTACTCGTCGACGACGACCGCGATGGGCTGCTCGCTGCGCAACCGGGCGAGCAGCGGCTGTACCGGCAGCGTCTCGGGTACCAGCAGCGGCGACTTGGCGATCCGGCCGACGGGGGTGCGCAGCCGCTCCGGCGCGGAGACGGCGAGCGCGTCCTTGAGGTGGACCATGCCGACGACCTCGTCGATCCGGTCGCGGTAGACCGGGAAGCGGGACAGACCGGTGGCCCGGGTGAGGTTGACCACGTCCTCGGCGGTCGCCGAGGACTGCAGAGCGCTCACCTTCACCCGAGGTGTCATCACGTGCTGCGTGGTGAGCTCGCCGAGCGACAGGGTGCGTACGAAGAGGTCCGCGGTGTCCTGCTCCAGGGCACCGGCCCGTGCCGAGTGCCGGGCCAGGGAGACGAGCTCGCCGGGGGTGCGGGCCGAGGCCAGCTCCACGGTGGGCTCGACGCCGAGGGCGCGGACCAGACGGTTGGCGACCGCGTTCAGAGCGGCGATCACCGGCCTGAACACGCGTGCGAACAGATGCTGCGGGCCGGCGACGAACCGCGCGACCTGCAGGGGACGGGACACCGCCCAGTTCTTGGGGACGAGTTCACCGACCACCATCTGCACGGCCGAGGCCAGCAGCATGCCGATGGCCACGGCCACCCCGGACACCGCGCCGCCGGGAACGCCGACGGCCGTGAGGGGGCCGCCCAGCAGCTCGGCCAGGGCGGGTTCGGCGAGCATGCCGACGACAAGGGAGGTGATGGTGATGCCGAGCTGGGTGCCGGAGAGCTGGAACGACAGCTCCTTCAGCGACTCGACCACCCGGTGGGCGCGTCGGTCGCCCCCGGCGGCGGCCTTCTCGGCGTCCGGGCGGTCGACCGTCACGAGGCCGAACTCGGCCGCGACGAAGAAGCCGTTGGCGAGGACGAGCAGGAATGCGGCTGCCAGCAGCAGCAAGGGGAGGGTCATGATGCCGCCGCCTGCGCGCTGTGTCGGCAGGGGGCGGCGCAGGTACTGCAGGACGATCCGTCCATCGCCGGAGAGGGTCACTCCTCGGGTCGCAGGAGCCCCTGTGCGCCGGGCCGGCACAACAGAGGCGGAGGCGTCAGGGAAAACGCCTCCGCCAACAGATTAATCAGGACACCGCACGGCATGGCAGGGTGAACGGGGCCAGTCAGGCCCGATGTTCACCGGAGCGGGCCTCGACCAGCGCCCGCAGCGCCCGCGCGTCGGCGATGGCCTGGGCCCTGGCGATACCGGGCTGGATGCCGATCGCGGCCAGGCTGGTGCCGTCGCTGAGGTCCAGGAACACCCACGGGTCGCCGACCCGCAGATGCACCTGCACGATCTGCGCCCACTCGAGGCGGCGCGTACTGGCGAAGTTCACGACGGTGACGCCGGTCTCGTCGGCGACGACCTTCGGGCGGGCCAGCATCAGCGCCACGCCCGCCAGCAGGGCGGCCGTGAAGATGAAGCTGACCCGCTCACCGGGGCCGAGCCGGTCCAGCAGCAGCGCGATCGTCGACACGACGACGAAGATCGCGACGGCCGCGGTGAGCAGGACGGCGCGGGTGCGGCCCGGCCGGAAGGTGACGGGCAGCGTGGGCAGGTCCGACATGCGGTGCGGTGTCCTCAGAGGCGGCAGGCGTGGATGGCGGTGGTCAGGATGGCCCGGGCGCCGATGTCGTACAGGTCGTCCATGATCCCCTGGGCGTCCTTGGCGGGCACCATGGCGCGCACGGCGACCCAGCCCTCGTTGTGCAGCGGCGAGATGGTCGGCGACTCCAGGCCGGGGGTGAGCGCGACGGCCTTCTCCAGCTGCTCCACGCGGCAGTCGTAGTCCATCATCACGTACGTACGGGCCACCAGGACGCCCTGGAGGCGGCGCAGGAACTGCTGCACCTTGGTCTCCTCGCCGTCCGCGCCGGTACGGCGGATGACGACGGCCTCGGACTTCATGATCGGCTCGCCGACGACCTCAAGGCCCGCGTTGCGCAGGCTCGTGCCGGTCTCGACGACGTCCGCGATGACCTGCGCCACGCCGAGCTGGATGGCGGTCTCGACGGCGCCGTCGAGGTGGACGACGGAGGCGTCGATGCCCTTGTCGGCGAGGTGGCGGGCGACGATGCCCTCGTAGGAGGTGGCGACCGTCTTGCCCTTCAGGTCCGCCAGGTCGCCGATGGTCCCGGGCTTGGTGGCGTAGCGGAAGGTGGAGCGGGCGAAGCCCAGCGGCAGGATCTCCTCGGCGTCCGCGCCGGAGTCGATCAGCAGGTCGCGGCCGGTGATGCCGATGTCGAGCTGTCCGGAGGCGACGTAGATCGCGATGTCCCGGGGGCGGAGGTAGAAGAACTCCACGTCGTTGACCGGGTCGACGATCCGCAGCTCCTTGGCCTCGCGGCGCTGCTGGTAGCCGGCCTCATGCAGCATGTCCGCCGCAGGGCCGGAGAGGGAACCCTTGTTGGGGACGGCGATGCGCAGCATGAGGTCGGCTTCCTTCGTTCGTGCGGTGGGTGTGGCGGGGCTGGTGCTCAGAGGTGGGCGTAGACGTCGTCGAGGGAGATCCCGCGGGCGACCATCATCACCTGGACGTGGTACAGCAGCTGCGAGATCTCCTCGGCGGCCGCCTCCTTGCCCTCGTACTCGGCGGCCATCCAGACCTCGGCGGCCTCCTCGACGACCTTCTTGCCGATGGCATGGACGCCCTTGTCGACCAGCTCCGCGGTGCGGGAAGTGGCGGGATCGCCGTGGGCGGCCTTGTGCTGGAGCTCGGTGAAGAGCTCCTCGAACGTCTTCTTGGACATGGTGCCGCCCACTCTACGTGTTCTGCCCGGCGACCTAACGCCAGGGCTCAGATACTGAACGCAGCGTAGCCGCGGTCGCCACCGCCGCCGTCACGGCCTCGTGCCCCTTGTCCTCGCGGGAGCCCTCCAGGCCGGCCCGGTCCAGGGCCTGCTCCTCGGTGTCGCAGGTGAGGACGCCGAAGCCGACGGGGACGCCGGTGTCGACGGACACCTGGGTGAGGCCCTGCGTCACGCCCTGGCACACGTAGTCGAAGTGCGGGGTGCCGCCGCGGATCACCACGCCCAGGGCGACCACCGCGTCGTAGCCGCGGCCCGCGAGGACCTTGGCGACGACCGGGAGTTCCCAGCTGCCGGGGACCCTCAGCAGGGTCGGTTCGTCGATGCCCAGATCGTGCAGGGCGCGCAGCGCCCCGTCCACCAGACCGTCCATCACCTTCTCGTGCCATTGCGCCGCGACGACGGCGACCCGCAGGTCACCCACGTTGCGTACGGACAGTTCCGGTGCGCCCTTGCCGCTCACGTTTCTCCTCGGTTCTTCTCTTACTGGTTGCCGCAGGTGGTCACGGCGGGCGTGTCCAGCCAGGGCAGGTCGTGGCCCATCCGGTCCCGCTTGGTGCGCAGGTAGCGGAGGTTGTGCTCGCCCGCCTGTACGGGCATCGGCTCGCGCTCGGTGACCTCGATGCCGTGCCGGACGAGCGCGTCGGTCTTCTCGGGGTTGTTGGTCATCAGCCGCACGCTGCGCACGCCCAGGTCGGCGAGGATCTGCGCGCCGGCCGCGTAGTCACGGGCGTCGGCGGGCAGGCCCAGCTCCAGGTTGGCGTCGAGGGTGTCCCGGCCACGCTCCTGCAGTTCGTACGCGCGCAGCTTGGACAGCAGGCCGATGCCGCGGCCCTCGTGGCCGCGCAGGTAGACCACCACGCCCCGGCCCTCGGCGTTGATGCGCTCCAGGGAGGTCTCCAGCTGGGGACCGCAGTCGCAGCGCAGGGAGTGGAAGACGTCGCCGGTGAGGCATTCGGAGTGCACGCGCACCAGGACGTCCGCGCCGTCACCGAGGTCGCCCTGCACCAGGGCGACGTGCTCGACGCCGTCGACGGTGGAGCGGTAGCCGTACGCCGTGAAGGTGCCGTGGGCGGTGGGGAGCCGGGTCTTGGCCTCGCGGCGGACGGTGGGCTCGGAGCTGCGGCGGTAGGCGATCAGATCCTCGATGGAGATGATCGTCAGACCGTGCTTGCGGGCGAACGGGACCAGCTCGGGCAGGCGCAGCATCTGGCCGTCCTCCCCCGCGATCTCGACGATGGCACCGGCCGGGCGCAGGCCCGCCAGGCGGGCGAGGTCGACGGCGGCCTCGGTGTGGCCGTTGCGGGTGAGGACGCCGCCGGGCCTGGCACGCAGCGGGAAGATGTGGCCGGGCCGTACGAGATCGGTGGGCTCGGCGGTGCCGCTCGCGAGCAGCCGCAGCGTGGTGGCCCGGTCGGAGGCCGAGATGCCGGTGCTGACGCCGTGGGCGGCGGAGGCGTCCACGGACACGGTGAAGGCCGTCTTCATCGACTCCGTGTTGTCCTCGACCATCTGCGGCAGACGGAGCCGGTCCAGTTCCGCGGCCTCCATGGGGGCGCAGATCAGGCCGCGGCACTCGCTCATCATGAAGGCGACGATCTCCGGGGTGGCCTTCTCGGCGGCGATGACGAGGTCGCCCTCGTTCTCGCGGTCCTCGTCGTCGACGACCACGACCGGGCGGCCGGCGGCGATGTCGGCGACGGCCTGCTCGACCGGGTCGAGGGTGAGGTCGAAGTCCTCGGTGTCGTAGAGGACGGTGGCCGCGGTCATGCCGGTGCTCCTTCCAGGACGGGCCGCGCGTCCTTGCGGGAGCGCAGCCACCAGTCGCGCATGCCCCACAGGACGAGTGCGCCGTAGATGACGTAGACGAAGCCGGAGAAGGCGAAGCCGTTGGCGAAGCTGAGCGGCACGCCGACCAGGTCGACGAGCAGCCAGGCGAACCAGAACTCGACCATGCCGCGCGCCTGGGCGTACATGGCGACGACGGTGCCGACGAAGATGTAGGCGTCCGGCCAGGGGTCCCAGGACAGGGACGGGTACGCGGTGAACAGGCCGCCGACGGCGAGGGTGCCGAGCGCCGCGGCACCGAGCAGCGCACCGCGCTCGGGCCAGGTGGCGAACCGGACGGCGATCGAGCCGTCCTGCGCCTGCTGCCGGCCGCGGTTCCACTGCCACAGGCCGTAGCCGGCGACGAGCATGACCACGATCTGCTTGCCCGCGCTGCCGGAGAGGTGGGCGGTGGCGAAGGCGGCGAAGAGGATGAGGCCGGAGAGGAACTGGGCGGGCCAGGTCCAGATCGACCGGCGCCAGCCGAGGGCCAGGGCGATCAGGCCGATCAGGTTGCCGATCATGTCCGACCACTTGATGTGCTGGCCGAAGAGGGTGAACGCCTCGGAGTTGAGCCAGTTCACCGGGTGCCTCCCCGACCGCCGAGCAGCCGCTCCACGTACTTGGCGATCACGTCGACCTCGAGGTTGACCGGGTCTCCGGGCTGCTTGAGGCCGAGGGTGGTCAGCGCGAGGGTGGTGGGGATCAGGCTGACCGTGAAGTGGTCGGCCCCGGCCTCGACGACGGTGAGGCTGATGCCGTCGACGGTGATGGAGCCCTTCTCGACGACGTAGCGCGCGAGGTCCGCGGGAAGGGAGATCTTCACGATCTCCCAGTGTTCGGAGGGGGTGCGCTCCAGGACGGTCCCGGTGCCGTCGACGTGGCCCTGCACGATGTGGCCGCCCAGGCGCGCGCCCACGGCGGTGGGCCGTTCGAGGTTGACACGGGAGCCGGCGGTGAGGACGCCCAGGCTGGAACGCTTGAGGGTCTCGGCCATGACGTCGGCGGTGAACTCGTCGCCCTCGTGTTCGACGACGGTGAGGCACACGCCGTTGACGGCGATGGAGTCGCCGTGCTGTGCCCCCTCGGTGACGACGGGGCCACGGAGCCGGAAGCGGGAGGCGTCGCCGAGGTTCTCGACGGCGGTGACCTCGCCCAGCTCTTCGACGATTCCGGTGAACACTTCCCGGGTCCTCCTGCCTGTTCGGGCACGGACTCCGGGGCTGCCGAGACGGCAGAATCACGAGCGGGGACACCAGGGACGACGCCGGACGGACTCGTCCAACAGGGGACGATCACGGTCGGCGGCGCGCACGAATGCCCGCTCGCCGCGCACTGCCTCCCATCCGGACTTTAACCGTCGGTCCAGGAATTTCACCTGGTCAACCGGCCGCTGGAGGCGACCGGGTCGCGGACTGTAACCGCCGGTTCGGAATTTCACCGACCCCGGAGTGCGCTGCTACTGGTACAGGGCCAGTGTGCCACGCCCGATCGGCGTCCATACGGGCGAGCGGTGTGGGGTGGCTCACAGGCTCTGTCGCTGGACATCCCGGACAGGCCGAGGCCGCCCCCAACTCCCGTGCGCCGACCGCCCTTTCCAGTTGGTACAGACCTATTGACGCAATGGTCTAGTCCTCTCTAGGGTCTGCGCAACTCCGTGGAGAGGAACCGATCGTGCTGTCCCCCTCACGTCTCAGATCCAGACCCGCCCTCCTCGCCGCCGCCGGGGCCGTCGCCGGGCTGGTCCTCGCGAGCCTTCCGGCCACCGTCTCGCACGCGGCCGACCAGGAGTCCTGCCGCCCCGACGGGCTGCACCGGACCCCCGGCGTGGACGTCCCGTACTGCTCGGTCTACGACACGGCGGGCCGGGAGAAGATGGGCACCGACCACCAGCGCCGGGTGATCGGCTACTTCACCGGCTGGCGCACCGGGAAGGACGGCACGCCCGCCTATCTGGCGTCGGACATCCCTTGGGACAAGATCACCCACATCAACTACGCCTTCGCGCACGTCGACTCCGGCAACAAGATCTCCGTCGGCACGGACGGCGCCGCCAATCCGGCGACCGGAACGACCTGGCCGGGCGTGACCGGTGCCGAGATGGACCCGGCGTTCCCCTACAAGGGGCACTTCAACCTGCTGAGCAAGTTCAAGAAGCAGCACCCGGACGTCAAGACGCTGATCTCGGTCGGCGGCTGGGCCGAGACCGGCGGCTATTTCGACGACAACGGCACACGAGTCGGCTCCGGCGGCTTCTACTCGATGGCGACGGACGCCGACGGCTCGGTCAACCAGGCCGGGATCGACACCTTCGCGAATTCCGCGGTCGACTTCCTCAGGAAGTACGGATTCAACGGCGTCGACATCGACTACGAGTACCCGACGACCATGAAGGACGCGGGACACCCGCTCGACTGGCCCGTCGCCAATGCCCGCCGGGCCGGTCTGGTCAAGGGCTACGCGGCACTGATGAAGACCCTGCGGGAGAAACTCGACCGGGCCGGCGCGGCGGACGGCCGGCACTATCTGCTGACGGTGGCGGCGCCGTCCTCCGGATATCTGCTGCGCGGCATGGAGACCTTCCAGGTCCAGAAGTACCTGGACTACGTCAACATCATGTCGTACGACCTGCACGGCGTCTGGAACGAATACGTCGGCCCGAACGCCTCCCTCTTCGACGACGGGAAGGACGCGGAACTCGCGGCGGCGGGCGTCTATTCCACCTCCCAGTACGGCGGCATCGGATATCTGAACACCGACTGGGCGTATCACTACTTCCGCGGCTCGATGCCGGCCGGGCGGATCAACATCGGTCTCCCCTACTACACCCGGGGGTTCAAGAACGTCACCGGCGGCACCGACGGCCTGTGGGGCAGGGCTCCCGCCACGAGCTGCCCGGCCGGCTCCGGTCTGGCCAAGTGCGGCGACGGCGCGGTCGGCATCGACAACCTGTGGCACGACAAGGACGACAACGGCAAGGAGTCGCCCGCCGGTTCCAACCCGATGTGGCACGCCAAGAACCTGGAGAAGGGCATCGTCGGCGACTACGTCACACGGTACGGCTTCCCCGCGGGCACGACGCTGACCGGGACGTACGCCCGGAGGTACGACGCCACGCTGGTCGCGCCCTGGCTGTGGAACGCCGAGAAGAAGGTCTTCCTGTCCACGGAGGACGAGCAGTCCGTGCGCGCCAAGGCGGACTACGTGGTCGACCGGGGCATCGGCGGCACGATGATCTGGGAGCTGGCCGGCGACTACGGGTGGAACGCGGCCAAGGGGCAGTACGAGCCGGGGTCGACGCTGACGTCCGCGATGTACGAGAGGTTCAAGTCCGCCCCGCCGTACGGCGCGAAGCGGTCGACGATCGAGCTGCCGGCCGAGGCGCTGAACATCGACGTGGAGTTCGGGCAGTTCCCGCTCGGCGACTCCAACTACCCCATCAGCCCCAAGCTGAAGATCACGAACCGCACGGGCACGACTCTGCCCGGCGGTACGGAGTTCCGGTTCGACTACGGCACCTCGGCCCCCGGCAACGCCAAGGACCAGTCGGGGTGGGGCACTTCGGTGATCCGAAGTGACCACACCGGGCCGAACGCCGGCGGCCTCAAGGGCGACCACCACCGGGTCTCGCTGAAGCTGCCCGGCTGGCAGACGCTGGCTCCGGGCGCCTCGGTGGAGCTGGACTTCGTGTACTACCTGCCGGTGTCGACGCCGTCGAACTGGACGGTGACGTTCGGCGGGAAGACGTACGCGCTGGCCGGGGATCTGGCGCGCGGGACGACGGTGGTGGAGCCCGGGACGGGGACACCGACGCCGACGCCCTCCCCCACGGCGAGCCCTACGGGTGGCACCGGGCAGTGCACGGCTCCGGCCTGGAACGCCATGACCGAGTACGGCGGAGGTAGCACGGTGTCTCATCGTGGGCACTCGTGGAAGGCCAAGTGGTGGACGAAGGGCGAGGAGCCCGGCACCACCGGTGAGTGGGGGGTCTGGCAGGACCTCGGCAGCTGCTGACCCCGCTCGGAGCGGGCCCGGCGGCGGTGACGAAGGCCCTTGCCCGCCGCCGGGTCTCCCCAGCAACGCCCGCGCCGCCCGAGGCCCCCGGCCTCGCGCGGCGCGGGCTTCGCTCCGCACGGGGCCGGCCACCGAACTGCGAGCCAGCCCGAATCCGGACAAGCTGGAACTCGTACGACGTGCGCCGGCGCGTCCGTGGACCAGCCGCCCCGAGGTTGTCGCGTACCAGGAGGGCTACTCGGTCCCCGCCGGCGAAGGGCGCTCCGCCCTTGGAGCGCACGGCGTCCGAAGGGGCTGAACACCATGACCACGATCCTGGTGACAGGCGGTACCGGAACCCTCGGCCGAGTCCTCACCGAGCGGCTGCACGCGGACGGGCACGACGTGCGGGTGCTCAGCCGGCACGCCGAGCCCTACGCCGTCGATCTGCGCCAGGGCGGCACCGTGCTCGACAGGGCCGTAGCCCATGTGGACACCATCGTGCACTGCGCGAGCGCTCCTGGTGGCGGCGACGAGGAAGCGGCGGCACATCTGATCGCGGCGGCGCGGCGGGCCGGGGTGGGCCACGTGCTCTACATCTCGATCGTCGGGGTCGACCGGGTGCCCTTCGGCTACTGCAGCACGAAGCTGGCGGTGGAGCGGCTGATCGAGGAGTCCGGGCTGGGCTGGACGGTGCTGCGCGCGACGCAGTTCCACGACCTGCTCGTTCGCCTGTTCGACGCCCTGTCCAGGCCGCCGGTCATGCTGCTGCCGGCCGGGCTGAAGGATCAGCCCATCGAGGTCACCGAGGTCGCGTCGCGGCTCGCGGAGCTGGCGTCGGGTGGGCCCGCCGGTCGGGTCGAGGACATGGGCGGCCCCGAGATACGGACGCTCGAGTCGCTGGCCCGCACCTATCTCAGAGCCACGGGCCACCCCCGGCGCCTCGTGAACGTGCCGCTGTGCGGCCGGACGTACCGGGCCTTGCGGAGCGGCGGTCATCTGGCGCCGGAGCAGGCCGTGGGCAAGGGCACGTTCGAGGAGTACGTCGCGGTGCGCATCGAGGGCGCCCGTGGGGCGTGAACCTGGGGTCACGACCGGCGGGCGTACCGAGGGCCCGACCGGCGGGCGTGCCCAGGGTCTGACCGGCGGGCGTGCCCCAGGGCCTGACCGGTGGCCCACCGCCCCACGGCCGTACCGGCGGGCGTGCCCCAGGGCCGGCCGTACCGGCGGGCGTGCCCCAGGGCCTGACCGGTGGCCCACCGCCCCGCGGCCTGACCGGCGGGCGTGCCCCAGGGCCGGCCGTACCGGCGGGCGTGCCCCAGGGCCTGACCGGTGGCCCACCGCCCCACGGCCTGACCGACGCCCCGCCGCTCCACAGCCTGACCGGCGGCCCTACCTCCCAGGGAGTGCGAACAGCTCGTCCTGGGCCCGGTCCCGCGCCGTCAGCAACGCCCCGCGCAGCACGGCGCCGCCGCCCAGCGCGCCGGCGCGCACCTCCGTGACCAGCGGCGACATCCGCCGTACCCGGCCCTCCACCAATCCGGCGAGCATGTCGCCACCGGCCTGCCCCACCTCCCCGCCGAGCACCACGCATCCGGGGTCCAGCACGGCGACGACGGAGGCCGCACCGAGGGCGAGCCGCTCGGCGAGCGCGTCGAGGAACCGGGTTGCGGCGGCAGCGTCGGCCCCGGGACTTCCGCCCGCCAGGGCCACGGCACCGCGCACCACCTCCGCGGCCCCCGCTCCGCCGCCTTCGGCCCGCACGCGCACCCCGCATTCCCCCGCCAGCCCCACGATCGCCCCGGCCGCCGCCAGCGAGTGGAAGCCGCCCGCGCAGTCCGTCGCCGACGGCAGCCCGCCGGTCCCCGGCACCGGCAGGAAGCCGATCTCCCCGGTCCCTCCGGACGCCCCGCGCCGCAGCGACCCGTCCAGCACCACCGCGGCTCCCGTGCCCTGCCCCAGCCACAGCAGCACGAACGTGTCCCGGTCCCGGGCGGCACCCTCCCGCTGTTCCGCCAGCGCCGCGAGATTGGTCTCGTTCTCGACGATGACCCGGGCCTGAGGCAGACGCTCCTGGAGAGCCGCGACGAGGCGCCGGTGCCAGGCGGGAAGGCCGGAGGAGTCGCGGAGTTCCCCGGTGGCCGGGTCGATCAGACCGGGCGCGCCGATGCCGACGGTGTGCAGCCTCCCCCACGCTCGCACACCCTCGCGCGGGGGCGCCTCCACGGCCCCCGCCTCCTTCGCCGCCCGCTCGACCAGCGCGACCGCCTGATCCACCGCCGGACCGGTTCCCGTGTCGTCGCCGATCGGCACGGACGCCTCGGCGAGCAGCCGGCCGAGCAGGTCGGACACGATCACGGAGACGCCTTCCGTGCGGACGTCGAGTGCGGCCAGGTACGCGCGTCCGGCGACGATGCCGTACAGCTTGGCGTTGGGGCCGCGCCGCTGCTCGCCTGCCTCGCCGGCCACCTCGATCAGGCCTGCGACGGAGAGGCGTTCGACCAGGTCGGCCACGGTCGGCCGGGACAGGCCGGTCAGCTGCTTCAGCTGCCCGGCCGTCAACGGCCCTTCCTGCTGCAACAGGCGCAGGGCGAGCCGGTCGTTGATGGCTCGCGCGGTGCTCGGGGATGCGGGCATGCCGGGATCCTTCCAGATGTGTCTGTCGTCTCGCCCACTATCTATCAGGCAGGGTCCCTGATAATTTACCGCCGACACGGTCGGCCGAGACGTGACAAGGGGCGGGAAGATGAAAGACGTGATCCACCAGCATCGGGAGGTGACACGCGCCCGGTACGCCGTGGCCGCCGTGTTCGCCGTGCACGGCGCGGTCACCGGCTCGTTCGCCACCCGGGTCCCCTGGATCCAGGACCACGCCGGGGTGAGCCCCGGCCAGCTCGGCCTCGCGCTCGCCTTTCCCGCCCTCGGCGCCTCGCTCGCGATGCCGCTCGCGGGCCGGATCAGCCATCGCTTCGGCGCCCGTACCGCCCTGCGCGGACTGCTCGCCCTGTGGACGCTGTCGCTGACCCTGCCGTCCCTCGCGCCCGGCCTGCTCGCGCTCTGCCTGGCCCTGTTCACCTTCGGCGCCACGGCCGGCATGGCGGACGTCGCGATGAACGCGCTCGGCGTCGAGATCGAGAACCGACTCGGCCGCTCCATCATGTCCGGGCTGCACGGCATGTGGAGCGCCGGCGCCCTGATCGGCTCGGCAGGCGGCACGCTCGCCGCGCACCTCGGTACCGACGCCCGGCTGCACCACGCGCTGGCCGCCGCCTGTCTCACCCTGCTGGGCCTGGTCGCCTGCACCTGGGTCCTGGACCTCCAGTCCGCCGAGGACGAGGAGCCCCCGCCCCGCTTCGCCCTGCCCCCGAGGTCGGCGGTGCTGATCGGCGCGGTCGGGTTCTGCGCCGTGTTCGCCGAGGGGGCGAGCCTCGACTGGTCGGCGATCTACCTGGAGGACGAACTGGGCACGTCCGCCGGTCTCGCGGCGGCCTGCACGACCGGCTTCACCCTCACCATGGCGCTCGCCAGGATCGCCGGCGACAAGGTGGTCGACCGCTACGGCTCGGTCCGCACGGTCCGCACGGGCGGCGTCCTCGCCACCCTCGGCGGTCTGCTGATCGCCCTCGCGGACCACCCGGCGCTCGCCATGTCCGGCTTCGCGCTGATGGGTCTGGGCATCGCCGTGGTCGTCCCGCTGTGCTTCGCCGCGGCCGGCCGCAGCGGCCCGAACCCGAGCCAGGCCATCGCGGGCGTCGCCACGATCACGTACACCTCGGGCCTGATCGCCCCGAGCGCCATCGGCACGCTGGCGCAGGCGACGAGCCTGGTGGTCTCGTTCGCGCTGGTGACCTTCCTGTCCTGCGGTCTCGCCGTCTTCGCCGGCGTGCTGCGCTCCGGCGACCGCGACCGACCCGCGGTCGTGACCGGGCGCACACCTGTACGGAGCACCCGCGACCAGCCCTGACAATGGTCCGGCACTGCACGTACGACGAAAGCGACACCTGCCATGGATCTCGGCGTCCGCTGGAAGCTGCACGGTGACGGACGCACCCCGGCCCCCGGGGCGGTGGTCCGGCCCGACGAACGGCTGTCCTGGCCGCGCACCGTCGGGCTCGGCGCCCAGCACGTGGTGGCGATGTTCGGGGCCTCCTTCGTGGCGCCGGTCCTGATGGGCCTGGACCCCAACCTGGCGATCATGATGTCGGGCGTCGCCACCGTCGTCTTCCTGCTCGCCACCCGTGGCAGGGTGCCCAGCTACCTCGGCTGCTCCCTGTCCTTCGTGGGCGTCGCGGCGGTGATCCGGGCCCAGGGCGGCACGAGCGCCACCGTGACCGGCGCGGTGCTCGTGGTCGGTGCCGCGCTGTTCGTCGTGGGACTCGCCGTGCGGCGCTTCGGGGCCCGGATCATCCACGCGACGATGCCACCGATCGTGACGGGCGCCGTGGTGATGCTGATCGGTTTCAACCTGGCTCCCGTCACGGCGACCACGTACTGGCCCCAGGACCAGTGGACGGCCCTGCTGGTGATGGCCTTCACCGGTCTGGCCGTCGTCTGCCTGCGGGGCTTCTGGTCCCGGATCGCGATCTTCCTCGGCCTGATCTTCGGCTACGGCATCTCCTGGCTCTTCGACCTGGTCTTCGGCCGGATCCACTCCGTCGACGCGAGCGGCAAGGTCACCGACCACTGGCGCCTGGACCTCTCCGGTGTCGCCGACGCCGACTGGATCGGACTGCCCGCCCTCCACGCACCGGCCTTCGAGTGGTCGGCGGTGCTGGTGGCGCTGCCGGTGGTGATCGCGCTGGTCGCGGAGAACGCCGGGCACGTCAAGGCGGTCGGCGAGATGACCGGCGACCCGCTGGACGACAAGCTCGGCACGGCGATCGCCGCCGACGGCGTCGGCTCGATGCTGTCCACCGCGGTCGGCGGCCCGCCCAACACGACGTACTCCGAGAACATCGGCGTCATGGCCGCGACCCGCGTCTACTCCACGGCCGCCTACTGGGCCGCCGCCGGTTTCGCCCTGCTGTTCGGTCTGTGTCCGAAGTTCGGCGCGGTGGTGGCCGCGATCCCGGGCGGGGTCCTCGGCGGCATCACCGTCATCCTGTACGGCATGATCGGCCTGCTCGGCGCCCAGATCTGGATCACCGCCAAGGTGGACCTGCGCAACCCGCTCAACCTCGTACCGGCCGCGGCGGGCATCATCATCGGCGTCGGCGACGTCTCGATGGAGTTCACCGAGACGTTCTCGCTCAGCGGCATCGCCCTGGGCACACTCGTCGTGATCATCGGCTACCACGGGCTGCGGGCGTTCGCCCCGGCCCACCTCAAGGCCCAGCGGCCACTGCTGGACGAGGGCACCTCCGGCTACGACGACGCCAAGTCGTAGGCGTACGAAGGCCGTCTCCTTGTCGGTGCGCCGGGCGGCCGGACGCCGGACACGTGAGCCGGACACAGTGCCGCTCCCCCTTCGTGCTCTCCTCGCGCTCCCCCCGCGCGGCAGCCGCGTTCGCCCGTTCCGGGGAAACGCCGGGCTCGCCGCCACGCAGGCCGGCCCAGGGCTGGGACGCTGCCCTCATGACGCAGCTGGAAGAGTGCACCACCCCCGTGGACGCGGTCGTCTCCCGGATGCGCGCGCTGGACGCGGCCCTGCCCGCACGGGACGGGGTGGCGGTCTTCAACCGTGTCTACCTGGCCGTCACCGAGGCCGTCGACCATCGGATCGACACCGGCGCCTTCACCGACACCCGCGCCGCTGCGACCCTGGGCGTGCGGTTCGCGGAGCGCTATCTCGCGGCCGTCGACCCGGTCACGGCGGACGGGCGTCCCCCGGCCTGCTGGCGGCCCCTGCTCCAGTTCCGCCGCCATCCCGGCGTACGGCCGCTGCAGTTCGCGCTCTCGGGCATCAACGCGCACATCGGGCACGATCTGGCGCTCGCCGTCGTGGACACCTGCCGTACCCTCGACTGCGAACCGGCGGAACTGGAGGACGAGTTCGACCGCGTGGGCGATGTCCTCGTGACGTTGGAGGAGCGCATCCGTGAGGATCTGATGCCGGGTCCCGACCTGCTCCAGATCGCCGACCCGCTCACCCATCTGTTCGGCGCGTGGAGCCTGGAGCGTGCCCGGGACGCCAGTTGGTCGGCCGCGCGGGCCCTGTGGGCGCTGCGCCGGCTCCCCGACCTCGCCGCGGAGTTCACCGAGCGCCTGGACGCGGCGGTGGGCTTCGCGGGTCGCATGCTGCTCACACCGCTTCCCGGCTGACGCCCTGCGGGCCCGGCCCTCCCGGCCGGCACCCGCGGAACTCCCGTGCACACGTTGTGCGTTGACTGCAAGGCACCCCTACTGCGAAGGAGCACAGGTATGGCGATCCGGCTCGGCCTCGGCCTCCCCCAGATGCGGCAGTACGACCTCGGCAGGGACGTGCCCGGCGTGGCACGCGAGGCCGAGCGCATCGGATACGACAGTCTGTGGGTCTTCGAACGCGCCCTGTTCCCCGAGCCCGCCACCCAGGGCCTGTACGGGATCGAGGGCCTCCCCTGGCCGGACAGCTACCGCCACGTCGCCGACCCCCTGGTGACGCTCACGCTGGCCGCCGCCACCACCGAGCGGGCCGAGCTCGGCAGCAGTGTGCTGGTGGCCCCGCTGCATGTGCCGTTCCAGCTGGCCAAGGCACTGGCGAGCCTGGACGCGGCGAGCGGCGGCCGGGTGGTCGCGGGCTTCGGCACCGGCTGGTCCCACGACGAGTACGCGGCGGCGTCGGTCCGGCCGTTCGAGGAGCGCGGCAAGGTCCTGGACGAGCTGCTCGCCGTGTGCCGGGCGGTCTGGGGACCGGACCCCGTCGCGTACGAGGGGCGGGTCACGAAGATCGCGCCTGCCCTGGTCGGCCCGAAGCCCGCCCGGCCGATCCCGGTCCTGCTGGCCGGGAGCAGCCCCAGGGCACAGCGCCGGCTCGTCGACCACGCCGACGGATGGCTGCCGGTGGGCATGTCCCCGGACGCCGTGGCCGCGCAGTGGAGCCGGCTGCGGGAGCTGGCGCAGGAGCGCGGCCGCACGGAGCCGATCCGGACGGTGCTGCGGGTGAACGCGGAGTACTCGGCCAAGGCGTACGAGGGCTCGGACCGGCAGCCCTTCCAGGGCAGCGTCGAGCAGATCGTCGAGGACCTGGTGCCGTACACCGGGATCGGCCTGGAGGAGGTCCTGCTGGACCTCCAGGGCACCCCGAGGGACGGCGAGGAGCTCAAGGACCTGGCCGCGCGGGTGTACGAGCAGGCCCGCGCGGCCGGCGTCTGACGCCGGTCAGTCCTCGGGGAGTTCCACCGGCGCGATCTCGTCGTAGAGGTCGCCGGGGCCGGGGTTGGCCGCGTCGGTCGCCCCGCCGAAGTGGTGCATGACGCCCCAGACCGCGTTCAGCGCGGTCTGGACGGCGCCCTCGGCCCAGCCCGCCGTCCAGGAGATGTCGTCACCGGCGAGGAAGACGCCCCGCTTGTCCTCGGGCAGCCGGTCCTGCATGAAGTGCGTGAACAGGCGCCGCTGGTAGCGGTAGTGGCCGGGCAGGTTGGCCTTGAACGCGCCCATGAAGTAGGGCTCGTTCTCCCAGGAGACGGTCACCGGGTTGCCGATGATGTGCCCCCGGATGTCGACCTTCGGGTAGATCTCGCCGAGCGACTTCAGCATGACCTCCATCCGCTCGTTCGCGGACAGCGGCAGCCACTTCAGGCTGTCGTCGCACCAGGTGTACGACAGGCAGATCACGGCCGGCCTGTCCGGGCCGTCGTCCAGCAGGTAGGTGCCGCGGGTCATCCGGTCGGTGAGCGTCATCGACATGACGTCACGCCCGGTCTCCTCGTCCTTGTCCAGCCAGAACGGCCGGTCCACGGGCACGAAGAGCTTGGACGACTCCATGTAGTGGGTGCGCTCGATGGCGGTCCAGTGGTCGATCGGGAAGAGCGAGTCGTCGCACTGGATCTTGGACAGCAGCATCCAGGACTGGGCGGTGAAGATCGCCGCACGGTAGGTGCGGATGTCGCCGTTCGCGTCGGTCACCGTGATGTTGTTGCCCGCGGTGCGGTGCAGCCGCGTCACGGCCGGGCGGGGCTCGCCGCCCTCGTGCAGCGAGGCCAGCGAGGTGCCGTACGGCCAGTGCACGATCTTCTCCGGCTCGCGCTCCCACAGCCGCAGCGGCAGCTGCTGCGAGCCGCCCACGATCCCGCGGTGGTGGTCGTCGGCCTCGGTGTAGACGACGCGCAGGATCTCCAGGATGGAGTTGGGGAAGTCGGTGTCCCAGCCGCCGGTGCCGAAGCCGACCTGGCCGAAGATCTCCCGGTGCCGGAAGGACTTGAAGGCCTCGGAGTCGCACAGGAAGCCGTAGAACGTCTGGTTGTCGAGCTTCTCGACGAGCTGGGCCCAGAGCTCGCGGATGCGCGGGACGTCCCGCTCGCGCATCGCCCGGTTCATGTCGGAGAAGTCGGCGCCCTCTTCGAGGCACCTGTTCCACGCCTCGGCCACGTCACGGTAGACCTGCGGCAGGTCGTCCACGGTCTCGGCGTAGTGGGACTCGCCCTTGAGGTCGACGACGGTCGACGGGGTTCCCTCGGCCAGGGGGTTGGGGAAGGGGCGCGTCCGCAGACCGACGAGGTCGATGTAGTACTGGAGGGCGGTGGAGGACGGCGGGAAGCGCATCGCGCCCATCTCGGCGGTCAGCGCGGGGTCGCAGCCGTCGAAGCCGACCGTGCGCAGCCGGCCGCCGATCCGGTCGGCCTCGTAGACGACGGGCCTGAGGCCCATCTTCATCAGCTCGTACGCGGCCACGATGCCGGACAGGCCACCGCCGATGACCGCGACCTCGGCGCCGTGCTCGGTCGCCGGAACCTGGCCGAGGCCCGCCGGGTGGGCGAGGAAGTCGTCGTAGGCGTAGGGGAAGTCCGGGCCGAACATGGTGATCGGCGGCTGCTGCTCGTCGGCGTGCTCGACGGCGTTGGGCACCGTGGACGTCATGGGGTACGGACTCCTTGCGCGAAACGGAAGATCAGCGGGCTGGGGGCGGGGCGTCAGACCAGGGACCCGTAGAGGCCGGGGCGGCGGTCCTTCAGATACGGGTTGGCCTCGCGGGAGGCGGCGAGGAAGGCGGGGTCCACATCGGCGAGAACCAGTTCCTCACCGCGTCCGGCACGGGTGCGGGCGAACCCGTCCGGCCCCGCGAGGGTGGACAGCCCCACGAACTCGAACTCGCCTTCCTGGCCCACCCGGTTGACGTACGCCACGTACATCTGGTTCTCGAAGGCCCGCACCGGCACCAGCGACTCGGCGACGAACTGGAACGGGTGCATCTGCGCGGTCGGCACCAGCAGCAGGTCGGTGCCGGCGAGGGCGTGCGCGCGGACGTTCTCCGGGAACTCCACGTCGTAGCAGATCATGAGCCCGACCCGCAGCCCGTCCAGCTCGGCCTGGACGACGGGCTGCTCGCCCGGCGTGAAGTGGTCGCGCTCGAAGCAGCCGAAGAGGTGGGTCTTGCGGTAGTTGGCCAGCCGCGTGCCCTCGGCGGAGATCAGCTGGGCGGAGTTGAAGACCGCGTCCCCGGAGCGCTCCGGGTATCCGTACGCGACGGCCAGGCCGTGCCGCGAGGCGATCTCGGCGATCGTGTCGGTGGCGTCGCCGTCGGCGGGCTCGGCGAGACGCGCGATGTCCTCGCCGATCGCGTAGCCGGTGAGGAACATCTCCGGCGCGACCAGCAGCCCCGCACCGGCGGCGGCGGCACGGCCCGCGGCCTCGTCGAGGACCTTCAGGTTCCCGGCGGTCGAGCCGGGCCGGCCGGAGCTCTGGAGCAGGGCGGTACGCATGCGTGTTCCTCACCGGGACGAATGGGTGTGGGGGCCACGTAGACGGTACGGGCGGCGGGCGCGGCCGGACAAGAAGGAGCCGTTGCGCGCTGCCGGACGCATTGTTGCGTCCGTTCCCCGTCGCGCGGCGATTCGTTGCGCGGCGGGGTCGTACACCCCTCCTCGGGGAGGCGCCCGGCCGGGCCGGGCCCCCGCCGGGTGGCGGAGACGCGCTGCCGCCCCGGGGCCCGACGTGGCGCGGGCGCGCCGCGGGCGGCGTGGTCGTGGCGTCCGGCCTGCGCCGGGCGAAGGGGCGGCGGGTCGGCGTCGCCGTGCACGACGCGGGGCGCCGGGACCGGCTCGGCCGCAGCTGGGCGTCGACCACGGACGTGGGCCCGAGGAACCTGCGGGTCACGGCACGGGTGACCTCGCGGTGGTGCCCCGGCAGCGGCCTCACCAGGACGGCGCACGCCCGCGCCGGGCCACCGCCACCGCCGCCGCGGTCACCAGGTAGGGCACCGCGAACACGGCGAAGGCGGTGCCGTGCCCGGTCGCCGAGCCGACCGCCGCGTAGGCGCCGAACACCGCGACCGTGGCCAGCTCGGTGCCCAGCCCCGCGATCGAGGTGACGGTGGCCCGCGCGCCGTCGTCGATTTGCCGCTGGAGCCGGGCGTCGGCCAGCACGTTCGCCAGCTGGAAGCCTCCGAACGCGAGAGCCACCAGGACCAGACCGGCCGGCGACCGGGCGAGGGCGCCCGCGGCGAGGGCCAGCGCGGAACCGGCGAGCAGGCCGGCGAAGCCGGCCGTCCCGAGACGCTCGGCCGGACCGGCGAGCAGGCTGCCCGCGGTGGCTCCCGTCCAGACCAGCAGGAGCAGGTAGGGGACGGCCCAGTCCGGTACGCCGGTGTCCCGGACCAGCAGCGGAGTGTACTCGTCGAGGGCGCCCCACACCGAGCCGACGGCCGTGACGAGCAGCAGGGCGGCGGTGACCGGCCGTTCGGGGCGGCCGGCGGCCCGCAGGGCGGCGAACCAGCCGTCGCTCCCGGCCGCCGCGGCCCGGTGCTCCGGAAAACGGGTCGCCACGGCCGCCGTCAGCAGACAGGTCAGCACGCTCGCCGCCCCGACCAGCGGATAGCCGCCCAGCGCGAGCACGGGCCCGGCGAGCCCCATGGCCGCCATCACGGCCACCAGGCCGACGGCACGCGCCCGGCCGGTGACGCGGGCATAGGTGCCGGCGGCGCCGTGCCGGTCCAGTTCCTCGTACACCAGCGCCTCCAGCGCGCCGGAGCCGAGGGCCCCGCCGGCGCCCCAGAGGACGAAGCCGAGTGCGAACGCCCCGTACGACGGGATGAGCACCCACAGGGCGAAGCCGGCGGCGGTCAGCAGCGGGCCGAGCAACAGCAGCAGCCGGCGGGAGACGGCGTCGGCCCAGGCACCGGAGGGCACCTCCAGGAGCACGCCGGTGACCGACCACAGGGCGAAGAGGGAGGAGATCTGCCCGAGGGACAGTCCGTTGTCGCCGAAGAGCAGGGCGTAGACGGGGTACAGCAGGACGAAGTCGTCCAGGAAGGCATAGCCGTACAGCGTCCGGGTCAGTCGCCGGACGCCGGGCTCAGGGGCCGGTGAAGGTCAATGTCGCCACGTCATGCGGCCGATGCTAGACCCCTGGGCGGAATCAGGTGGGCGATCCCGAGGAAAAGCGCCGCAGCAGCGGCGAGAGCACGAGCACGGACCTGGTCCGCTCCACGAAAGGCTCCCCCGCGATCCGCTCCAGGACCCGCTCGAAGTGCCGCATGTCGGAGGCGAAGACCTGCGCGACCGCGTCCGCGTCGCCGGTGACGGTGGACGCGGCCACGACCTCCTGATAGCGCTCGAGGCCCCGCTGGATGATCTCCGGCGAGGTGTTGCGGCGGCAGTAGATCTCGACGAACCCCTCCGTCTCCCAGCCGAGCGCCGACGGGTCCACCCGGACGGTGAAGCCGGTGATGGCGCCGTTGGCGCGCAGCCTGTCCACGCGCCGCTTGACGGCGGGCGCGGACAGACCGACGAGCTGCCCGATGTCCGCGTAGGAGCGGCGGGCATCCTCGGCGAGGGCGTGCACGATGCGTTCGTCGAGATCGTTCAGCACTGCGGGTGGTTCACTTCACTTCGGGTACGGCGAGACGGGAACGGCGGTAGCCGTACAGGAAGTAGAACACGAGACCGGCGGCCATCCAGCACCCGAAGACCACCCAGGTCACGGTGTCGAGGCTGAACATGTTGTACGCGCAGAAGACGAAGCCCAGGACGGGCAGCACCGGCCCGAACGGCACCTTGAAGGTGCGCTCCAGCTCCGGCCGCTTGTGGCGCAGCACGATCACCGCGACGTTGACCAGCGCGAAGGCGAACAGGGTGCCGATGCTGGTGGCGTCGACGAGCTTGCCGAGCGGGATCATGGCGGCGAGCACACCGCAGAACAGGGAGACGACGACCGTGTTGAGGCGGGGCGCGCCGGTCTTCGGGTGGACCTTGCCGAGCGCCTTGGGCACCAGGCCGTCGCGGGACATCGCGAAGAGGATGCGGGTCTGGCCGTAGAGCACGGTGAGGACGACGCTGGCAATGGAGATGACGGCGCCGAGGGCGAGCAGGGTGCCCCAGAAGCTCTGGCCGCTGACGTCGTTCATGATCGCGGCGAGGGAGGCGTCGGAGCCCTCGAACTTGGTCCAGTTCCAGGCGCCGACGGCGACGGCTGCGACGAGCACGTACAGCGCGGTGACGATGATCAGCGAGAGCATGATCGCGCGGGGCAGGTCCTTCTTGGGGTTCTTGGCCTCCTCACCGGCGGTGGAGGCGGCGTCGAAACCGATGTAGGAGAAGAACAGCGTGGCGCCGGCGGCGCTGACGCCCGCCATGCCGAGCGGCATGAAGTCGGCGTAGTTGCCGGACTTGAAGCCCATGAAGCCGACGGCGCAGAAGAGCACCAGAGCGGCGATCTTCACCACGACCATGATCGTGTTGGCGCGGGCGGACTCGCGCACGCCGCCGAGCAGGAACACCATCGCCAGCAGGACGACGATCAGCGCGGGCAGGTTGATGATCCCGCCCTCGCCCGGCGCGGAGGACAGCGCCGTAGGGATGGTGACACCGATGGTCCCGTCGAGCAGCTCGTTGAGGTACTCGCCCCAGCCGACCGCGACGGCGGCCACCGACACGCCGTACTCCAGGACCAGGCACCAGCCGCAGACCCAGGCGACGAGTTCACCCATCGTTGCGTATGCGTACGAGTACGAGGAACCCGCGACCGGGATGCTGCCCGCCAGCTCGGCGTACGACAGGGCCGAGAACAGGGCGGTCAGACCCGCGATCACGAACGCCAGGGTGACGGCCGGTCCGGCCTCGGGAACGGCGTCGCCGAGCACCACGAAGATGCCGGTGCCGAGGGTGGCACCGATGCTGATCATGGTGAGCTGCCACAGCCCGAGGGAGCGCCGCAGCGAACCCCCCTCACCCTGGCCGCCCTCCGCGACCAGGCGTTCCACGGGCTTGCGGCGCAGCAGGCGCGCGCCGGCCCCTGGGGACGTGGGGTCGGTCTGGCTGCTGTGCTGCGGGGGTGCGCCTTGGTCGAGCACGCGCTGGCTCCTTTGTTGCTGCCGGTCAGGCCGACGGGGACCGGCGGCATCCCCTTTTGACAGGGGACCCTCCGAGCGGGGTCCCCGCCACGCCACGTACGAGGCGACAGCCTATGAGCAGGTGCGTTGCCGGTGTAATGCAGCAACCTTGCGTATGCTCGCAAGATCATTGCGTTCCTCGGGGTGGGATGGGCGTTCGTTGCACAGCGGCTGCGAACCGTTGCACGAGGGCCATCCAAGGGTCCCCGGGCCTGTCCTCGGCGGCGCGGCCGGCGCCGTGCCGATGCCAGGCGCGCAACGCCCTTCCGGCCGGACAGCCGGCCCTGCGATCTGTGGGCGGGCCGTGGCGTCGGGCGCCGCGCAGCCGGTCCGGCGCATGTCGGCGTCCCCGACGGTGATCCCCGTGGGTCCGACGGGAGGCACCCGGACACGCCGACGGCCCCGATCATCCTGGCGGGCAGGACAACGGGGGCCGTACGGAAGGAAGTCGGGTCAGCTCCAGCTGGCGTGCAGCGGCTTGCCCTCGGCGTATCCGGCGGCGCTCTGGATACCGACGACGGCCTTCTCGGCGAACTCCTCCAGGGAGGCGGCGCCCGCGTAGGTGCAGGAGGAGCGGACGCCCGCGATGATCGAGTCGATCAGGTCCTCGACACCCGGGCGGACCGGGTCGAGGAACATACGGGAGGTGGAGATGCCCTCCTCGAACAGGCCCTTGCGGGCGCGGTCGTACGCCGACTCCTCGGAGGTGCGGTTGGCCACGGCACGCGCGGACGCCATGCCGAAGGACTCCTTGTAGAGGCGGCCGCTCGCGTCCTGGTGGAGGTCGCCCGGGGACTCGTAGGTGCCCGCGAACCAGGAGCCGATCATCACGTTGGACGCGCCGGCCGCCAGCGCCATCGCGACGTCGCGCGGGTGGCGGACACCGCCGTCCGCCCACACGTGCTTGCCGTACTTCTTCGCCTCGGCGGCGCACTCCAGCACGGCCGAGAACTGCGGCCGGCCCACGCCGGTCATCATCCGCGTGGTGCACATGGCGCCCGGGCCGACACCGACCTTGACGATGTCGGCGCCCGCCTCGATCAGGTCGCGCACGCCCTCGGCCGAGACGATGTTGCCCGCCACGACCGGCACCTGCGGGTCGAGACCGCGCACCACCTTGACGGCGCTGATCATCGACTCCTGGTGACCGTGGGCGGTGTCGATGACGAGCGTGTCCACGCCCGCGTCGAGCAGCTGCTTGGCCTTGCCCGCGACATCGCCGTTGATACCGACGGCGGCGGCGATGCGCAGCTTGCCGTTCGCGTCGACGGCCGGGGTGTACAGCGTCGCGCGCAGCGCGCCGTTGCGGGTGAGGATGCCGGCGAGCTTGCCGTCGGCGTCGACGGCGGGGGCGTATCGCCGGTTGTGGTGGTCGAGGGTGTTGAACGCCTCGCGCGGGTCGATGCCGGCGTCGAGCAGCAGCAACTCGTCCTTGGACATGACCACTTCGAGCTGGGTGAAGCGGTCGACGCCGGAGAGGTCCCGGTCGGTGACGACCCCGACGGGACGGTGGTTCTCGTCGACCACGACACCGGCGTTGTGCGCCCGCTTGGGCAGCAGGGCGAGCGCGTCGGCGACGGTCTGGTGCGGGGCCAGCACGATCGGGGTGTCGAGGACCAGGTGGCGGCTCTTCACCCAGGAGACGACGTCGGTGACGACGTCGATCGGGATGTCCTGCGGGATGACCACGAGTCCGCCGCGCCGGGCCATGGTCTCGGCCATGCGGCGGCCGGCGATGGCGGTCATGTTGGCGACGACGAGCGGAATCGTGGTGCCCGTGCCGTCCGGGGAGCTGAGGTCCACGCCCTGACGGGAGCCGACCGCGCTGCGGCTCGGCACCATGAACACGTCGTCGTACGTCAGGTCGTACGAGGGCTGGATGTCGTTGAGGAAACGCACGTGCTGCACATCCCAGTCGATCAGAGGTGGCCCCCGGACAGGTCAGCCAGGGGAGAAGAGCACGTACTTCATTGTCCCATGTCGGCCGGAACGCGATGCCTGGTGACTTCGTCCAGGCAGGTCAGGGGGTCTTCAGGAGGATCCTCCAAGGGCGAGGGGGCCACGGTCAGGCCCGGTGCGGCGTCCGCGGCCTGGGCGAACACCTGCTGGGCGGTCTCCCTCTCCGCCGGCCGCGCGCCGGCGTAAGGCCGCCAGCGCCGCACGACGACCAGCAGCCCCTTCCCGGCGGCGTCGCCGGACCGGACGCCCTGGTCGGAGAGGCTGCCGGCGAGCGCGTCCCGCGGCCGAACCAGTCGGGCAGCTGGTGCGCCCGGGCGCAGCGGTCCATCAGGGCCGCCCTGTCCGTGGCGCCGCCGAGGTCGAGGGTGACCACGTGATCCGTCGTCTCAGCACCCATCGTCGCCGCCGACGGGACGAGCCACGGCGGCGGCGCACCGCCGCTCCTTCCCGTCCGGCGTTCCGTCAGGGGCCGTCCGGATCGGCCCGGTTCAGCGCCGGCCGCGGCGTCGGCCCGGCGGTCATCAGCCAGTCGGCCGCGGAGGTGTCCGTGACCAGGCTGGTGACGAGCCCCGACCGCAGTACCGCGTCGATGGCGGCCGCCTTGCGCTGGCCGCCCGCGATCGCGACGACCTCGGGGATACGGCGGAGCTGGTCGGCCTTGACGGTGATGCACCGCTCGCCGAGGTCCCGTCCGACCCGGCGGCCGTCGGTGTCGAACAGGTGCGCAGACATCTCGGCGGCGACGCCGAGGGAGGCGTAGTGGGAGCGCTCCTCGTCACTGAGCATGTCGTGCACCGTGGAGATGCCGGGCTCCCAGGACCCGATGGAGACGCAGGCGACCGTGACCTTGTCGAAGTACTCGAAGGCCCGGGCGATCCCGGTCTGATGACGCAGCGCGGCCGCGGTGGCGGCGTCCGGCAGGAGCATCGGCGCGTAGATGGGGTGGGCGTCGCCGCCGGAGACCTGGGCGGCCCGGCGGACCGCCTCGACGGAGCCGCGCTCGGCGGTCCCCGCGTCGTACACGCCCGTCAGCTGCACGACCGTGCAGGGCGGCAGCTTGCCGAGGGCGGCGGCCATGTGGATGGTGGACCGGCCCCAGGCCAGCCCGAGCACATCGCCCTCGTTGACCAGCTCTCCGAGCAGGTCCGCGGCCACCTCGCCCAGGTTCTCGGGGTCGGGGGTCTCCTCGGCCTCGGCGGGGGACTCGACCACGACGGCGTGCCTGAGGCCGTAGCGGGCGCGCAGCGCGTCCGAGCGCTCGGCGTCCAGCTCGGCGGGCACACGGATCTCGATACGTACGAGATCCCGTTCGAGGGCGGTCTCCAGGACCCGGGCCACCTTGAAGCGGCTGACGCCGAACTCCTCCGCGATCTGGATCTTGGACTTGCCCTCGAGGTAGAAGCGGCGGGCCATGGCCGCCGCCTGCACCAGCTCTGCGGGTCCCATCCGCATGGCTGACCGGCCCGCCGACATACCCGACACGGCGATCTCCTCACTGCTGTTCACACTCTGGATTCGCCGTTCATCCTTGCAGATACGGCGCGCTCGATCAGCCCTGCTCGGCGCCCGACGGGCGCCGTTCACGTAACCGTGGCTCAGTGGTCGCACGCCCATGCCGCGTGCTTCGTCGCCGCCTCCGCCTTGGCGCGCAGGGCACGCACCGCGGCGGCCGGGTCGTCGGCCCCGTACACGGCGGATCCGGCCACGAACACATCGGCGCCCGCTTCCGCGCAGCGCTCGATGGTCGCGTCCGAGACCCCGCCGTCGACCTGGAGCCACAGCTCCAGACCGTGCTTTGCGATCAGTTCACGGGTGCGGCGGATCTTCGGCAGCATGATGTCGAGAAACGCCTGCCCGCCGAATCCCGGCTCGACCGTCATGATCAGCAGCATGTCGAGCTCGGGCAGCAGATCCTCGTACGGCTCGATGGGCGTGGCCGGCTTCAGCGCCATGGACGCCCGGGCGCCCTTGGCCCGGATCTCCCGGGCCAGCCGTACCGGCGCGGCGGCCGCCTCGACGTGGAAGGTGACGGACGAGGCGCCCGCCTCCACGTACTGCGGGGCCCACCGGTCGGGGGCCTCGATCATCAGATGGCAGTCCAGCGGGGTGTCCGTCGCCCGGGCCAGCGACTCCACGACCGGCACGCCGAGCGTGAGGTTCGGGACGAAATGGTTGTCCATGACGTCTACGTGGAGCCAGTCGGCCCCTTCGACCGCCCGCGCCTCGTCGGCGAGACGGGCGAAGTCGGCGGACAGGATGCTGGGGTTGATCTGCGCGGCCATGACCTAAGCGTGCCATGTCCCTGCACGGTTGTTCGCGCCGGTCGGGATATCGGACGCTCTTCGGATGTTCCGCCCGGACACCGCGGCGTCAGCCCGTCCGCCGCACGACCGCCAGATACATCGCGTCCGTCCCGTGCCGGTGCGGCCAGAGCTGGACGTCCGGTCCGTCCCCGAGGTCCGGTACGCCCGGCAGCAGCGGACGGGCGTCGACCGGCTCCGTCTGCGGGAACTGCTTCAGCACGTCCGCGACCACGGCCCGCGTCTCCGCCAGATGCGGTGAGCAGGTGGCGTATCCGACGACACCGCCGACCCGCACGGACTCCAGCGCCGTCCTCAGCAGCCCCCGCTGCAACGGGGCGAACCCGTCGAGGTCCTCGGGCCGGCGCCGCCACCGGGCCTCCGGCCGCCGGCGCAGCGCGCCGAGACCGGTGCACGGCACGTCCATCAGCACCCGGTCGAACGAGCCGGCCCGCCACGGCGGCCGGGTCCCGTCGGCGGCGATCACCTGGTACGGGCCGGGGTTGCCGGCGAGTGCCTTGGCCACCAGCCCCGCCCGGTGCGGCTGCTTCTCCGAGGCGAGCAGCGCGGCGCCCCGCTCGGCGGCGAGGGCCGCGAGCAGCGCCGCCTTGCCGCCGGGCCCGGCACATCCGTCGAGCCACTTCTCGTCCGGCCCGTCGAGCGGGGCGTTCGCGAGCGCCAGCGCGACCAGCTGACTCCCCTCGTCCTGCACGCCGGCCCGGCCGTCCCGCACGGCCTCGATCGACCCGGGCTCCCCGCCCTCGGTGAGCCGCACGGCAAACGGCGACCAGCGTCCGGGCACCGCGGCGTCCTCGCGCAGCAACTCGTCGGCCGTGGCCCGTCCCGGCCGCGCGACCAGCGTCACCTCGGGCCGCTCGTTGTCGGCCGCCAGCAGTTCCTCGATGCCGGCCCGGCCACCGCCGAGCGAGTCCCACAGCGCGGAGACCACCCAGCGCGGATGCGAGTGCACGACGGCGAGATGGTCCTCGGGGTCCTCGTCGTAGGGCGGCGCGACCCGCTCCAGCCAGCCGTCGAGGTCGTGCTGCGCCACCTTGCGCAGCACGGCGTTCACGAACTTGGCCCGCCCGTCGCCGAGCACGACCCGGGCCAGCTCCACGGTGGCGGAGACGGCGGCGTGCGAGGGGATCCGCGTCCCGAGCAACTGGTGCGCACCGAGGCTCAGCACGTCGAGGACGGGCGGATCGACCTCCCGGAGCGGGCGGTCGACACACTCCGCGATCACGGCGTCGTACGTCCCCTGCCGCCGCAGCGTCCCGTACACCAGCTCGGTCGCCAGCGCCGCGTCCCGCCCGTCGAACTCCCCGCCCTCGCGCGCCTTCCGCAGCAGCGGCGGCAGTACGAGGTTGGCGTACGCGTCCCGCTCGTCGACGGCCCGCAGCGCCTCGAAGGCGAGGATGCGTACGGGGTCCTTCTGGGGCCGACGATAGGGCTTGCCGGGTTTGCGGGGCCGACGGGAGGTGTCGCTCACGTAAAGGTGCTCCGGATTTCTGTGGTGCCGTGTGCACCCAGCGTACGCCGGACGGTCCTGGGCAGCGGCTCAGCCCCCGAGCGTCTCCCCGTCCGCGATCCGCACGCCGCGCGCCCAGTCGGCGGCCCGCATCGGCTTCTTGCCCTGGGCCTGCACCCACAGCAGTTCGACGGCGTGCGAGCCGGTGCCCGCGTACACGTTGTTCTTGCCCACGGACAGCTGACCGGGGACGAGGTCCGTCCGGTCGGGCACCGGCGCGACCTGCACGAGCTTGAGCCGCTCCCCGCGGAAGGTGGTCCAGGCGCCGGGCGCCGGGGTGCAGCCGCGCACCACCCGGTCGACGCGCAGGGCGGGCGTCGCCCAGTCGACCCGGGCATCCTCGACGGTGATCTTCGGTGCGACGGTCACCCCGTCCGCGGGCTGCGGTACGGCCTTCAGGGAGCCGTCCGCGATGCCGTCCATGGTCGCGGCGAGCAGCCCGGCGCCGGCGAAGGCGAGCCGGGTCAGCAGGTCGCCGCTGGTGTCGGAGGGACGGATCGTCTCGGTCACGGTGCCGTAGACGGGCCCCGAGTCGAGGCCCTCCTCGATGAGGAAGGTGGAGGCGCCGGTGATCTCGTCGCCGGACATGATGGAGTGCTGCACGGGAGCGGCGCCGCGCCAGGCGGGCAGCAGCGAGAAGTGCAGGTTGACCCAGCCGTGGGCGGGGATGTCGAGGGCGGCCCGGGGCAGCAGCGCGCCGTATGCCACGACGGGGCAGCAGTCGGGGCCGATCTCGCGCAGCCGCTCCAGGAACTCCGGCTCGCGGGGCCTGGCCGGCTTCAGCACCTCGATGCCGGCCTCCTCCGCCCGCTCCGCCACGGGCGACGCGACCAGCCTACGCCCCCGCCCGGCCGGCGCGTCCGGCCGCGTGACGACGGCGACCACCTCGTGCCGCCCGGATTCGAGCAGGGCGTCCAGAGCGGGAACAGCGACCTCGGGGGTACCGGCGAAGACGAGCTTCATGTGCGGACACGGGCCTCTCGGCTGGGTTGGGCAGGGCAACGCACAAGTCTATTGCGCGGTCCGGCGACTGCCCGCTCGGCCTCGTCCCCCGGGACCACCGGGTCGGTGAAACGGGTGGGCGGGACCCCACAGCGCCACCGCCCCGCGCAACGGCGCACGCATATGCCCCCGCGCCCCCACACCGTGACCCCCGGCCCCCGAACGCGTTGGTCAAGAAAGAGTTGACCAACGGGCCGCCCCAGCGGCCCGATCCTTTCTCCTCAACGCCGGTTCGAGAGGCTTGTTCATGGCCGACCACGCAACCCACGACGCCCAGGCTCGGGCCAGCCTGCACTTGCTGGTGCGGGACATCGAGCGGGTCCGCCGGCAGGTGGACGCACTGCGCACACTCACCGCGCAGCTGGGCAACGTCTACCGCCCGCGCCGCTCCGGTCCCTCCACGGGCTTCGTCGTCTACGGACGCGCTCCCGCCCCGACGGTCCGTCTCGCCCAGGAGCTGCGCGACAGCGTCGAGACCCTGGTCACGGCCGCGGTCGACTTCGACCGCTCGCTCGGCTTCTCCTGGGACGCGGTGGGCTCCGCCCTCGGCGTCACCAAGCAGGCGGTGCACCGCCGCTACGGCTCACGCCGCGCCACCGCACAGGCGGCCGCCGAGGCCGAACGGAGCACGGAAGGGGCCGCGACCCGCGCGGTCAACGTGGGCGCCGGCCTCCCCACGGTGCCGACGGTCCCCGCGGCGCGCTCCATGCCGACCCAGCCGACCGCCGGCAGCCCGGCGCTGCGCGACGAGGTCAGGCCGACCGCCTTCCCCGGCCCCCGCAACGGCTGACCCACCCCACGGCTGCCGGACCCGTCCTCCCGGCGACGCCGAGCGCGCCCGGGAGGGCAGCCGTGTTCGGGGCTCGAAGCTCGTCTCCGGTGCGTGGGAGCACAGTGGCGGGCGCTGGCGCCGTCCCAGGCCTCCGGCCAACACGACCGGGATCTGCCGGGGTTCAGCGAGATCTGCCAAGGTCCGCAGGATCTGCCAAGGTCCGCGGGATCTGCCAAGGTCCGCAGGATCTACCAAGGTCCGCGGGATCTACCAAGGTCCGCAGGATCTACCAAGGTCCGCGGGATCTACCAAGGTCCGCAGGATCTACCAAGGTCCGCGGGATCTACCAAGGTCCGGCGAGATCTGCCCGGCTCTGCCGGAGTCCTTTGGAGACTCACCGCGCAACCGCTCCGGCGCCTGCGCGCACGCCGGTTCGCCCGTGTTCCACGCCTCACCCATGGGCCCGTCAAGCACAGCCCCCGCGGCCGATGCCGGCCCGAACGCGCAGCCCCTGAGCCGATGTCCACCGGGGCGCACAGGCCCCTCAACCGATGTCGGGCGGATCGATCCGCAGCCACACCGCCGCCCCGCTCCCCCGGGCCGTCCGGGCCGCCTGCGCGGCCTTCAGCGCGGCCGCCAGTGCGGCGCCCCGCCCCGGCGGCACCCGGACCAGCGCCCGCACCCAGTGCTCCCCGGCGGGCGGCGCCCCGGCCCGCCGTGAGCGTCCCGCTGCCGCGGGCGGTGTGACGGGCAGCGGCACGGGACCCAACACCTCTGCCTCCGGCGGCAGTTCGACCATCTCCAGGAACTCGGCGACCGCGGAGGGCGGCCCCGACACGGCCGCCATCCGTGACACCGGCGGAAACCCGAGCTCGGCCCGCTCGGCCAGCTCCCGTACCGCATGCCCCACGGGATCCCACCGCACCAGCGCCTGCACGGGCCGCAGCGTCGGTTCCGCGACGACGACCACGGTGCCGCCGTCACCCTGCGGCCGGACCAGCGCCGAGGCCGCGATCCAGCGCCGCAGCGCGTCCTCACCGGCCCGCAGATCGGGCCGCCCGAGCATCGCCCAGCCGTCGAGCAGCAGCGCCGCCGCGTAACCGCCCTCGGCGACGGGCTCGGCCCCCGGCGTGCTCACCACCAGCGCGGGTGCCCCCGGCACCGTGTCCAGCACGTGCTCCCGCCCGGAGGTCCGCACCGGCACGGCGGGGAACGCCCGCCCCAGCTCCTCGGCGGTCCGCCGTGCGCCCACGACCTGCGCCCGCAGCCGGAACGCCCCGCACTGCGGGCAGTGCCACGAGTCCTCCTCGCGCGCGCACCAGCCGCAGCGCAGCGCCCCCGCGTCGCGCGCCTCCAGTGGCCCGGCGCAGTGCCGGCACCGCGCGGGCGCCCGGCACTGCGCGCAGGCCATCCTCGGCACGTACCCGCGCCGCGGCACCTGGACCAGCACGGGGCCGTGCCGCAGCCCGTCCCGGACCACCTGCCAGGCGAGGGTCGGCAGCCGGGCGGCCCGCGCCGCCTCGTCCCGCGCCAGATCCTGGTCCCCCACGGTCCGCACCAGCGGAGCGGCGGCCCGGACCTGCTCCCGCACGGCGACCAGCGGTCGCGCCCAGCCGCTCTCCACGAGCTGCGCGGCCTCCACGGTGCAGCTCCAACCGCCCAGCACGAACGCGCACTTGTCCTGGGCGGCGCGTAGCAGCAGCACGTCCCTCGCATGCGGCTGCGGCGCGTGCTGCTCGCTGTGGCTGTCGTCCCCGTCGTCCCAGACGGCGACCAGCCCGAGATCCTGCACCGGCGCGAACATCGCGGCGCGCGTCCCCACCACGGCCCGTACCGACCCGCGCCGCACGGCGAGCCACTCCCGGTACCGCTTCTGCGGACCCGCGTCGGCCGTCAACAGCGCATGCCGCCCCTCACCCAGGAGAGCCGTCAACTCCGCGTCGACCCGGGAGGCCGTCCGTCCATCCGGTACGACAACCAGTGCACCGCGCCCCGAGGCCAGTGTCGCCGCGACGGCGCGGGCCAGTTCGGCGCTCCATCCGGGGCCGGGCAGGGCGTTCCACACGGCCCGTGGAGCGCCGCCGGAGGCCAGCGCGTCCAGGAACGCCACCCCGTTCTCGTAGCGTGCCCAGGACCCCGCGTCCGGTGGCGCGGGCGGCGGCAGCGGTGCGGGCGACGGCCGCTGCTCGGCCCGGGCGCTGCGCGGCGGCACGGCGAGCTGGAGCACATCGGCGAGGCTCCCGGCGTACCTGTCGGCGACGGACCGGGCAAGTCCCAGCAGCTCCTCGTTCAGCACCGGCTCCGGCGACACCACCTGCGCCAGCGCCGCCAGCGGCCCCGAGTAGTCCGACTCGGCCAGCCGCTCGACGAGGAACCCGTCGATCAGGCCTCCGCCCTCGCGGCGCCCTTCCCGGACGCGATGCCGGCCGGCCCCGAACCGCACCCGCACCCGCACGCCGGGCTGTGCGTCGGCGTCGAGCTCCTCCGGCACGGCGTAGTCGAAGTAGCGGTCGAGGTGGAGCACGCCCTTGTCCACGAGCACCCGCGCGACGGGCAGCTGCTCGGCCAGCGCGGCGCCGCGCCAGGTACGGGGCTTGGCCCGGGGAGTCCCGGCCTTGCGCACGCTCTCCCGGATGAACGCGAGCTGCTCCGGCGTCGCGCCCTCCGCGCCGCCGTCCCCCCGGTCGTTCTCGCTGCTCACGCTTGCATTCTTACCAAACACCACTGACAACCGGCACCGGCCCGAGGGCCGCTCACGCAGCACGCGAGGCCCGGCCCCCGAAGGGAACCGGGCCTCGCGTCGGGCGAAGAGGACCTGCCGGGACCTACAGCCCGGCGGCCGCGCGCAGCGCGGCTACAGCCCCGCGGCCGCGCGCAGCGCGTCCACGCGGTCCGTGCGCTCCCAGGTGAAGTCGGGAAGCTCACGGCCGAAGTGGCCGTACGCCGCGGTCTGGGCGTAGATCGGGCGGAGCAGGTCGAGGTCGCGGATGATGGCGGCCGGACGGAGGTCGAAGACCTCCTCGATCGCCTTCTCGATCTTCTCGGGCTCGACCTTGTGGGTCCCGAAGGTCTCGACGAACAGACCGACCGGCTCCGCCTTGCCGATGGCGTACGCCACCTGGACCTCGCAGCGGGAGGCGAGACCCGCGGCGACCACGTTCTTGGCGACCCAGCGCATCGCGTACGCCGCCGAGCGGTCCACCTTGGACGGGTCCTTGCCGGAGAAGGCGCCGCCGCCGTGGCGGGCCATGCCGCCGTAGGTGTCGATGATGATCTTGCGGCCGGTCAGGCCGGCGTCACCCATCGGGCCACCGATCTCGAAGCGGCCGGTGGGGTTGACCAGCAGGCGGTAGCCCTCGGTGTCGAGCTTGATGCCGTCGTCGAGGAGCGCCTTGAGCTCCGGCTCCACGACGAACTCGCGGATGTCGGGCGCGAGCAGCGACTCCAGGTCGATGTCGCTCGCGTGCTGCGAGGAGACGACGACCGTGTCGAGGCGGACGGCCTTGTCGCCGTCGTACTCGATGGTGACCTGCGTCTTGCCGTCCGGGCGCAGGTAGGGGATCGTGCCGTTCTTGCGCACGTCGGAGAGCCGCTTCGACAGGCGGTGCGCCAGGAAGATCGGCAGCGGCATCAGGGTCGGCGTCTCGTCCGAGGCGTAGCCGAACATCAGGCCCTGGTCACCGGCGCCCTGCCGGTCCAGCTCGTCCTCGTCGCCCTCGACCCGGCTCTCGTACGCCGTGTCCACACCCTGCGCGATGTCCGGGGACTGCGCGCCGATCGAGACCGAGACACCGCAGGAAGCGCCGTCGAAGCCCTTCTTCGAGGAGTCGTAGCCGATGTCCAGGATCTTGTCCCGGACCAGCTGCGGGATCGGCGCGTAGGCCTTCGTGGTGACCTCACCGGCCACGTGCACCAGACCGGTGGTGATCAGGGTTTCGACGGCGACCCGGGACGTCGGGTCCTCGCGCAGAAGCGCGTCGAGAATGGTGTCGCTGATCTGGTCAGCGATCTTGTCGGGGTGACCCTCGGTCACGGACTCCGAGGTGAACAGGCGACGGGACACAACGCTCCCTGGGGTTGCAGCGGCTGCTGGCTGATCATTGGTGGACGGGACAGGGGCTGCGCCCGCCGACGTCCGAGGCACAGTTTATCGGTCGCTCTCCGCCGCGGGGCCACCGTCTCGCCTCTCGGGAGCTCCGTGACCTGCGGCATGGGCATTCTGCCCGCTGTGCGGCGATGTTGGCCAGGGGCGCCACGCCCCCAATGGACGCATTCGGGGGGCGCGGCACGGGTCTTCCGTGAGCCGCCCGGGGAACTACCCGAGCCGCCCCGCGACGAGATCCCACACCACGTCGGCCAGCGCTTCCTTGGGCCCGTACGGCACGGGTGTCTCACTGCCGTCGGCGCCCAGCACCACCGCCTCGTTCTGCTCCGAGCCGAACGTCTTGCGCTCGCCCACCTCGTTGACCACGAGCAGATCGCAGCCCTTGCGCTCCAGCTTCCTGCGGCCGTTGGCGAGCACGTCGTCGGTCTCGGCGGCGAAACCGACGACCACCTGTCCCGGGCGGGCGCGGTCGGCCGAGAGCTCCGCGAGGATGTCGGGATTGCGCACGAGCACCACGGGTTCCGGGTCCTGGCCGTCCTGCTTCTTGATCTTCCCGGCCGCGTACGCCGCCGGGCGGAAGTCGGCGACGGCCGCGGCCATGACGACCGCGTCGGCGTCCGCGGCCGCCTTCAGCACCGCCTCGCGCAGCTGCACGGCCGTGCCGACCTGGACGACGTCGACGCCCGCCGGATCGGGCAGCCCGGTCGTGTTGGCGGCGACCAGCGTGACGCGGGCGCCCCTGGCCGCGGCGGTGCGCGCGAGGGCGTAGCCCTGCTTGCCGGAGGAGCGGTTGCCGAGGAAGCGGACCGGGTCGAGCGGCTCGCGGGTGCCTCCGGCGCTGACGACGACGTGGCGGCCCCCGAGGTCCGGCTCGGCGGCGCCGCGGGCGAGCACGCGGCGGCAGACCTCGAAGATCTCACCCGGGTCGGGCAGCCGGCCCTTGCCCGTGTCGACGCCGGTGAGACGGCCGACGGCGGGCTCGACGACGACCGCGCCCCGGCGCCGCAGCGTCGCCACGTTCTCCTGGGTCGCGGGGTGCTCCCACATCTCGGTGTGCATCGCGGGGGCGAAGACGACCGGGCAACGGGCGGTGAGCAGGGTGTTCGTCAGCAGGTCGTCGGCGATGCCGTGGGCCGCCTTGGCGAGCATGTCGGCGGTGGCCGGGGCGACGACCACCAGGTCGGCGTGCTGGCCGATGCGGACGTGCGGAACCTCGTGGACGTCGTTCCAGACCTCCGTCGAGACGGGGTGGCCGGAGAGCGCGGACCAGGTCGCGGCACCGACGAAGTGCAGCGCGGAGGCGGTGGGGACGACGCGCACGTCGTGGCCCGACTCCGTCAGCCGCCGCAGCAGCTCGCAGGCCTTGTACGCGGCGATGCCACCGCTGACCCCCAGCACGACCTTCGGCTTGTCCACCGTCTCTCCCCGGACTCGACCTGTACCGCGTACTCGTCTATGACACACCACAGGCCCGGCGGACGCGCCGGCCGGGCCTGTGGATGAGTCTGCCGCAAGCAGGAAATGCTACTGCGCCGGGCCCTCGACGGCCTCGGACGTCAGCAGTCCCGCGTTGATCTCCCGCAGGGCGATCGAGAGCGGCTTCTCGTGCACGTGGGTGTCGACGAGCGGACCGACGTACTCGAGGAGGCCCTCGCCGAGCTGCGAGTAGTACGCGTTGATCTGGCGGGCCCGCTTGGCCGCGTAGATCACGAGGCTGTACTTCGAGTCGGTGGCCTCGAGGAGCTCGTCGATCGGCGGGTTGATGATGCCCTCGGGCGCGGAGATGGAAGAGGACACGCTCTACCTTCCGATGGATGGGAAAGAATCAGGCTGCATGATCAATCACGATCACACAACGTCCATCAAGGCTAGCAGCTCACGGGCCACGTCCTCGACGGAGGTGTTGACCAGGGTCTCGTCGAACTCCGGCTCCGCCGCCAGCTCGACCTTCGCGGCCGCCAGACGGCGCTCGATCACCTCGGGCGGCTCGGTGCCCCGGCCGGTGAGTCTGCGCACCAGCTCCTCCCAGGAGGGCGGAGCGAGGAACACCAGCTGGGCCTCGGGCATGGACTCCCGCACCTGCCGGGCACCCTGGAGGTCGATCTCCAGCAGGACGGGCTCACCCTTCTCCAGCCGCTCCAGCACGGCCGCGCGTGGCGTGCCGTAGCGGTTGCCGGCGAACTCGGCCCACTCCAGCAGCTCGCCGTTGGCGATCAGCTTGTCCATCTCCTCGTCGGTGACGAAGAAGTAGTGGACCGCGTGCTTCTCGCCGGGGCGTGGCCTGCGGGTCGTCGCCGACACCGACAGCCAGACCTCGGGGTGTTCGTTGCGCATATGAGCGACGACCGTGCTCTTGCCGACCCCGGAGGGTCCGGAGAGCACGGTCAGCCGCGGACGTTCACTCATGCAGCGATTATTCCAGCAATCCCGGGGTGCCCGGGACCAGTCCCGGGGTCCGGAGGGAGTCAGGAACCGGTGCTGCCGAACTCGCGCTCGAGGGAGGCGATCTGGTTGGAACCGAGACCACGCACGCGGCGGCTCTCGGAGATGCCGAGTCGCTCCATGATCTGCTTGGCGCGGACCTTGCCCACGCCCGGCAGGGACTCAAGGAGGGCCGAGACCTTCATCTTGCCGATGACGTCGTTCTCCTGGCCCTGCTTGATGACCTCGTGAAGGGAGGCGCCGGAGTGCTTGAGTCGATTCTTGACCTCGGCCCGCTCCCGGCGAGCCGCGGCGGCCTTTTCGAGCGCGGCTGCGCGCTGTTCGGGGGTAAGGGGCGGAAGAGCCACGCCTACGTCACCTCGGATGTCGAACTGTCGGATACGGACCGGTGAGGAACCTAGTCGCCCCACACCTGGGGAGCCGCGAGCAACACGCTCGCCCGCTTCCCCCACTGCCTTGGGGGCGTGGGAGGTGCCCCCACACGTCGGAGACTAGCGGTCAAGTCCGCCAGAGTCAGCGAGAACAGCGGAAAAGTCCTGGTCAGCCTCTGCCAGGACAGGACATTTCAGACATATTGCCCTGGATTTGAGGATGTATCCAGCCTCAAGCCGTCCACGAACCCCTGGTCGGGGCCCTCATGCCGCCGTCACCGCGGCCCGGATCTCCTCCGCGAAGCGGTCCGCCGCCGTACGCAGCGCGACCACGTCGGGACCGTGGCGCAGCACCCCCCGGCTGACGTTCGGCACGACGTCGCGCACGGCGGCGCCGAAGACCCCGGGCAGGTCCGCCGGGGTGGCCCCCTGGGCACCGATCCCGGGGGCGAGCAGGGGACCGCCGATGCACAGGTCGTACGACGAGAGGTCACCGAGCGTGACGCCGACGACCGCGCCGAAGGAGCCCATCGGCTCCTCCCCCGCGTTCTCGGCGGCCAGGTGGGCCAGCACCGTCGCGCCGACGGTGCGGCCGTCGGCGCGCACGGCGTGCTGGACCTCCGCGCCCTCGGGGTTGGAGGTCAGCGCCAGCACGAACAGGCCCGTGCCGTTCTCCCGCGCCAGTTCCACGGCCGGCCTCAGCGCTCCGTAGCCGAGATACGGCGAGACGGTCAGCGCGTCGGAGAACAGCGGGGAGTCCTTGTGCAGGAAGGACTCGGCGTACGCGGCCATGGTGGAGCCGATGTCACCGCGCTTGGCGTCCATGACGACCAGCGCGCCGGCCGCCCGCGCCTCCTCGACGGCCGTCTCCAGCACCGCGACGCCGCGGGAGCCGAAGCGCTCGAAGAAGGCGCTCTGCGGCTTGAGGACGGCGACCCGGTCGGCCATGGCCTCGACGACCGTGCGGCTGAACCGCTCCAGACCGGCGACGTCGTCGTTCAGGCCCCAGTCGGCGAGCAGGGAGGCGTGCGGGTCGATGCCGACGCAGAGCGGGCCGCGCTCGTCCATGGCGCGGCGCAGCCGCACACCAAAGGGTTCCAGGCTCATGTGGCCTTCCTCACATCGGCACCGACGGCGTCGGCGAGCGTGGCGTACGGGCTCGTGCGCAGGCGTGCGGCGAGGCCCTTGTGGATCGTGCGGGCCCAGAAGGGCCCCTGGTAGATGAAGCCGCTGTAGCCCTGCACCAGGGTGGCGCCGGCCAGGATGCGCTGCCAGGCGTCCTCGGCGTTCTCGATGCCGCCTACGCCCACGAGGGTGATGCGGTCCCCCACGCGCGCGTACAGGCGGCGCAGCACCTGCAGGGAGCGGTCCTTCAGCGGGGCGCCGGAGAGTCCGCCTGTCTCCTCGACCAGCGAGGCCTCGGATCCCAGGCCCAGCCCCGCGCGCGCGATGGTGGTGTTGGTGGCGATGATCCCGTCCAGGCCCAGTTCGACGGCGAGGTCGGCGACGGCGTCGATGTCCTCGTCGGCCAGGTCGGGCGCGATCTTCACCAGGAGGGGGACGCGCCGTGCGGTGACCATGCGGTCGGCGGCCTCGCGGACGGCGGTCAGCAGGGGCCGCAGGTGGTCGACCGCCTGGAGGTTGCGCAGCCCGGGCGTGTTGGGCGACGAGACGTTCACGACCAGGTAGTCGGCGTACGGCGCCAGCCGCTCGGCCGACTTCACGTAGTCCAGGACGGCCTGGGCCTCGGGGACCACCTTGGTCTTGCCGATGTTGACGCCGACGACCGTCCTGAAGACCGGCTCGCGCGAGGCCAGGCGGGCGGCGACGGCGAGCGAGCCGTCGTTGTTGAAGCCCATGCGGTTGATCAGCGCGCGGTCGGCGACCAGCCGGAAGAGCCTCTTCCTGGGGTTGCCGGGCTGTGCCTCCCCCGTCACCGTACCGATCTCGACGTGGTCGAAGCCGAGCATCGACATGCCGTCGATGGCGACGGCGTTCTTGTCGAAGCCCGCGGCGAGTCCGAAGGGGCCGTGCATGCGCAGGCCGAGGGCTTCGGTGCGCAGCTCCTTGTGGCGGGGTGCCAGCACGGCCGCCAGGAAGGTCCGCAGCACGGGGACGCGGACGGCGAGGCGGATCCAGCGGAAGGCGAGGTGGTGCGCCTGCTCGGCGTCCATGCGCCGGAAGACGAGACTGAAGAAGATCTTGTACATGTGTCCTCACGAAGACATGTGCGAAGACGTGCCGTCCTCGCGAAGAGGGGGACACCGTTTTCCGGTGTCCCCCTCGGGGCTGCTAGTCGCGGGCCGCGGTCAGGATCTCCGCGTGTTCCTGGAGCGATCGGACGCCCACGTCTCCGTGGTTGAGCGCGTCGATGCCCTGGACGGCGGCGGCGAGCGCCTGGACGGTCGTCAGGCAGGGCACGGACCGCGCCACGGCCGCCGTACGGATGTCGTAGCCGTCGAGGCGGCCGCCGGTGCCGTACGGGGTGTTGACGATGAGGTCGACCTCGCCGTCGTGGATGAGCTGGACGATGGTCTTCTCGCCGTTCGGGCCGGTGCCCTCGGACTGCTTGCGCACGACAGTGGCGTGGATGCCGTTGCGCTTGAGCACCTCGGCCGTGCCGGAGGTGGCCAGCAGCTCGAAGCCGTGCGCGACCAGCTCACGCGCCGGGAAGATCATCGAGCGCTTGTCGCGGTTGGCGACCGAGATGAAGGCGCGGCCCTTGGTCGGCAGCGGGCCGTACGCGCCGGCCTGCGACTTGGCGTACGCCGTGCCGAAGACGGAGTCGATCCCCATGACCTCGCCGGTGGAGCGCATCTCCGGGCCGAGGACGGTGTCCACGCCGCGGCCCGAGGTGTCGCGGAAGCGGGTCCAGGGCATCACAGCCTCCTTGACGGAGATCGGCGCGTCCAGCGGCAGTTCGCCGCCGTCCCCGTGCGCGGGCAGCAGGCCCTCGGCGCGCAGCTCGGCGATGGTCGCGCCCAGCGAGATCCGGGCGGCGGCCTTGGCCAGCGGCACCGCGGTCGCCTTCGAGGTGAAGGGGACCGTGCGGGACGCGCGCGGGTTGGCCTCCAGGACGTAGAGGATGTCGCCCGCCATCGCGAACTGGATGTTGATCAGGCCGCGGACGCCGACTCCCTTGGCGATCGCCTCCGTGGAGGTGCGCAGTCGCTTGATGTCGAAGCCGCCGAGCGTGATCGGGGGCAGGGCGCACGCCGAGTCGCCGGAGTGGATGCCGGCCTCCTCGATGTGCTCCATGACGCCGCCGAGGTAGAGCTCCTCGCCGTCGTAGAGGGCATCGACGTCGATCTCGATCGCGTCGTCGAGGAACCTGTCCACGAGCACCGGCCGGGAGGGGCTGATCTCGGTGGACTCGGCGATGTAGGACGACAGCCGGGTCTCGTCGTAGACGATCTCCATGCCGCGGCCGCCGAGGACGTACGACGGCCGCACGAGCACCGGGTAGCCGATCTCGTCTGCGATGGTCTTGGCCTCGGCGAAGGTGGTGGCCGTGCCGTGCTTGGGGGCCGGCAGGCCGGCATCCTGCAGGACCTGGCCGAAGGCACCGCGGTCCTCGGCGGCGTGGATGGCCTCCGGGGACGTCCCGACAATCGGCACGCCGTTGTCCTTCAGCGCCTGCGACAGCCCCAGCGGCGTCTGGCCGCCGAGCTGTACGACCACGCCGGCGACCGGGCCGGCCTGCTGCTCGGCGTGCACGATCTCCAGCACGTCCTCCAGCGTGAGCGGCTCGAAGTACAGCCGGTCGGAGGTGTCGTAGTCGGTGGATACGGTCTCCGGGTTGCAGTTGACCATCACGGTCTCGAACCCGGCGTCGCTCAGCGCGAAGGAGGCGTGCACACAGGAGTAGTCGAACTCGATGCCCTGGCCGATGCGGTTGGGCCCGGAGCCCAGGATGATCACCGCGGGCTTCTCGCGCGGCGCGACCTCGCTCTCCTCGTCGTAGGAGGAGTAGAAGTACGGCGTCCGCGCGGCGAACTCGGCGGCGCAGGTGTCGACCGTCTTGTAGACCGGGCGGACGCCGAGCGCGTGCCGCACCTCGCGGACGACGTCCTCGCGCAGGCCGCGGATCTCGCCGATCTGTGTGTCGGAGAAGCCGTGCCGCTTGGCCTCGCCGAGCAGCTCGGCGGTCAGCCCGGGCGCCTCGGCCAGCTCGTCGGCGATCTCCTTGATCAGGAAGAGCTGGTCGACGAACCACGGGTCGATCTTCGTGTACTCGAAGACCTCCTCGGGCGTGGCGCCGGCACGGATGGCCTGCATGACGGTGTTGATCCGGCCGTCCGTCGGGCGCACGGCCTCGCGCAGCAGCTCGGCCTTGTCGCCGGGCTCGCCGACGAAGGTGAACTGGCTGCCCTTCTTCTCCAGCGAGCGCAGCGCCTTCTGGAAGGCCTCGGTGAAGTTGCGGCCGATGGCCATGGCCTCGCCGACCGACTTCATGGTGGTGGTCAGCGTGGAGTCGGCCTGCGGGAACTTCTCGAAGGCGAAGCGGGGCGCCTTGACGACGACGTAGTCCAGGGTCGGCTCGAAGGACGCCGGGGTCTCCTGGGTGATGTCGTTGGGGATCTCGTCGAGGGTGTATCCGACGGCGAGCTTGGCGGCGATCTTCGCGATCGGGAAGCCGGTCGCCTTGGAGGCCAGCGCGGACGACCGCGACACCCGGGGGTTCATCTCGATGACGATGACCCGGCCGTCGGCCGGGTTGACCGCGAACTGGATGTTGCAGCCGCCGGTGTCGACGCCGACCTCTCGGATCACGGCGATGCCGATGTCCCGCAGGATCTGGTACTCGCGGTCGGTGAGCGTCATGGCGGGCGCCACGGTGATGGAGTCACCGGTGTGCACGCCCATCGGGTCGAAGTTCTCGATGGAGCACACGACCACGACGTTGTCGTTCTTGTCGCGCATCAGCTCCAGCTCGTACTCCTTCCAGCCGAGGATGGACTCCTCCAGGAGCACCTCGGTGGTCGGCGAGAGCGTCAGGCCCTGGCCCGCGATGCGGCGCAGCTCCTCCTCGTCGTGCGCGAAGCCGGAGCCGGCGCCGCCCATGGTGAAGGAGGGGCGCACGACGACCGGGTAGCCGCCCAGCTCCTCGACGCCCTTGAGGACGTCGTCCATCGAGTGGCAGATGTAGGACCGCGCGGACTCGCCGTGGCCGGTCTTCTTGCGGACCTCCTCGACGACCGCCTTGAACTGCTCGCGGTCCTCGCCCTTGTGGATCGCCGTCACGTTGGCGCCGATCAGCTCGACGCCGTACTTCTCCAGCACGCCGTTCTCGTGCAGCGAGATCGCGGTGTTGAGCGCCGTCTGGCCGCCCAGGGTGGGCAGCAGCGCGTCGGGCTGCTCCTTGGCGATGATCTTCTCGACGAACTCCGGGGTGATCGGCTCGACGTAGGTGGCGTCGGCGATCTCCGGGTCGGTCATGATCGTCGCGGGGTTGGAGTTCACGAGGATGACCCGCAGGCCCTCGGCCTTCAGGACCCGGCACGCCTGGGTGCCGGAGTAGTCGAACTCGGCGGCCTGGCCGATGACGATCGGGCCGGAGCCGATGACCAGGACGGACTGGATATCGGTGCGCTTAGGCACGCTGGCCCTCCATGAGCTTCACGAAGCGGTCGAACAGGTAGGCGGCGTCGTGCGGACCCGCTGCCGCTTCGGGGTGGTACTGGACGCTGAAGGCCGGCTTGTCGAGGAGCTGGAGGCCCTCCACCACGTTGTCGTTGAGGCAGACGTGGGAGACCTCGGCGCGGCCGTAGGGGGTCTCGGAGACCTTGTCGAACGGGGCGTCGACGGCGAAGCCGTGGTTGTGCGCGGTGACCTCGACCTTGCCGGTCGTGCGGTCCTGCACCGGCTGGTTGATGCCGCGGTGGCCGTACTTCAGCTTGTAGGTGCCGAAGCCGAGGGCGCGGCCGAGGATCTGGTTGCCGAAGCAGATGCCGAACAGCGGCGTGCCGCGCTCCAGGACGCCCCGCATGACGGAGACGGGATGGTCGGCGGTGGCCGGGTCGCCCGGTCCGTTGGAGAAGAACACGCCGTCGGGGTTCACGGCGTACACGTCCTCGACGCTCGCCGTGGCGGGCAGTACGTGCACCTCGATGCCGCGCTCGGCCATCCGGTGCGGGGTCATGCCCTTGATGCCGAGGTCGACGGCGGCGACGGTGAACTTCTTCTCGCCGATCGCGGGGACGACGTACGGCTCGGCCGTGGCGACCTCGGCGGCGAGGTCGGCGCCCTTCATCTCGGGCGCCTGGCGCACCTCGGCGAGCATGCTGCCCTCGTCGGGCAGCGCGTTGCCGGAGAAGATGCCGACGCGCATGGCGCCGCGCTCCCGCAGGTGCCGGGTGAGCGCGCGGGTGTCGATGCCGGAGATGCCGACCACGCCCTGCCGGCGCAGTTCCTCGTCCAGCGAGCGACGGGAGCGCCAGCTGGAGGGCACGCGCGCGGGGTCCCGCACGACGTAGCCCGCGACCCAGATCTTCCTCGACTCGGGGTCCTCGTCGTTGACGCCGGTGTTGCCGACGTGCGGGGCCGTCATCACGACGACCTGGCGGTGGTACGACGGGTCGGTGAGGGTCTCCTGGTAGCCGGTCATGCCGGTGGAGAACACGGCCTCGCCGAAGGTCTCCCCCACGGCCCCGTAGGCACGGCCGCGAAAGATCCGGCCGTCCTCCAGGACGAGTACGGCGGGGACCTTCGTGGTTCCCCCTGTGGAGGTCGTCATCGTTCGGCGCCTTCCGTGGTGCTGGTGGTGATCATGGAGTTGATTGCGTCGACCCACTCGTTGTGCTCGGCCGCGTGGTCGGAGCGGAACCCGGAGTCGATCAGCCGCTCGCCGTGCGCCCAGGTCACGACGAGCAGGCCGCCCTCGGTGAGGACCTTGCCGGCGATGCCCTTGTCCAGCCGGGCCTCGCGCAGCGCCGCCGCCGGGACGAAGAAGTCGCTCGCCCCGGGGCGTACGACGTCGAGGCCCGCGTCCGTCAGCGTGAGCTCGACCCGGCTGCGGGTGCCCAGGCCGTGCGCCACGATGCGGTCCAGCCACTGACCGGCTGTGGTGGAGCCGTGGTAGCGGCCGGTCATCGTCAGTTTCGCCGCGCCGGGCTCGTCCGGCGCGCCGGGCAGCTCCGGCAGATCGCTCTGGAGCGTGCCGCGCCACTTCCAGCCCTCACGCATCAGCCAGTAGACGAGCGCGACGAACAGGGCGAGGCCGACGACCCAGCCGATGCGCGCGGCCCAGTCGGTCACTTCCGCCGATTCCTTACCGGCGGCGAGCAGGGTTACAGGTGTCACGTGAGCTTCCCGTCGACGAGCGTGGCCTTGCCCCGGAGCCACGTGTGCGTGACACGGCCCGGCAGCTCACGACCCTCGTACGGGGTGTTGCGGCTGCGCGAGGCGAAGCCCGCGGGGTCCACGGGCCCACGGTATGCCGTGTCGACGAGGGTGAGGTTGGCGGGCTCACCTGCCGAGACGGGCCGTCCATGGCCTGCGGCCCGGCCGATGCGGGCAGGCGCGAAGGACATGCGGTCCGCCACGTCGGCCCAGCCGAACAGCCCCGTGTCGACCATCGTCTCCTGGACCACCGACAACGCGGTCTCCAGGCCGACCATCCCCATCGCGGCGGCCGCCCACTCGCAGTCCTTGTCCTCGTGCGGGTGCGGGGCGTGGTCGGTGGCGACGATGTCGATCGTGCCGTCCGCGAGCGCCTCGCGCAGTGCCAGCACGTCCCGCTCGGTGCGCAGCGGCGGGTTCACCTTGAAGACGGGGTTGTACGTCCGTACCAGCTCGTCGGTGAGCAGGAGGTGGTGCGGGGTGACCTCGGCGGTGACCCGGATGCCGCGGGACTTGGCCCAGCGCACGATCTCCACGGACCCGGCGGTCGACAGGTGGCAGATGTGCACCCGGGAGCCGACGTGCTCGGCGAGCAGGACGTCCCGGGCGATGATCGACTCCTCGGCCACCGCGGGCCAGCCGCCGAGCCCCAGCTCCGCGGAGACGACACCCTCGTTCATCTGGGCGCCCTCGGTCAGCCGCGGCTCCTGCGCGTGCTGGGCGACGACTCCGTCGAAGGCCTTCACGTACTCCAGCGCCCGGCGCATGATCACGGCGTCGTCGACGCACTTGCCGTCGTCGGAGAAGACGGTGACCCCGGCCGCCGACTCGTGCATGGCGCCCAGCTCGGCGAGCTTCCTGCCCTCCAGCCCGACGGTGACCGCGCCGATCGGCTGCACGTCGCAGTAACCGTGCTCCCGCCCCAGTCGCCAGACCTGCTCGACGACACCGGCGGTGTCGGCCACGGGGAAGGTGTTGGCCATGGCGAACACGGCCGTGTAGCCGCCGGACGCGGCCGCGCGCGTGCCGGTCAGCACCGTCTCGGAGTCCTCACGGCCGGGCTCACGCAGATGGGTGTGCAGGTCCACCAGGCCCGGCAGCAGCACCTTGCCTGCGGCGTCCACGACCTCGGCGCCCTCGGCCACCAGACCGGCGCCCACCTCGGCGATCACCGCGCCGTCGATCAGCACGTCCTGCGGCTCGCCGCCGAGCACCTTCGCACCACGGATCAGGATCTTGCTCATCTGTCTTACTTCTCCTCGGAGCGGGTGGTGGTGGCGGGTTCGTTTCCACCGAGCAGCAGATACAGGACGGCCATCCGGATGGAGACCCCGTTTGCGACCTGCTCGATGGCCGTGCAGCGGTCGGAGTCGGCGACCTGGGCGGTGATCTCCATGCCCCGGACCATCGGGCCGGGATGCATCACGATGGCGTGCTCGGGCATCCTCGCCATGCGGTCGCCGTCCAGCCCGTAGCGCCGCGAGTACTCGCGCTCGGTCGGGAAGAACGCCGCGTTCATGCGCTCGCGCTGCACGCGCAGCATCATCACCGCGTCGGACTTGGGCAGCGTGCTGTCGAGGTCGTAGGAGACCTCGCAGGGCCAGGTCCCGATGCCGACCGGCAGCAGGGTGGGCGGGGCGACGAGGGTCACCTCGGCGCCGAGGGTGTGCAGCAGGTCGACGTTGGAGCGGGCGACCCGGCTGTGCAGGACGTCGCCGACGATCGTGACGCGCTTGCCGGCCAGGTCGTGGCCGAGCCCGGCGTCCCGGCCGAGCAGGCGGCGGCGCATGGTGAACGCGTCGAGCAGTGCCTGGGTGGGGTGCTGGTGGGTGCCGTCGCCGGCGTTGATGACGGCCGCGTCGATCCAGCCGGAGTTGGCCAGCCGGTACGGGGCGCCGGACGCGCCGTGCCGGATGACGACCGCGTCGACGCCCATCGCCTCCAGGGTCTGGGCGGTGTCCTTCAGGGACTCGCCCTTGGAGACCGAGGAGCCCTTGGCGGAGAAGTTGATGACGTCCGCCGACAGGCGCTTCTCGGCGGCCTCGAAGGAGATCCGGGTGCGGGTGGAGTCCTCGAAGAAGAGGTTCACCACGGTGCGGCCCCGCAGGGTCGGCAGTTTCTTGATCGGCCGGTCGGCGACCCGGGACATCTCCTCGGCGGTGTCGAGGACGAGGACGGCGTCGTCGCGGGTGAGGTCGGCGGCCGAGATGAGATGGCGCTGCATCTTTCAGGCTCCGTAAGACAGTTCATTCGGGAGAATTCGGGCAACCAGGCGCACGCCGGGGCGTGCCGGGCCGGCGCAGGGCAGCCGCCGTACGCCCGCGGTTGCTACTGGGCGGTCTTCTTCACACCGAGCAGCACGGTGTCGCGACCGTCCTCCTCGGCGAGCTGGACCTTGACCGTCTCCCGCAGCGACGTGGGGAGGTTCTTGCCGACGTAGTCGGCACGGATGGGCAGTTCGCGGTGGCCGCGGTCGACCAGGACCGCGAGCTGGACCGCGCGGGGGCGCCCGATGTCGTTCAGGGCGTCGAGGGCGGCGCGGATCGTGCGACCGGAGAAGAGGACGTCGTCGACTAGGACGACCAGCTTGCCGTCGATGCCGTCACCGGGGATGTCCGTGCGGGCCAGTGCGCGCGGCGGGTGCATGCGCAGATCGTCGCGGTACATCGTGATGTCCAGCGAACCGCACGGGACTTTGCGCTCGGTGATCTCTTCCAGCTTGGCGGCGAGCCGCTGGGCGAGGAAGACGCCCCGGGTCGGAATGCCGAGGAGCACCACGTCGTCGGCGCCCTTGGCGCGCTCGACGATCTCGTGGGCGATGCGGGTCAGTACCCGCGCGATGTCGGGGCCTTCGAGCACGGGCCGCGCATCGGACGCTTGCGTGTCCATACGAAACGGACCTCCTTCTCCGCCTCACGGGACGGACCTTAAAGGACGTCGGGATTGCGCCATCCACCGTAGCAGGCCGCGGCGACACCCCGGATCACCCCCCACAGGGTTATCGGATCACCCACTTGGCCTAGTCGGCCGTGGATACCACGGAAGAGTCGGTGCGGACCATTCGGCTTGACGCAGGAGAGTAACGCTGCGTAACCTCACAGTGAGTTACCAGCCGCGCGGCACGGGAAACACACCTGTCGCGTCGACACAGTGTCCGGGGAGCCATATGTCCAGCGAATACGCCAAACAGCTCGGGGCCAAGCTCCGGGCCATCCGCACCCAGCAGGGCCTTTCCCTCCACGGTGTCGAGGAGAAGTCCCAGGGACGCTGGAAAGCGGTGGTGGTCGGGTCCTACGAGCGCGGCGACCGCGCCGTGACCGTGCAGCGCCTTGCCGAGCTGGCGGACTTCTACGGCGTTCCCGTGCAGGAACTGCTTCCGGGGACGACGCCCGGTGGCGCCGCCGAGCCGCCGCCCAAGCTGGTCCTGGACCTGGAGCGGCTGGCCACGGTGCCGGCCGAGAAGGCGGGCCCCCTCCAGCGGTACGCGGCGACGATCCAGTCGCAGCGCGGTGACTACAACGGCAAGGTGCTCTCGATCCGCCAGGACGACCTGCGCACGCTCGCCGTCATCTACGACCAGTCGCCCTCGGTCCTCACCGAGCAGCTGATCAGCTGGGGCGTGCTGGACGCGGACGCGCGTCGCGCGGTGGCGTCGCACGAGGAGGGCTGAGCACCCGGCCGCTTCAGCAGAAACGTGCCGCCGGGGTGGCCGGAACTTCATGGTTCCGGCCACCCCGGCGGCTTTCTGCGCGCCTCACGGGTCCCGGACGTATCCGTGGAGCCCCGGTGACACGAGAACGCCGGAGGGCCGCAGCGCACGCTGCGGCCCTCCGGCGTTCCGCGGTGTCTCAGTCCTCGGCGGTGCGCCGCAGCGAGGGCTTGAGGTCCTTGAGCCGGCCCAGCAGGCCGTTGACGAACGAGGGCGACTCGTCCGTCGAGAACTCCTTGGCCAGCTGCACCATCTCGTCCAGCACGACCGCGTCCGGGGTCTCGTCGACCCAGATGAGCTCGTACGCGCCGAGCCGCAGGAGATTGCGGTCGACGACCGGCATCCGGTCCAGCGTCCAGCCGACCGAGTACTGGGCGATCAGCTCGTCGATGCGCGTCGCGTGCTCCGCGTAGCCCTCGACGAGCTGCATCGTGTACTCGCTCACCGGCGGCTGCCGGGTGTCGGTCCGCGCGTGCCGGATCCAGTCCGAGAGGACCGTCAGGACGTCGGCGCCGCGCTGGTCGCCCTCGAAGAGGATCTGGAAGGCGCGCTTGCGGGCCGTGTTGCGGGCAGCCACGGTTAGCTGTTCACCCGGCCGAGGTAGTCGCTGGTGCGGGTGTCGACCTTGATCTTCTCACCGGTGGTGATGAAGAGCGGCACCTGGATCTGGTGGCCGGTCTCCAGGGTGGCGGGCTTGGTGCCGCCGGTGGAGCGGTCGCCCTGCACGCCGGGCTCGGTCTCCTGGACGACGAGCTCGACGGCGGCCGGCAGCTCGACGAAGAGCACCTCGCCCTCGTGCTGCGCGACGGTGGCGGTGAAGCCCTCGATCAGGAAGTTGGCGGCGTCGCCGACGGCCTTGCGGTCGACCATCAGCTGGTCGTAGGTCTCCATGTCCATGAAGACGAAGTAGTCGCCGTCCATGTAGGAGAACTGCATGTCGCGCTTGTCGACGGTGGCCGTCTCGACCTTCACGCCGGCGTTGAAGGTCTTGTCGACGACCTTGCCCGAGAGCACGTTCTTGAGCTTGGTGCGCACGAAGGCCGGGCCCTTGCCGGGCTTGACGTGCTGGAACTCGACGACGGACCAGAGCTGGCCGCCATCGAGCTTGAGCACCATGCCGTTCTTGAGGTCGTTCGTGGAAGCCACGGTTGCTTCAATCTCCTGGACGTACGTGGACGACCCCGGGGCAGGCGCGACAGCTCTGAGGCTAGAGCGCGAGCAGCTCCTTGGTCGTGATGGTGAGTAGCTCGGGTCCGCCGTCCGCCTCGGGGCGTACGACGAGCGTGTCATCGATCCGGACACCGCCCCGGCCCGGGAGGTGGACCCCCGGTTCGACGGTGACCGGCACGCAAGCGTCCAGTTTACCCATGGCCGTGGGGGCCAGCTGAGGGTCCTCGTCGATTTCCAGTCCCACTCCGTGCCCGATGAGCTCCGGGAGGCCCTGTCCGTACCCGGCCGAGTCCAGCACGTGGCGCGCCGCGCGGTCCACGTCGCGGTAGGCGGTGCCGGGGGCGAGCATCTCGCGGCCGGCGCGCTGAGCGGCGAAAACCAGGTCGTACAGCTCGATCTGCCAGTCCGCGGGCGAGGTGCCGATGACGAAGGTACGGCCGATCTCGCAGCGGTAGCCACGGTAGGTGGCGCCCAGGCACACGGAGAGGAAGTCGCCCTCCTCGACGCGGCGGTCGGTGGGGCGGTGGCCCCGTCTGCCGGAGTTCGCGCCGGTGGCGACGGACGTGGGGAACGCGGGCCCGTCGGCGCCGTGGTCGACGAGGCGGCGTTCGAGTTCCAGGGCGAGGTGGCGTTCGGTGCGGCCCACCAGGATGGACTCCAGGAGCTCACCGAGGGCCTGGTCGGCGATCTCGGCGCCGATGCGGAGGCAGGAGATCTCCTCCTCGTCCTTGACGACTCTGAGCTGTTCGACCGCGTTGCCGAGGTCGGCGAGGCGGAGGGCGGGGGCGGCCGAGCCGATGGCCCGGTGGCGGGCGACGGTGAGGTGGTGTTCCTCGACGGCGAGGGAGTCGGCGCCCTGGGACGTCGCGAGGTCAGCGGCGGCGACGGCGGGGTCCGCGCCGGGGGCGGGCACCGTGTGCAGGCCCAGGGACTCGTCCAGGCGGCCCTCGGTGGGGCGGTCGTCCGGCGGACCGGTGCCGACCAGCAGGTCCTCGCGCTTGCCCAGCAGCAGTACGGCACCGTGGGGGGCCGCGCCCGCGAGGTAGCGCACGTTGGCGGGCCGGGAGATCAGCGCGGCCGCGCTGCCGCCCGCGTTGCAGCGCTCCCGTAGCCGGGTCCGGCGGGTCGCGTACACCTCTGACATGAGCCGAGCGTAAGAGCTTCGGTGCGCTCACGCCGCTCGGGGAGGCCGAGTGGGCGGTGTCCGGGGAGGTGGGGCGGGCCTTCCTGGCGTCGGGGGCGGGTATTTCCGAAGCCGGGGGTGGGGCGGGGCTTGCATCGGCGGCTTCCCGCTGTGGGGGGCGTGTCGCGCCGTCCCGGGCGGGGGCTGTCCGTCGGCGGCTGTCGGCCCGTGGGGGCTTGTCGCGCAGTTCCCCGCGCCCCTTCAGGACGATGCGGGCCTCCCGCGTCGCCAGGCCGCGCCCGCTCCAGGGCGATGCGGGCCCCGCGTCACCGGGTCCGAGGCCGGGCGCCTACGGAGGGGTGGGGAGCTGTCCGTCGGCGGCTGTCGGCCCTGGGGGCTTGTCGCGCAGTTCCCCGCGCCCCCTCAGGGCAATTCTGGCGACCCGCGTCGCCAGGCCGCGCCCCTTCAGGACGATGCGGGCCTCCCGCGTCACCAGGCCGCGCCCGCTCCAGGGCGATGCGGGCCCCGCGTCACCACGGGCCGCGGCCCCCGCCGAGCGCGGTACCGGCCCCTGCGTCACAGGGCGATGCGGGGGCCGCGGTGCTATGGGTGCGGTGTGTCACCACGTGGGTGGGCTTGCTATGGCGCGGGAGAGGACCTCGTCCAGGATCCGGGCCGTGCCGGGGACGTCCAGCTGGGAGTTGTCGATGATCGGGAGGCCCGAGCCGTACCAGCCGGCCATGCGGCCGTGGATGCGGGCCACCTCCTCGTCGGTGAGGCGGCGGTTGCCCGAGCGCTCCGCGTTGCGTTCCAGGACGATGTCGAGGCCGGGGAGGAGGACCACGGGCAGGAGGCCGGGGCCCACGTGGCGCTTCCAGCCGCCCAGGCCCACGACGGGACGGTCCGGGAAGACCGCGTCGTCGAGGATGCAGGAGATGCCGTTGGCCAGGAAGTTGCGCGCGGCGAAGCCGCAGGTGCGGCGGGCCAGGCGGTACTGCGCCTCGGAGTTGTCGTTCCAGCCGGACTGGGGGTCGGCGAAGCCCGAACGGACCCATTCGCGTACGTCGTCGAGGCTGATGTGAGCCGTGGGCACCCTGCGGTGGTCGGCCCAGTACTTCGCCACGCTGGTCTTGCCCGCGCCCGCCGGCCCGATGAGCAGCACCGCGAGAGTGGTGGTACCCGCATCGGGGGCGGTGGTGGCGGCCGGCGCGGCGGGCATCGTCACCGGCCCGCCGGGGGGCAGCTGGACGTGGCCCGTGGTGTCCGGGGGCGGCGGTGCCGTCGGGGGCGGGTGCGCAGCGGCCGGCGGGGAGCCGGTGAAACCGGGCGGCGGGGGCACGGGGACGGAGCCCTGCGGGACGGGCTCGGTCCCCTGGGGGTGAGGACCCGCACCCGGGTGTTGTGCGGCCGGCGACCAGCCGGCGGCCGGTCCGTGCCCCGGCTGGTGGGGCGGCGGCAGCGGAGACCCCACTGCGTGCTGCATCCGGTGCCACTCCGTCTCGTACAGGCAATGGGCGCTGGCGGCGGGACGCTGACCCCGCTCGCCACCGAACGGTACCGTCCCCCGCCGTCCTTTGGTGAACGGTGGGGGACGGCCCGAAGTGCCCGGCCAGACAAGGAGAATCGGGCGGAAGCGGCCCTGCGGGACGTACCGGACCTCGCGCCGAGTCTCCCGACCGGCTTCTACTGACCGACCTCGCCGTACGCCGCCAGCAGCATCGCCGGGTCGGGTCCCTCCAGGACCGTCGGCTTGGCCAGGCCGTCCAGGACGATGAAGCGCAGCATGTCGCCGCGGGACTTCTTGTCGACCTTCATCGTCTGCAGCAGCTTGGGCCACTGGTCGTAGCGGTAGTGCAGCGGCAGCCCGACCGACTCCAGGATCGTGCGGTGGCGGTCGGCGGTGGCGTCGTCCAACCGGCCCGCCAGACGGCCGAGTTCGGCGGCGAAGTGCATGCCGACGGAGACCGCGGCACCGTGCCGCCACTGGTAACGCTCGTTCTTCTCGATGGCGTGGCCGAGGGTGTGGCCGTAGTTGAGGATCTCCCGCAGACCCGACTCCCTCAGGTCGCTGGAGACGACCTCGGCCTTGACCCGGATGGAGCGCTCGACGAGTTCCGCCGTGTGGGGGCCGGCCGGCGTGCGCGCCGCCTCCGGGTCGGACTCGATGAGCTCCAGGATCGCCGGGTCGGCGATGAAGCCCGCCTTGATGACCTCGGCGAGTCCGGAGACGTAGTCGTGGACCGGCAGGGAGTCCAGTGCGGCGAGGTCGCAGAGGACGCCGACGGGCGGGTGGAAGGCGCCCACCAGATTCTTGCCCTCGGCCGTGTTGATGCCGGTCTTACCGCCGACGGCCGCGTCGACCATGGCCAGGACGGTGGTGGGAATCGCGATCCAGCGCACCCCGCGCAGCCAGGTCGCGGCCACGAAGCCGGCGAGGTCGGTGGTCGCGCCGCCGCCGACGCCCACGATCACGTCGGTGCGGGTGAAGCCGGACTGGCCGAGTGCCTTCCAGCAGTACGCGGCGACCTCGGCCGTCTTGGCCTCCTCCGCGTTGGGCACCTGGACGGCGATCGCCTCGTAGCCTTGTTGGGCCAGGTCGGTGCGCAGCGCCTCACCCGTCTCGGCAAGCGCCTCGGGGTGGATGACCGCGACCCGCTTGGCACGGTCGCCGATCAGACCGCCGAGTTCCCCGAGCAGTTGACGGCCGACCAGGACCTCGTACGGCTCACTGCCCGCGGTGCCGCCGACCTGGATCCGCGTCACTGACTCGCTCATGCTTCCTTCAACTCCAGGGCGTTCAGCACCTCTTGGGTGACCTCTTCGGGCGTACGGCCGTCGGTGGCCACGACCGAGCGTGCCACCTCCTCGTACAGGTGCCGCCGGGCCTCCATCAGCTCCCGCCACTGCTTGCGCGGGTTGATGGCCAGCAGCGGCCGGGCCGCGTTCAGGCCGGTCCGCCGGGCCGCCTCCTCGACGTCCATCGACAGGTACACGACCTGGTGCCCGGCGAGCAGCTCCCGGGTGCCGGGGTCGAGGACGGCGCCGCCGCCCAGCGCCAGCACACCCGTGTGCTCGGCGAGCGCGCTGCGCACCGCCTGCGTCTCCAGCGTGCGGAAGGCGGCCTCGCCGTCCTCGACGAAGATGTCGGCGATGGCGCGTTCCTGCGCGGCCACGATGTCCTCGTCCGTGTCCCGGAAGGCGACGCCGAGCCGCTCGGCCAGCAGGTGGCCCACGGTGGACTTGCCGACCCCCATGGGGCCGACCAGCACGGCCAGCGGCCCGCTCATCGGATCGCCAGGTGGTCGAGGTAGGACCGCACGTTGCGAGCGGTCTCGGTCACGCTGTCGCCGCCGAACTTCTCCGCCACCGCGTCCGCGAGGACCAGCGCGACCATCGCCTCGGCGACGATGCCGGCGGCCGGGACCGCGCACACGTCGGAGCGCTGGTGGTGGGCCTGGGCGGGCTCACCGGTGACCACGTCGACCGTCTGCAGCGCCCGCGGAACGGTCGCGATCGGCTTCATCGCCGCGCGCACCCGCAGCAGCTCACCGGTGGTCAGACCGCCCTCGGTGCCGCCGGAGCGGCCGGTGGCGCGCCGGATGCCCTCGTCGGTGGTGACGATCTCGTCGTGCGCCTGCGAGCCCGGCACGCGCGCCAGCTCGAAGCCGTCGCCGACCTCGACGCCCTTGATCGCCTGGATGCCCATCAGGGCGGCGGCCAGCCGGGCGTCCAGCCTGCGGTCCCAGTGCACGTGCGAGCCGAGGCCCACCGGCACGCCGTACGCCAGCACCTCGACGACGCCGCCGAGCGTGTCGCCGTCCTTGTGGGCCTGGTCGATCTCCGCGACCATCGCCTTCGACGCGTCGGCGTCCAGGCAGCGCACGGGATCGGCGTCGAGCTTCGCCACGTCGGCCGGGGTCGGGTAGACGCCGTACGGGGCCCTCGCCGCCGCGAGCTCCACGACATGGCTGACGATCTCGATGCCGGCGGTCTCCTTCAGGTACGACCGCGCGACCGCGCCGAGTGCCACACGGGCGGCGGTCTCCCGGGCCGACGCCCGCTCCAGGATCGGGCGCGCCTCGTCGAAGCCGTACTTTTGCATGCCGGCGAGGTCGGCGTGACCGGGCCGGGGGCGCGTCAGCGGCGCGTTGCGGGCCAGCGCCGCCAGCTCGTCCGGGTCCACGGGATCGGCCGCCATGACCTTCTCCCACTTCGGCCACTCGGTGTTGCCGACCATGACGGCGACCGGCGAGCCGAGGGTCAGGCCGTGCCGGACACCGCCGAGGAAGGTGACCTGGTCCTGCTCGAACTTCATGCGTGCACCGCGTCCATAGCCGAGCCGCCGCCTCGCCAGGTGGTCCGCCACCATCTCCGTGGTGATCGGCACGCCGGCGGGAAGGCCCTCCAGCGTCGCGACGAGTGCGGGACCGTGGGACTCCCCCGCGGTCAGCCAGCGCAACCTGCTCAACGGTGCTCCTCTGTGCTCGCGCCCGGTACTGACCTGCGTACGCGTCTGCTCGCGTAGCGGGTGGCGCGACCCGGGTGCGCGGCCCTGGCCCGCCACGTTCGATCCTCCCACGTCCGGACCGCCGGCCAGCCCGCCGGTCCAGCAGGCGGACGTACTGTGTCAGGACGAGGGCACAGGAGACCGGCGGGCGCCGGGACGTCAGCGACCGGCGAGGGCCTGCTCGCCGGCCTTGCGCATCGCGTCCAGCGGCGCGGGCGCGCGGCCCGTCACCCGCTCCACCTGGAGCACCGCCTGGTGGACCAGCAGGTCGAGCCCGCTGACGACGGCCCCGCCGTACGCCGACCAGCGGGCGGCCAGCGTCGTGGGCCACGGGTCGTACAGCACGTCGAAGAGCGTCGCGGGCCGCTCAGGCACGGCGGAGGCGAGCGCGTCGGTGGTACCGGCGGGTGTGGTGGCGACGACCAGCGGGTGGTGCAGCGCCTCGGCGGCGTCGGCCCAGTCCGCGATCCGGACGTCGGTCTCCAGCCGCTCTCCCCACTCCCGCATCTCCGCGGCCCGGCCCGCGCTGCGCACGTAGGCGACGACCTCGCCGGTGCAGATCCGGGCCAGCGCGGCCAGCGCCGACGACGCGGTGGCTCCGGCGCCGAGGATCGCGGCCGAGTCGGCCTGCTCGATGCCGTGCTCGCGCAGGGCGGCGACCATTCCCGGGATGTCGGTGTTGTCGCCGACGCGGCGGCCGTCGCCGGTGAGGACGACCGTGTTGACCGCCTCGACCGAGGCGGCGGTGTCACTGACCTCGTCCAGCAGCGGGATCACGGCCCGCTTCAGCGGCATGGTCAGCGACAGCCCGGCCCACTCGGGGCCGAGCTGCGCGAAGAAGCCCGGCAGGCCTTCCTCGTCGACCTCGAAGCGATCGTACGTCCAGCCCGTCAGCCCCAGTTCCTGGTACGCCGTGCGGTGCAGCACCGGGGACAGGGAGTGGGCGACGGGTGAACCGAGCACGGCGGCCCGACGGGCCTCAGTTGCCCGAGCTTTCATTGAACTTGTCCTTGAGCTCCAGGAATTCGTCGTGCGTGCGGGCGAACTCGGTCCTGTTGCGGCCATCGGTCGCCACGAAGTACAGCCAGCCCTCGTCGGTCGGGTTCAGCGCCGCCTTCAGCGCGTCCGCACCGGGGTTTCCGATCGGTCCGGGCGGCAGGCCCTTCTGGGTGTAGGTGTTGTACGGGTCCTGGTTGCTGTTGATCTCGGCTTCGCTGATGTCGATGTTGCTCTCACCCTTCAGATAGTTGAAGGACGAGTCGAACTGGAGGAGCTGGTAGGTCTCCGTGTTGTCGGGCGCCAGGCGGTTGTAGACCACCTCGGCCATCCTGCGGAAGTCGTCCTCCGTCTTGCCCTCGGCCTGGACGAGGCTGGCGACCGAGATGACCTGCAGCGGGTTCTCCAGGTCCAGTGCCTTGGCCTTGGCGGCGAGGTCGTACTGGCTGTACTGGCGATTGGCCTGCGTGACCATCTCCTTGAGGATCGCCTCGGGCTTCATGCCCTTCGCCGCGGGATAGGTGCCCGGGAAGAGGAAGCCCTCCAGCGGGTCCTTGATGTCGGGGTCGTTGTTCGCCCAGCCGGGCAGGCCGAGTTTCTTGTACTGCTTCTCGGCGACGTCCTCGGTGGTGCCGGACTCCAGGCCGAGTTTCTCGTCGATGGCGTTGTACACGGCCACGTTGCGCTGACCCGGGGTGACCATGACGTTGTTCTGGCTCTTCGGGTCGAGCATCATCTCGACGGCGCTCGCCGCCGACATCTGCTTCTTCAGCAGGTAGGCGCCGGCCTGGATCGACCCGCCCTCGGAGTTCTGCGACTGCGCGGCCACGAAGGCGTCGACGCTCTTGATGACGCCGGCCTCCTTCAGGCGGCGGCCGATCTCCGCTCCGCTCGCGCCCTTGGGGATCTCGACGGTTACCTGCTCGCTCGTGCCCTCACCCGCGTAGTCCGGGGCCGCACCGAAACGATCCTGGTAGAACTGGTAGCCGAAGTAGGTGACACCGGCCAGACCACCGCCGAACACCAGGGCCACCACGAGACAGGCGCATCCGTTGCGGCTCTTCTTGTTCTTGCCGCCCCGGCCCCGCCGCTCACCCCGTCCGGGCCGGTCCCCCCGCTCGTCGTCGTCATCGTCCCCGCCCGCGAAGAAGGCGTGCTCGCCCTGGTCGGGTCCGGGATCCCAGTCGGTCTTCGGCTCGGGTTCCGCGCGCCGCCGGCCGGGCGGCTCGGGCGGCGGGTAGGCGTCGGGGGTGCCGTAGAAGTCCGGCTGCTCACCGCCGTAGGCGGCCGCCTGCTGGGGGTACACCGGGTCGGTGGGGTCGGCGGCGTACGGCAGGTGCGGCTGCGCGCCGGTGGCCCAGGTGCCCGTGTCGTACTGCTGCTGGGTGCCGTAGGGCTGCTGCGTCTGGGCGGCGTAGTGCTGCTGGTCGTACTGCTGCTGGTACTGCTGCTGCGCCTGACCGTAGCCGGGGTACTCGCCGCTGCCCCAGTCGCCGTACTGCGGCTGCGGCTGCTGCTGCGGCTGCTCTGGATGGTGCTGCGGCTGGCCGCCGTAGGGGGACTGCTGACCCGCGCGGGCCTGCTGTCCTCCCCATCCGCCGTCCCCGTACAACGGGTCCTCCGGATGCCACGGTTCGGAGCCTTGGCCCCGGCCATACTCAGTCATCGATCCCCTAGAGCCGCGAGGCGGCGGTCGCGTGGCTTCCGGCTCGGCTCCCGTCCCGCCTCTTGCTGTGCGGCGGCTGTTCGAACGCCGCCGCATCGCGCGGAACGTTACCGTATCGCGATCAGATGACCACTTCGACGCTCTCACCGGGCGTATTACCTGACACCCGTTCGGATTCCAGGGCCTGCTGCAGGATGACGACCGCGGCGGCCTGATCGATGACCGAGCGGCCCTTCTTGGAGTTCTTGCCGCTCGCGCGGAGGCTCTGCCCCGCGGTCACCGTCGTCATCCGCTCGTCCACGAGCCGGACCGGCACCGGGGCGATGCCCTTGGCCAGGTCCTGGGCGAAGCCGCGGACCTTGGCCGCCGCGGGCCCCTCGCCCCCCTTCAGGGAACGCGGGAGACCGACGACGACCTCGATCGGCTCGTACTCCTCGACAAGCTGCCTCAGCCGACGGTGAGCCGCGGGGATGTCCCGCCCGGGGACCGTCTCGACCGGCGTGGCGAGGATCCCGTCGGGGTCGCACGAGGCGACCCCGATACGGGCGTCCCCGACGTCGATCGCGAGACGACGTCCTCTGCGCATCTCCACCAGACCCTTACTTGGCCGTGTCCGCCACGAGCCGCTCGACGGCGTCGACGGCGTCGCCGATGGCGGCCGGGTTCTGGCCGCCGCCCTGGGCGACGTCCGGCTTGCCGCCTCCGCCGCCACCGAGGGTCTTGGCCGCGGTACGGACCAGGTCACCGGCCTTCAGCCCGCGCTCGCGGGCGGCCTCGTTGGTGGCGATGACCGTCAGCGGCTTGCCGCCCACCGTCGTGAACAGGGCCACCACGGCGGCCCGGCCACCCTGGATGCGGCCGCGCACGTCGAGCACGAGCTTGCGCAGGTCGTCGGCGGTGGTGCCGTCCGGGACCTGACCGGTGACGAGCGCCACACCGCGGACGTCCCTGGCGGACTCGGCGAGACCGGCGGCGGCCTGGAGCACCTTCTCGGCGCGGAACTTCTCGATCTCCTTCTCGGCGTCCTTCAGCTTGCCGAGCATGGCGGAGACCTTCTCCGGAAGCTCCTCCGGACGGCCCTTGACCAGCTCCTGGAGCTGGGCGACGACCGTGTGCTCACGGGCGAGGAAGTTGTAGGCGTCCATGCCGACCAGGGCCTCGATACGGCGCACACCCGAGCCGATGGAGGACTCGCCGAGCAGCTTCACCAGGCCCAGCTGGGCGGTGTTGTGCACATGCGTGCCGCCGCACAGCTCCTTGGAGAAGTCGCCGATCGTCACGACGCGGACCCGCTCGCCGTACTTCTCGCCGAACTCGGCGATGGCGCCCTGCTTCCTGGCCTCGTCGATCCCCATGACCTCGGCGTGCACGTCGAGGTCGCGGGTGAGCACCTCGTTGATCTTCTGCTCGACGTCGGTCATCACGGCCGTCGGGACGGCGGACGGCGAGCCGAAGTCGAAGCGGAAGCGGCCGGGCTGGTTCTCGGAGCCGGCCTGGGCCGCGGTCGGGCCGAGCGCGTCACGCAGGGCCTGGTGGGTGAGGTGGGTGGCCGAGTGGGCGCGGGCGATCGCCGTGCGGCGGCGGCTGTCGATGGTGGCGTGGGCCTTGGCGCCCACGGTGACCTCGCCGACCTGGACGACGCCCTTGTGGACGTACACGCCGGGCACCGGCTTCTGGCAGTCCCGGACCTCGATCACGGCGCCGTTGTCCACCTTGATGCGGCCGGTGTCGCCGATCTGACCGCCGCCCTCGGCGTAGAACGGGGTGCGGTCCAGGACGATCTCGACCTCGTCGCCCTCGGTGGCGGCCGGGGAGGAGGCGCCGTCGACGAGGATGCCGACGATCGTGGTCTCGCCCTCGGTGTCGGTGTAGCCGACGAAGTCGGTCTCACCGGCGCCGTCGGCGATCTCACGGTAGGCGCCGACGTCGGCGTGGCCGGTCTTCTTGGCCTGGGCGTCGGCCTTGGCGCGCTCGCGCTGCTCCTTCATCAGGCGCCGGAAGCCGTCCTCGTCCACGGAAAGACCCTGTTCGGCGGCCATCTCCAGGGTGAGGTCGATCGGGAAGCCCCAGGTGTCGTGGAGCAGGAAGGCCTTGTCGCCGGGCAGGACGGTGCCGCCGGCGGCCTTGGTGTCGGTCACGGCCGTGTCGAGGATGTTGGTGCCGGCCTTCAGCGTCTTGAGGAAGGCGTTCTCCTCGGCGACGGCGACCTTCTCGATGCGCTCGCGGTCGGTGATGAGCTCGGGGTACTGCTGGCCCATCATCGCGATGACCGTGTCGATCAGGTCCTTGACGACCGGGCCGGTGGCGCCCAGCAGGCGCATGTTGCGGATGGCGCGGCGCATGATCCGGCGCAGCACATAGCCGCGGCCCTCGTTGCCGGGGGTGACGCCGTCACCGATGAGCATCACGGACGTGCGCATGTGGTCGGTGACCACGCGCAGCGAGACGTCCGAGTCGTGGGCGTCGCCGTAGGCGACACCGGTCAGCTCGGTGGCCTTCTTGATGACGGCCATGGAGGTGTCGATCTCGTACATGTTCTGCACGCCCTGCAGAATCATGGCGAGACGCTCGAGGCCGAGGCCCGTGTCGATGTTCTTGCTGGGCAGTTCGCCGAGGATCTCGAAGTTGTCCTTGCCGATGCCCTCGCCGCGCTCGTACTGCATGAAGACGAGGTTCCAGATCTCCACGTACCGCTCGTCGTTGACGGCGGGGCCGCCCTCGGCGCCGAACTCGGGGCCGCGGTCGTAGTTGATCTCGGAACAGGGGCCGCAGGGGCCCGGGACGCCCATGGACCAGTAGTTGTCCTTCATGCCGAGGCGCTGGATGCGCTCCTTCGGCACGCCGACGACCTCGTGCCAGATGCGCTCGGCCTCGTCGTCGTCCTTGTAGACGGTGATCCAGAGCTTCTCCGGCTCCAGGCCGTAACCACCCTTGTCCTGAGGGCTGGTGAGCAGCTCCCAGGCGTACTTGATGGCGCCTTCCTTGAAGTAGTCGCCGAACGAGAAGTTGCCGCACATCTGGAAGAACGTGCCGTGCCGGGTGGTCTTGCCGACCTCCTCGATGTCGGGCGTGCGCACGCACTTCTGCACGCTGGTGGCGCGCGGGTACGGCGGCTTGACCTCGCCCAGGAAGTAGGGCTTGAAGGGCACCATGCCGGCGGGGACGAGGAGCAGAGTCGGGTCGTCCGCGATGAGCGACGCCGAAGGGACGACGGTGTGCCCGCGCTCCTCGAAGAAGCTCAGCCAGCGACGGCGGATCTCAGCCGACTCCATCAGTGGTCCTCATTCCGGTTGTACGTGTACGTCGTGTTGTCGATGACGTACGTCTTCGGCTTGTTGCGGTTGTCGATGACGGCGTGACGCCGCGCGGGGGGCAGTTCCGGGTCCGCGTGCAGGCCCAGCGCGTCCTCCAGCTCGGCCTCCCGCTGGGCCATGCCGGCGCGGACGTCGAGGGCGAAGCCCACCGCCCGGTCCTTGAGCCGGTGGCCCGCCTCGATCGCCTTGTCGGCCGCCGTGGCGGCGAGGCTTTCGGGGGTGAGCTGCTTCAGCTTGCGGTTGACCTTGGTGGTCGCCCACACGCCGGCGGCGACGCCCGTGGTGAACCAGAACGTACGGCGGAACATCGCTAGGTCTCAGTCCTTCTTCCGCTTGGCCCGCCGTGCGGCCGGGACGGTACGGCCCACGATCACGGTACGCCTGGACGACTTGGCGGGCACGTCCTCCTTGCGGCCGCCGAGCGCCCGGCGCACGCCGTAGCCGAAGGCGGCGACCTTGACCAGCGGGCCGCCGAAGGTGGAGGCGACGGTCGTGGAGAGCGCGGACGCGTTGGACGTGACCTCCTGGACGTCCGTGGCGATCGCGTCGACCCGGTCGATCTGGGTCTGCGCGGAGCGCACCGCCGAGGAGGCGTCCGCGAGCAGCGGCACTGCCTGGTCGGTCACGTCCGCCACCAGCTTGGTGGTCGCCCTGAGCGTCTGGGCCAGCCTCGCCAGAGCCACGGCGAGGAAGGAGACCAGGATCGCCCAGAAGACGGCCACCAGGATGCCGGCCACCTCTCCACCGGACACTGCGCACCCGCTCCCTAAACGTGCCTGAACATCGAAAAAGTCGTGCACCGAGCCTATCGCGCCGGGGCTTGCGCTCCGTACCGGATTACGGCGCGGCCTGGGCGGAGTTGCGTGAAGTGATTGTACGGACTGAACACGGTTCAGTACGCTCCGTGTCCTATGCGACCTCCTCAGCGCGACGGCGGCCCCGCCCTCGGCAATCTCCCTCTGGAGCTGGACGCGTTCGTGGGCCGGGCGGCCGAACTCACCGGGCTGGTCCGGGCGCTGGAGGTCTCCCGGTTGGTGACCGTGACCGGGACCGGCGGGGTCGGAAAGTCCCGGCTCGCGGCGCGGGCTGCCACCCGGTACGCGCCGCCGGGCGGGGTGTGGCGCGTGGATCTGGAGCCGGTGAGCGATCCGGAGTTCGTGGACCACGCGGTCGTGGAGGCGCTGGGGCTGACCGACCACACCACACGGCCGCCGCGCGAGACGCTGCTGGGCCATCTCGCCGAGCGGCAACTCCTGCTGCTCCTCGACGGGTTCGAGCATCTGGTGGGCGCGTGTGCCGCACTGGTGACGGAGCTGCTGCGGCGGGCGCCGGGGCTGCGGGTGCTGGCGGTGGGGCGCCGGCCGCTGGGAGTCGCCGGTGAGCGGCAGTTCCCGCTGGCGCCGCTCGGGGAGGCGGAGGCGGTCGAGCTGTTCGCGGACCGCGCCGCGCAGCACGGGGCGGCGTGCGACGACGAGCGGGCCGTACGGGAGGTGTGCCGGCGTCTGGACGGGATCCCGCTGGCGATCGAGCTGGCGGCGGGGCGACTGCGGGCACTGTCCCCCGGGCAGTTGCTGGACCGGCTCGACGACCGGTTCCGGTTGCTGACCGGCGGCGGGCGGGAGGCACCGCACCGGCATCAGACGCTGCGCACGGCGATCGGCTGGAGCCACGAGCTGTGCACACCCGGGGAGCGGCTGCTGTGGGCGCGGCTGTCGGTGTTCGCCGGCTCGTTCGACCTGGAGGCCGCCGAGTACGTGTGCAGCGGCGGGGGGCTGGACGCCGACGACGTCCTCGACGTGCTGACCGAACTGATCGCGCAGTCCGTGGTGACCCGCGAGGACACCCCGGCCGGGCTGCGCTACCGGATGCTGGACACGGTCCGGGCGTACGGCGCGCAGTGGCTCGAGGCGACCGGGGACGCGGGCCGGCTGCGGCGGCGGCACCGCGACTGGTACGTGGGCCTCGCGACCTGGTGCGAGCTGGACTGGTTCTCGCCCCGCCAGGGCGAGGTGGCGGCACGCATCGACGTGGAACTGCCCAATCTGCGCTCCGCCCTGGACCACTGCCTGACGGAACCGGAGGAGGCCCACCTGGGCCAGTACCTCGCGGGCTCGCTGTGGTTCTACTGGGCGGGCTGCGGGCGGCTGTCGGAGGGACGGCACTGGCTGGAACGGGGCCTTCAGCTCGACTCGGGCAACGAGCACTCCCGGCTGAAGGCCCTGTGGGTGCTCGGCTACGTCGCCGTGCTCCAGGGGGACCCGGTGTTGGCCCTTGCCGCGCTCCAGGAGTGCGGGGAGGAGGCGGAGCGGTCCGGAAACGCCACGGCGCTGGCCTACGCCGAGCATCGCACCGGCTGTCTGGCGCTCGTCACGGACGACATGCCACGCGCAGAAGCGCTGCTGCGCTCGGCGCTGGACCGCTACCAGAAGATCGGTGAGCTCAACAGCAACGTCCTGATGGCCCAGGTCGAGCTGGCGATGGCGCGGGCGTTCCAGGGCGATCTGGCGGACGCGGTGAAGCTGTGCGACGACGTGCGCCGGGTGTGCGAGGACCACGGCGAGCACTGGGCCCGCGGCTACGCACTGTTCGTCCTCGCGTACGCCGCCTGGACCGAGGGCGACCCGGCCCGCGCCCGCGAGCTGCTCACCGACTGCCTGACCGGCGCCCACGCCTTCCACGACCTGCTCGGCTCGGTACTGGCGGTAGAGCTGCTGGCGCTGGTGACGACGGCGGACGGCGACCCTGCCGAGGCCGCGGTGCTCCAGGGGGCGGCCCGGGGCATGTGGCCGTCGGTCGGCCTGCCGCTGTTCGGGTCGGCGTACTACAACACCCCGCACGAGCTGTGCGAGGCGACGGCCCGGCAGCTGCTCGGCGACGAGCGGTACGAGGCCTGCGTGCGGCAGGGTGGGCGGCTCGGCCGGGAGGAGGCGGTGGGGCGGGCGCTCGGCCGGCCGGGGCCGGTGGCGGCGCTGCCGCAGCCGCGCGGGCCGGTGCGGCAGGGCCGGGGAGTCGCGCGCATGCGAAAGCCCGCCGCCTCCCCCACCCGCAAGGGCGGGGAGACGACGGGCTGATGCGCGGGTGAGCTACGTCCGGGTCAGCGGGCGTAGTACTCGACGACGAGCTGCTCGTCGCAGATCACCGGGATCTCCTTGCGGTTCGGCTCGCGGTCCAGGCGGAACGCCAGGGCCTTGAGGTTCACCTGGAGGTAGCGCGGGGTCTCGCCGTCGGGGGCGAAGCCGCCCTCACGGGCGATGGAGAAGAGGGTCTTCTCGCGGCTGCGCTCGCGGACCATCACGACGTCGTCGGGACGGACGCGGAACGACGGCTTGTCGACCTTCTGGCCGTTGACCTCGATGTGGCCGTGGACGACCATCTGGCGGGCCTGGTAGATCGTGCGGGCGATACCCGAACGCAGGACCAGGGCGTCGAGACGACGCTCCAGCTCGATGATCAGGGCCTCACCGGTCTTGCCCTGAACCTTGGAGGCACGCTCGTAGGCGCGGACGAGCTGACGCTCGGACACGTCGTACTGCGCGCGCAGACGCTGCTTCTCGAGCAGACGGACCTTGTAGTCCGAGTTCTGCTTGCGGCCACGGCCGTGCTCGCCCGGCGGGTAGGGGCGGGCCTCGAAGTACTTGACGGCCTTCGGGGTCAGCGCGATGCCGAGCGCACGCGACTTCTTGACCTTGGGGCGGGACTGGTTCGCCACTGTGTGTCTCTTTCCTAGTTCTCCGGCTTGTCAGCAGTGAGGGAGGTCGCATCCGCAGCCGGGGAATCCCACCAGGTCCGCAACGGACCTGCCGGGCAGCCGCTCCCCTGGTCTGGGCACATACGTGCAGCACACGAACGGCCCACCGACCGCTCCCGTCCGTGACGGGTGGTGGTGGGCTGCCCGCGACACCATTCGACGGTGCGCGACGCTCCTGGAGGCAGTCCACGGGGGACTGGATCTCCGGCTGGCTGTCCCGCTCTGACAGCACGGGACTCAGCACTGACGGGATTCTACAGGGAGCTCAGGACCGCCTACGACCGAGGTGCTTCCTGGTCCACTCGACGGCGTCCGCGTACCGCGCCTCGGCGCCGTGCCGGGTCGGTGTGTAGTACTCCCGGTCCTTCAGGGCGTCCGGCGCGTACTGCTGCTCGGCGATGCCCTCGGGCAGGTCGTGCGGGTACACGTACCCCTGCCCGTGGCCGAGCTTGCCCGCCCCCTTGTAGTGGGAGTCCCGCAGATGCGCGGGCACCGTCCCCGCGTGCCCCTTGCGTACGTCGTCCAGGGCGGCGCCGATCGCGGTCGTCGCGGCGTTGGACTTCGGCGCCAGGGCGAGGGCGATGGTGGCGTGGCTGAGGGTGAGGGCAGCCTCGGGGAAACCGATCATGGCGACCGCCTGGGCGGCCGCTACCGCCAGCGGCAGGGCGCCCGGGTCGGCGAGGCCGACATCCTCGCTGGCGGAGATCATCAGACGGCGGGCGATGAAACGGGGGTCCTCGCCGGCCTCGATCATCCGGGCCAGGTAGTGCAGCGCGGCGTCGACGTCGGACCCGCGGATCGACTTGATGAGGGCGCTGGCCACGTCGTAGTGCTGATCGCCGTCACGGTCGTACTTCACGGCGGCTCGGTCGACGGTCTCCTCCAGCGTCGTCAGGCCGACCTCGGCCTCCCCCTTGTCGAGGGCGGCTCCGGCGGCGGCCTCCAGCGCGGTCAGGGCGCGGCGTGCGTCGCCGCCGGCGATCCGCAGGAGGTGGGCCTCGGTGTCGTCGGGGAGGGTGACGGCGCCGGCGAGACCGCGTTCGTCGGCGAGGGCGCGCCTGATCAGGCCGCGCACGTCGTCGTCGGTGAGGGGTTCGAGGGTGAGCAGCAGGGAGCGGGAGAGCAGGGGCGAGATCACCGAGAAGTACGGGTTCTCGGTCGTCGCCGCGATCAGCGTGACCCAGCGGTTCTCCACGGCCGGGAGGAGGGAGTCCTGCTGGGCCTTGCTGAAGCGGTGGATCTCGTCCAGGAAGAGGACGGTCTCCTTGCCGAAGCCGCCGGTGGCGCGGCGGGCGCCGTCGATGACCGCGCGGACCTCCTTGACGCCGGCGGTGATCGCGGACAGCTCCACGAACCGCTTGTCGGTCGCCTTGGAGACGACGTACGCCAGGGTCGTCTTGCCGGTGCCGGGCGGCCCCCAGAGGATCACCGAGGACGGGCCCGCCGGTCCCCCGGCGCCCTCGCCGACCAGCCGGCGCAGGGGTGATCCGGGCTGCAGCAGATGCTGCTGGCCCACCACCTCGTCGAGGCTGCGCGGGCGCATGCGCACCGCCAGGGGACTCGCGGTCGGGTCCTTCTCCTGGCGTTCTTCTGCGGCGGCGGTGAACAGGTCGGGCTCCACGCTGAAACCCTAAATCACGGCACTGACAGCGCCGCCGCCCCCGGGCTCAGGCCCAGAGCTGGCTGCCCCAGCGGGTCAGGATCAGCATGCCGATGATGCCGATGTGCGTGACCGGCAGCACCCAGGTGAACTCGGCGAAGAACCGCTTGAGGCCGTCCGGTGCCGGCAGGAAGCCGTTGCGGATGTTGAACGAGGTCACGTACCAGAACATGACGATGGTGGCGACCCAGGCCAGGCAGCACCACAGGCACAGCGCGTTGATCCGGTACAGCGACTGGAACATCAGCCAGGCGCAGAAGACGACGCCGAAGAGCGTGCCCGCGTTGAAGGTGAGCCAGTACCAGCGCGGGAAGCGGGCCCGGGCGAGCAGGCTCGTGCCGACGCAGATCACGATGCCGTAGGTGACCAGGCCCAGCATCGGGTTGGGGAAACCGAAGACGGAGGCCTGGGCGCTCTCCATGACGCTGCCGCAGGAGACGATCGGGTTGAGGCTGCAACTCGGCGTGAACGTCTCGCCCCGGGCCTTGGCCTCCAGGATCTTGAACTTGTCGAGCGTGATGACCCACGCGGCGAGCAGTCCTGCCGCGCCCGTGATCACCAGCAGCAGGGCGAAGACCCGGCTGCCGCCTGCCGCGTGCGGCCCGGAGGCCACGTCACGCGGCTCCGGCTCGGTGGAGACGTCCTTGACTGTCGTCTTGCTCATCACGCCGATTCCGTCGCTCGAGAGGGCATGCTTCCGGCAGGGGACATTGTGCCGCACGCGCGCGTAAGTCACCGTTCGCTGCGCATAAGGACCTACGGCCCGCCGATCGGTTCCGGACACGGGCAAGGGCGCCGGACGCCCCTCGGGAACTCCGGCGCCCCGGTCGGCGTGATCAGCCCAGCCGGGCTTCCAGTTCCGCCACGATCTCGCCCACGCCGACAACCGTCTGCTCGCCGGACTCCATGTCCTTGAGCTGGACCACGCCGTCGGCGAGGTCGCGTTCACCGGCCACGATCGTGTACCGGGCGCCGCTGCGGTTGGCGTTCTTCATCGCGCCCTTGAGGCCCTTGGCGCCGTAGGAGAAGTCCGCGGCGACGCCCTGCTTGCGCAGCTCGGTGACCTTGGCGAACAGCACGCGGCGGGCCTCCTCGCCGAGCGGCACCGCGAACACGCTGGTGGCGGCGGGGAGTTCGAGCTCGATGCCCTCCGCCTCCAGGGCGAGCACCGTGCGGTCGACGCCGAGGGCCCAGCCGACGGAGGGCAGCGCGGGGCCGCCGATCATCTCCGACAGGCCGTCGTAGCGTCCGCCGCCGCCCACCGCGGACTGCGAGCCCAGCCCGTCGTGGACGAACTCGAAGGTGGTCCGCGTGTAGTAGTCCAGACCGCGCACCAGCTTCGGGTCGTCCTCGAAGCCGACGCCCGCCGCGGTGATCAGCTCGCGGACCTCCTCGTGGTACGCCTTGCAGGCGTCGCAGAGGTGGTCGCGCAGCAGCGGGGCGCCCGTGAGCTGCTTCTGCACCGACTCGCGCTTGTCGTCGAGCACCCGCAGCGGGTTGATCTCCGCGCGGCGCAGGGTGTCCTCGTCGAGGTCCAGGCCGTGCAGGAACTCCTGGAGGGCGGCTCGGTAGACGGGGCGGCACTCCTTGTCGCCCAGGCTGTTGAGCAGGATGCGGAAGTCGCTCAGACCCAGCGAGCGGTACGCCTGGTCGGCCAGGATGATCAGCTCGGCGTCCAGGGCGGGGTCCTCCGCGCCGATCGCCTCGGCGCCGACCTGGGAGAAGTGCCGGTAACGGCCCTTCTGGGGGCGCTCGTAGCGGTAGTACGAGCCCGAGTACCACAGCTTCACCGGCAGGTTGCCCGCCTTGTGCAGGTTGGCCTCCAGCGCGGCGCGCAGCACCGACGCGGTGCCTTCGGGGCGCAGGGCGAGCCGGTCGCCGCCCTTGGTCTCGAAGGCGTACATCTCCTTGGTGACGATGTCGGTGGACTCGCCTACACCGCGCGCGAACAGCTCGACGTTCTCGAAGCCGGGGGTCTCGATGTAGCCGTAGCCGGAGTTGCGCAGCGGGGCCGCGATCGCCTCCCGGACGGCCAGGTACTTCGCGCTGTCCGGCGGGATCAGGTCGTACGTGCCCTTGGGGGCCTTGAAGGTGCTCACGGAAAGTCTCGTCACATTCCTCGTCGGGGAGTCCCGGGGACTCCCTGGCCGGCGGCCACCTGCCGCAGATACGGGTTGGTGGCGCGCTCCTGGCCGATGGTGGTCTGGGGGCCGTGGCCGGACAGCACCACGGTCGAGTCGTCGAGCGGCAGGCACACGCGGGCCAGCGAGTCGAGCATCTCGGCCATGTCACCGCCGGGCAGGTCGGTGCGTCCGATGGAGCCGGCGAAGAGCAGATCCCCGGAGTAGAACACGGACGGCACGTCCGCGGCCTCGGGCATCCGGAAGGTCACCGACCCCTTGGTATGGCCCGGCGCGTGCGCGACCGAGAACTCCAGTCCCGCCAGTTCCAGCACGGCCCCGTCGGCCAGTTCCCTCACGTCGTCCGGCTCCCCCACGGTGAGCTCGCCCAGCAGCGGCATGCCGATCGACCGGCCGAGGGCCTTCTCCGGGTCGCTCATCATGTAGCGGTCCTCGGGGTGGATCCAGGCCGGTACGTCGTGCGCTCCGCAGACCGGGACGACCGAGGCCACATGGTCGATGTGACCGTGGGTGAGGACGACGGCGACGGGCTTGAGCCGATGCTTCTTCAGTGCTTCCTCGACTCCGGGGGCGGCCTGGTGGCCCGGGTCGATGATCACGCACTCCTCACCGGCGGCGGGGGCGACGAGATAACAGTTCGTCCCCCAGGCCCCGGCGGGGAACCCGGCAATGAGCACGATCGTCCTTCGTTGTGTCGATACGGGCGGACTCGGCGACGGCTGCGCCTGACGTCAAGAGCCTACCGGCGCTGCCGATTCCTCAGCGAACCCATATACGGTACGGGGCACACGCAGGCGGTCGGCCCACTAGACGCACGCGTACGGTCGACGTTCTAGACGCATGAGGAGTAAATCCGGTGGTCAGCCAGGAACAGCGGCGGCGTCAGCTCGCCCGGGAGAAGTTCTTGCGGCAGCAGCAGCGGCGCACCGACGCCCGGCGCAAGTCGCGCATGCGCAACGCCGTGATCGCTTCGGCGCTCGGCGTGGTCCTGATCGGCAGCCTCGCGCTGTACACGACCGGCGTGCTCAAGGACGACGGCAAGACCAACGCGGGCGCGGAGGTCACGGAGAGCGCGCAGCCGTCGCCGTCCAAGGCCCCGGACCCGTGCGACAAGCCGGCCGCCGGCAAGCCAGGGACGGAGACCTGGAAGAAGGAGCCGGCGATGACCATCGACAAGTCGGCCGACTACACCATGAAGCTCGCGACGACCTGCGGCGACATAGACATCGCCTTGAAGGCGTCGGCGGCCCCGCACACCGTCAACTCCTTCAGCTTCCTGGCCGGCAAGGGCTACTTCGACCACACCAAGTGCCACCGGCTGACGACCAACGGCATCTACGTGCTCCAGTGCGGCGACCCGACGGGCAGCGGCAGCGGCGGTCCCGGGTACACGATTCCGGACGAGAACCTGAAGGACAAAAGCCTCAAGGACAACATCTACCCCGCCGGTACCGTCGCCATGGCGAACACCGGCCAGCCGGGCTCCGGCGGCAGCCAGTTCTTCCTCGTCTACCAGGACAGCCAGCTGCCGCCGAGCTACACACCGTTCGGTACCGTCTCCGAGTCCGGAATGGCGGTCCTGAAGAAGATCGCCGACGCTGGTGAGAGCACCGGCGCCGGTGACGGGGCACCCAACGCGACGGTCGTTCTCAACAAGGCAACCGTCACTAAATCCTGACCCCCAACTGCGAAATTTCGGTCGCGCGGGATGCGGACAGGCAACCCGCCGGTCGCCTATGTTGGCCGTGACGAAACTGTGGACGATGCCCGGGGGAGCTTCAGGCCCCTCGCAGGCATCATGTGGAGGAGGCGCTGTGAGCAGCGACCCGTGGGGCCGCGTCGACGAGACGGGGACCGTGTACGTGCGTACGGCCGACGGCGAGCAGGTCGTCGGTTCCTGGCAGGCCGGCTCCCCCGAGGAAGCGTTGGCCTACTTCGAGCGCAAGTACGAGGGCCTGGTTGTCGAGATCGGCCTCCTCGAGAAGCGAGTGAAGACCACCGACCTGTCGGCGAAGGACGCCACGGCGGCCATCGACCATCTGCGCGAGCAGGTCGACGCGCACCACGCGGTCGGCGATCTGGACGCGCTGCGGACCCGGCTGGACAAGCTCGTGCAGACGGTCGAGGCGCGCCGCGAGGAGCGCAAGGCGCAGCGGGCGCGGCAGACCGACGAGGCCCGGCATTCCAAGGAGGCGCTGGTCGCCGAGGCGGAGGAGCTGGCCCGGTCCGACCAGTGGCGGGCGGCCGGTGAGCGGCTGCGGGCCCTGGTGGACACCTGGAAGGGCCTGCCGCGGCTGGACCGCAAGTCGGACGACGAACTGTGGCACCGCTTCTCGCACGCCCGGTCCGCGTTCTCCAAGCGCCGCAAGGCGCACTTCGCGCAGCTGGACGCGCAGCGCGAGGAAGCCCGCAAGACCAAGGAGCGGCTGGTCGCCGAGGCCGAGCAGCTGTCGGCCTCGACGGACTGGGGTCCGACGGCCGCGCGCTACCGCGAGCTGATGTCGGAGTGGAAGGCGGCGGGCCGCGCCCAGCGTGAGCACGAGGACGACCTGTGGAACCGCTTCCGCGGCGCCCAGGACGTCTTCTTCGCCGCCCGCAGCTCGGTCTTCGCCGAGCGGGACGCGGAGCAGGCGGAGAACCTGAAGCTCAAGGAGGAGCTGGCCGAGGAGGCCGAGAAGATCCTCCCGGTGACCGATCTGAAGGCCGCGCGGGCCGCCTTCCGCTCGGTCAACGAGCGCTGGGAGGCCATCGGCCATGTGCCGCGCGACGCCCGGCCCAAGGTCGAGGGCCGGATGCACGCCGTGGAGCGGGCCATCCAGGAGGCCGAGGAGGCCGACTGGCGCCGGACGAACCCGGAGGCACGCGCGCGTGCCGAGGGTCTGACCGGCCAGCTCCAGGCCGCCGTCGACAAGCTCCGAAAGCAGATCGAGCAGGCGCGCGCCCAGGGCAACAACGCCAAGGCGGACAAGCTGGAGCGGGAGCTGGAGGGCCGCCAGGCGCTTCTGGACCAGGCGCTGAAGGGTCTGCAGGAGTTCGGCGGCTGACCCCGCCTGCGCGCGGACGACGAGAAGGGGCCCCGTACCTCCCCGGTACAGGGCCCCTTCTCGTACGCCCTACCCGCTCACGCCCGGCTGCGCGCCGATGTCACGCGGTACACGTCGTACACGCCCTCGACTCCCCTGACCGCCTTCAGGACGTGCCCGAGGTGCTTCGGGTCGCCCATCTCGAAGGTGAAGCGGGAGGTGGCGACACGGTCGCGGGAGGTCTGGACGGCCGCGGAGAGGATGTTGACGTGCTGGTCGGACAGCACGCGTGTGACGTCCGAGAGGAGCCGGGAGCGGTCGAGGGCCTCGACCTGGATGGCGACCAGGAAGACCGAGGACTGGGTGGGCGCCCACTCGACGTCGAGGATGCGCTCGGGCTCCCGGGACAGTGAGTCCACGTTGACACAGTCGCTGCGATGAACCGATACACCACTACCGCGCGTGACGAAGCCGATGATCGGGTCGCCGGGGACGGGCGTACAGCAGCGGGCCAGCTTGACCCACACGTCGTCGACGCCCTTGACCACCACGCCGGGGTCCGCGCTGGACCGGCGCTTGCGGCTTCGTCCGCGCGCCGGCGGCACGCTCTCGTCGATCTCCTCGGTGGCCGCCTCCTCGCCGCCGAAGGCCTGGACCAGCTTCTGCACCACGTTCTGCGCGGAGACGTGTCCCTCGCCGATCGCCGCGTACAGCGCGGAGATGTCCGGGTAGCGCATCTCGTGCGCGAGCGTGACCAGGGAGTCGCCGGTGAGGATGCGCTGGATCGGCAGGTTCTGCTTGCGCATCGCGCGGACGATGGCGTCCTTGCCCTGCTCGATCGCCTCGTCGCGGCGCTCCTTGGAGAACCACGCCCTGATCTTGTTGCGGGCGCGCGGCGACTTCACGAAGCCGAGCCAGTCCCGGGACGGGCCCGCGCCCGCCGCCTTGGAGGTGAAGACCTCCACCAGGTCGCCGTTGTCCAGGGTGGACTCGAGCGGGACGAGACGGCCGTTGACCCGCGCCCCGATGGTGCGATGGCCGACCTCGGTGTGCACGGCGTAGGCGAAGTCCACGGGGGTGGCACCCGCGGGGAGCGCTATGACGTCGCCCTTGGGGGTGAAGACGAAGACCTCGTTGCGGGAGAGGTCGAAGCGCAGCGACTCCAGGAACTCGCCCGGGTCCTCGGTCTCCTTCTGCCAGTCGAGGAGCTGCCGCAGCCACGCCATGTCGTTGATGGCGTCCTTGTCCTTGCCGGACGCCTTGGGCACGTCGGTACGCACCTTGGAGGCACCGGCGACGGCCTCCTGCTTGTACTTCCAGTGCGCGGCGATGCCGTACTCGGCGCGGCGGTGCATGTCGAACGTGCGGATCTGGAGTTCGACCGGCTTGCCGTTGGGGCCGATCACCGTCGTGTGCAGTGACTGGTACATGTTGAACTTGGGCATCGCGATGTAGTCCTTGAACCGGCCGGGGACCGGGTTCCATCGCGCGTGCACCGTGCCGAGGGCCGCGTAGCAGTCGCGGACGGTGTCCACGAGGACGCGGATGCCCACCAGGTCGTAGATCTCCGCGAAGTCACGGCCGCGGACGATCATCTTCTGGTAGACGCTGTAGTAGTGCTTCGGGCGGCCGGTGACGGTCGCCTTGATGCGGGCGGAGCGCAGGTCCTGCTGGACCTCGTCGGTCACTATGGCCAGGTACTCGTCACGCTTCGGCGCCCGCTCGGCCACCAGCCGTACGATCTCGTCGTACATCTTGGGGTAGAGGATCGCGAAGGCGAGGTCCTCCAGTTCCCACTTGATGGTGTTCATGCCGAGGCGGTGGGCGAGCGGCGCGTAGATCTCCAGGGTCTCGCGCGCCTTCTTCTCCTGCTTCTCGCGCTTGAGGTACCGCATGGTGCGCATGTTGTGCAGGCGGTCGGCGAGCTTGATGACCAGTACACGCGGGTCCTTGGCCATCGCGACGACCATCTTGCGCACGGTCTCGGCCTGCGCCGCCTCGCCGAACTTGACCTTGTCCAGCTTCGTGACGCCGTCGACGAGCAGCGCGACCACGTCGCCGAAGTCGCGGCGCAGGTCCTCCAGGCCGTACTCGGTGTCCTCGACGGTGTCGTGCAGCAGGCCCGCCATGAGGGTGGCCGGGTCCATGCCGAGCTCGGCGAGGATGGTCGTCACCGCGAGCGGGTGTGTGATGTACGGGTCGCCGCTCTTGCGCTTCTGGCCGCGGTGCCAGCGCTCGGCGACCTGGTAGGCCTTCTCGATCTGGCGCAGCGTCGACGTCTCGATCTTGGGGTCGTTGCTGCGGACTATCCGGAGCAGGGGCTCCAGGACCGGGTTGTAGGGGTTGGCGCGCTGGACGCCGAGACGGGCCAGGCGGGCGCGGACGCGGTTGGAGGAGCCGGAGCGGGGCGTCTGGGGCGTCGCGGCGGGCCGGATCGGGGCGGTGGACGCGGGGCGCTCGGGGGCGGCCGGCTTGGGGCGCGACTGCTCGGCGGCCTTCGCGACGGGCGCGGACTGGGCATCGACCGATCCGCGGGAGTCGTTCCTCGCGTGCTGCGCGGGCTGGGCCGCCTGCTCCGAGGCGCGCTCGGGCTTGGCGGCGGTCAGGTGCTGGGCCTCGTCTGGCAAGAGGGCTCCTCGTGCGCGATCCGGGTCCCCCGGTCAGGCTCCGGAAGTCCCCATGGTAGCGATCCTGAGCTCCAGGATCGCCTTCAGGCCGATGTGAGGGCCGTGTACCCAGGGAACGCCTGACGCGGACATCGGATTCCTCCGCCCGTCCGTCCACGGTGTCACACCGCTTGCATGCGCCTTGCCTGCGGCTTACGCGGGGGCGGCGGGCCGGTTCGTGCTTGCCTTCGGGCGGGTGCGTGGGGGGCGCCGAGGGGGTTTTTGTGGGGCTGGTGGGGATTACGGGGCCCGGTGCGGGGCCGGGGCCGTGGCCGGATGACGGCACGGGCGCCGGCGGGCGAGGACAGTACCGCAGGGCGTTGCGGCAGCCGGTGCGGGAGCCAGGAGCCCGGTCGTGGACCGTGGCCATGCCAAAGGCGCCCCTCGGATGAGGAGCGCCTCCGGTGCGAGGTCCCGTCAGACCGTGAGCAGGGCCTCCAGCGGGGCTCCGGCGAGGGCCGGCTGCAGGCGGGTGCGCCCGTCCAGGAAGGCCAGTTCCATCAGCACCGCCACACCCGCGACCCGGGCGCCGGCCTGGCGGATCAGCTCCAGGGAGGCCTCCGCCGTGCCGCCGGTCGCGAGGACGTCGTCCACGACCAGGACGCGGTCCGCGTCGGTCAGGTCCTCGGCGTGCACCTCGATCTCCGCCGAGCCGTACTCCAGGTCGTAGGCCTGGCGCAGCGTCGCTCCGGGGAGCTTGCCCGCCTTGCGTACGGGGATGAAGCCGACGCCGGCCCGGAGGGCCACCGGGGCGCCCAGGATGAAGCCGCGGGCCTCCAGGCCGACCACCTTGGTGGCACCGTTGCGCTCAGCGATCTCCGCCAGTGCGTCCGTCAGCGCGGTGAACGCCGCAGGGTCCGCGAGAAGTGGGGTGATGTCCTTGAACATCACGCCCGGCTCCGGGTAGTCGGCCACGTCACGGATGCGGCTGAGCAGCAACTCCCTGATGTCGGTCATCGACGCTTCCCCGAGGGCCGGCCGCGGCCGCGGGTGCGGGACGCGGGCTGGCTGCGCGGGCCGACCACCGCGTGGGCGGCGTCGTCCGGCTCGTCGTCGAACGGCTCGTCCGCGCTGCCGTCAGCCGGCGTCTCGCCCTGGTCGCCGCCCTGTGCCCGCTTGGCAAGGACACGCTTACGGAGCGCCTTCAGCTTCGGCTCGCGCTCCTTGAGGTCGGCGACGAGCGGCGTGGCGATGAAGATCGACGAGTACGCGCCCGCCGCGAGACCGACGAACAGCGAGAGCGAGATGTCGTTGAGCATGCCGGCGCCGAGCACACCGCCACCGATGAACAACAGGCCCGCCACCGGCAGCAGCGCGACCACGGTGGTGTTGACCGAGCGGACCAGGGTGCTGTTGATCGACCGGTTGGCGATGTCGCTGTAGGTCCAGCGGGTCTGCTTGGTGATGTCCTTCGTCTGCTCCTTGAGGCTGTCGAAGACGACCACCGTGTCGTACAGCGAATAACCGAGGATCGTCAGCAGACCGATCACCGTGCCCGGCGTGACCTCGAAGCCGACGAGGGCGTAGATGCCGACCGTGATGGTGATGTCGTGGATCAGCGCGACGAACGCCGCGACCGCCATCCGCCACTCGAAGGCGATGGCCAGGTAGATCACCACGAGGACCAGGAAGATCCCGAGGCCCTGCCAGGCCTTGTCGGCGATCTGCTCACCCCAGCTGGGGCCGACCAGTTCCGCGTTGATCTTCTCGGCGTCGACCTTCATGTCGTCGGCCAGCGCCTGGTTGATCCGGTCCGACTGGGCGGTGTCGATGCCCGCGATCTGGATGCGGAGGCTGCCGTTGCCGAGTTGCTGGACGATCGCGTCGTGCCCGGAGGCCGCCTCCGCGTACTCCTCGGCCTGCGAGACCGAGACGGACGTCTTCGGGGTGGTGAAGACGGCGCCGCCCTGGAACTCGATGCCCATGTTCAGGCCCCGCACCGCCAGGCCGACGATCGCCGTGATGGTGATCAGGATGGAGATGCCGTACCAGATCTTGCGGTTGCCGACGAAGTCGTAGCTGACCTCGCCGCGGTGCAGTCGGGCGCCGAGGTTGCCGAGCTTCGACATCTCAGGCCTCCTTCGTTTCGACGGGGCCGGCGGGGCGGCGGGTGCGGCGCAGCGGCGGCCGGGCGCCCAGGCGCTTGGGGTCGAGGCCGGACCAGGGGTGACCGCTCGCGAAGAACTTCCGGCGAGCCATCAGCGTCAGCAGGGGCTTGGTGAAGAGGAAGACGACCACGACGTCGAGCAGCGTGGTGAGGCCGAGCGTGAAGGCGAAGCCCTGCACCTTGCCGACGGTGACGATGAACAGCACCGCGGCGGCCAGGAACGACACGAAGTCGGAGACCAGGATGGTGCGCCGGGCACGCGGCCAGGCGCGCTCGACGGCGGGACGCAGCGAGCGGCCCTCACGGATCTCGTCCCGGACGCGTTCGAAGTAGACGATGAACGAGTCCGCCGTGATGCCGATGGCGACGATCGCACCGCAGACGGCGGGCAGGTTCAGCGCGAAGCCGATGGCCGGGCCGAGCAGCGACATCAGCGTGTACGTGAGCGCCGCGGAGACCAGCAGCGACAGGATGGCGATGAACGACAGGCCGCGGTAGTACACCAGCAGGTAGATCACGACCAGGGCGAGACCGATCGCGCCCGCGATCAGACCTGCCTGGAGCTGGTCCCCACCCAGGGCGGCGGTCACCGTGGTGACGCTCTCCTCGCGGAAGGTAAGCGGCAGGGCGCCGTACGACAGCATGTTGGCGAGGCCCTGGGCCTCCTCCTGGGTGAAGCTGCCGGAGATCTCGGCGTTGCCGCCGCTGATCGACTGGTTGACGTAGGGGCTGGAGACGACCTCGCCGTCGAGGACGATGCCGAACTGGTTCTGCGGCGACGGGTTCTGCGCGAGCTTGCCGGTGATCTCGGCGAACTTCTTGGCGCCGGCGTCCGTGAACTTCATCTGGACTTTCCAGCCGGCGCCGCTCTGCGTGTCGTAGACGGCCGAGGCGTCGTCGACCTCGGTGCCGTCGACCCCGGCCGGGCCGAGCAGGTACTTGTACCAGACACCCTGGATCTCGCCGCATCCCACGGTGGACTCGGTGGGCTTGGCACCTTCACCGGTGCTGGCGCGGACCGACTGCTTGCTGCAGTCGAGCGCCGCGTACTCCGCCTGGAGCTTGGCGGTGTCGTCGCCGTCGCTGCCGCCGCTCGCCGACGGCGCGGGGCTCGGTGAGCCGGAGCCGGACGCCGAGGGGGTGGGGGCCTTCTTCAGGGCGTCCGTGACGGCGCGGCCCTGGGTGGTCGCGCTGGGCGAGGGGGCCCCGCTCTGGCTCGCGGAATCCGACGCCGGAGGGCTCGCCGCGTCGGTGGCCTGCTCCGGGTCGGTGGCCTTGTCCGAACCGCCGGACGAGGAGGCGCTGGGCGAGGGGGTCTGAGGCGCGGTGCCGCCGGACGGCTCGGTGGCCAGGACCGGGCGGAAGTAGAGCTTGGCGGTGGTGCCGACCTGTTCCCGGGCCTGCTGAGAGTCGGTGCCCTTGGGAATGTTGACGATGATGTTGCGATCGCCCTGCGTCTGGACCTCGGCCTCGGAGACGCCCAGACCGTTGACTCGGCGCTCCATGATCTCGACCGCGGTGTCCATGTTGGTCGGGTTGATCGCGGCCTCGTTGCCCTCCTCGGCAACAGCCCCGAGCGTGATGCTCGTACCACCGGCCAGGTCGATGCCGAGACGCGGAGTGGTGTGTCCGGAGGCGAACATTCCCCCGGTGAGCGCCACGAGGGCGATCAGGATCAGGGCCAGCGAGCGCCACGGCTTGCTCTGGGCGCTCGAGCTCCGGCCCTTTTTAGGTGCTGCCACCTTCTCGTACTCCCTCTCGGGCCGCCTCACTCCGGGTCAGCGGGCGGACGGCCATGACATGGTGTCGGGATCCCGTGCGGGATGCGCGATGTCCCGGACACGCGAGCCCGGCCCGCGCGCTCCCGGGACATGACTACTTCGCGTCGGCGTCGCCGTCGGCCTTCTTCGGCTCCTCGTCCCGCTTCGCCTCGGCTGCGTCGACGGGCACCTCGTCCGCGTCCTTCTTGCCGAGGTCGACGGGCTTCTCGTCGGAGGGGGCGGCGTCGACGGGCTCGCCGGTGGTGGTGAGGGAGGAGGCGTCGTCCGGGACGGTGTCCGCGTCGGCCTTCAGGTCGTGCTCGATGCCGTGCACGATGCGGTTGTACTCGTCGTCGGAGAGCACGGCACCGATCGAGTTCTTGGCGAAGAGGAGGTCGACGCCCGGGCCGGCGTCGAGGAGGACCGTGTCCTCGTTGACCTCCTTGACCGTTGCGTACATGCCCCCGATGGTGCGGACTCCGGAACCGGGCTGCATCTGGTTCCGCATGTCGACGGCGGCCTGCTGCTTCTTCTTGGCCGAGCGGGTCATCAGGATCATGGCCCCGATGAGCACGATGAACGGGAGGAGGGTCACGAGGCTATTCACGGGACGATTTCCTTCGCACGACCGCGCAGATGGGCGGCCTGTTGGATGGGGGTATGTCAGCCGCCGAGGAAGGCGGCATCGGCGGAGTCTAAGCGAGTCCGCGCGCATGGAACAACGCTCAGCATGGCACCGGGGTTCCTGCTCGGGCCAATGCCCCCGCCGTCACGCCCCGAACAGGTCCTGTTGTCCCGTTCCCCCCGCACCCTGGCGAGGCGGGGTGAGACCGAGATGGGCCCAGGCCGCCGGTGTCGCGACCCGGCCACGCGGGGTCCGGGCCAGCAGGCCCTCCCGTACCAGGAACGGCTCGGCGACCTCTTCGACGGTCTCCCGCTCCTCCCCCACCGCCACGGCGAGCGTGGACAGACCGACCGGCCCGCCGCCGAAGAGCTTCAGCAGCGCTTCCAGCACGGAGCGGTCGAGCCGGTCCAGGCCCCGGGGGTCGACCTCGTAGACCTGCAGCGCCGCCCCGGCGATGTCGCGCGTGATAATCCCGTCGGCCTTGACCTGCGCGTAGTCGCGGACGCGGCGCAGCAGCCGGTTGGCGATCCGGGGCGTGCCGCGGGAGCGGCCGGCGATCTCGGCGGCGCCGTCGGTGTCGATCTCGACGTCCAGCAGGTTCGCCGAGCGGTGGATGACCCGCTCCAGTTCGGCGGGCTCGTAGAACTCCATGTGCGCGGTGAAACCGAAGCGGTCGCGCAGCGGCGGCGGCAGCAGGCCCGCGCGCGTGGTGGCGCCGACCAGCGTGAACGGGGGCAGCTCCAGGGGGATGGCGGTGGCGCCGGGCCCCTTGCCGACGATGACGTCGACACGGAAGTCCTCCATCGCCATGTACAGCATCTCCTCGGCGGGCCGGGACATGCGGTGGATCTCGTCCAGGAAGAGCACCTCGCCCTCCTGGAGGGAGGACAGGATCGCGGCGAGGTCGCCGGCGTGCTGGATGGCGGGGCCCGAGGTGATGCGGATCGGCGCGCCCATCTCAGCCGCGATGATCATGGAGAGGGTGGTCTTGCCCAGGCCGGGCGCGCCGGAGAGCAGCACATGGTCGGCGGTGGCGCCGCGGGCGCGTGCGGCGCGCAGCACGAGGTCGAGCTGTTCGCGGACCTTCTCCTGGCCGATGAACTCGCCCAGGTCCTTGGGGCGCAGCGCGGCCTCGACGGCCTGGTCCTCGCGGTCGGCGGCAGGGCCCACCAGCCGCTCCGTGTCGGCGGGGTCGGTCGGGTCGTCCCAGTTCATGTGCGGGGGCCTCGGGTGCGTTGGCGGGCGGACGGGTCGGGGAGGGGTCGTACGGAGTCGTGGAGGGGTCGTACGGCGAGGAGGGCGCCGCTTCTCGGGCGGTCCCGGCCGGGCCGGTGTGCGGCTCCCGGCCGGCTGGGGCCTGGCTGCCGGACGCGGCGGGGCACGAGGGAATCCGCCGGACGGGCGCTTTGTGCGAGGCCGTGTGCGGCGCCCCGCGTCATCGTGTTCTGTTGAGCGTCTGCAGGGCCGCCTTCAGCAGCTGCCCCACCTGGGGCGTGCCGTCCGCGGCCTCCGCCTGCGGCGCGACCGCGGCGACCGCCTCGTCGGCCTCACGGGCCGCGTAACCGAGGCCGATCAGGGCCGCGTGCAACTGGTCGCGCCAGCCCGTGCTGACCGGGGCGCCGACGGCGGGGGCGCCGATCGGCTCGCCCAGGCGGTCCCTCAGTTCCAGCAGCAGCTTCTGGGCGCCCTTCTTGCCGATGCCCGGGACGGCGGTGAGCGCCTTCTCGTCGCCGGTCGCGACGGCGCGGCGCAGGGCGTCCGGCGTGTGCACGGCGAGCATCGCCTGGGCCAGCCGGGGGCCGACCCCGCTCGCGGTCTGGAGCAGTTCGAAGACCTGCCGCTCGTCGTCGTCCGCGAAGCCGTAGAGGGTGAGCGAGTCCTCCCGTACGACGAGAGAGGTGGCCAGCTTGGCGGGCCGGCCAAGGCGGAGCGTGGACAGCGTGTCGGGTGTGCACTGGACGGCCATGCCGACACCGCCGACCTCGACCACGGCGGCGTCGGGTGCGAGTGCGGCGACCGTGCCACTGACGAAGGCGATCATGCCGTGCGGCCTTTCGGTGCGGTTGCTCGTGCGGTGTGCTGGGCGACGGCCTGCTGGAGGCGGTTCTGCGCGGGGGCGCGCCAGATGTGGCAGATGGCGAGTGCCAGGGCGTCGGCGGCGTCGGCCGGTCTGGGCGGTGCGTCGAGTCGCAGCAGCCGGGTGACCATGGCGCCCACCTGTGCCTTGTCGGCGCGCCCTGTGCCGGTGACGGCGGCCTTCACCTCGCTGGGAGTGTGCAGGGCGACCGGGATGCCGCGACGGGCCGCGCAGAGCATGGCGACGGCGCTGGCCTGGGCGGTGCCCATCACCGTACGCACGTTGTGCTGGCTGAACACCCGCTCCACGGCAACGAATTCGGGCCGGTGCTCGTCGAGCCACCGCTCGACGCCCTGCTCGACGGCGACCAGACGCTGCCCCAGGTCGGCGTCCGCCGGCGTGCGGACGACGCCGACGCCGAGCATGGTGAGCGGACGTCCGGGAGCCCCCTCCACGACGCCGACACCGCACCGGGTCAGTCCCGGGTCCACACCCAGTACGCGCACCCGCCCCTCCTTCGATCTCCTGTTTGTGCAGGCTATCGGGTGCCACCGACAACGCGACGGGCCGACGGGTGTGTCCCGTCGGCCCGAGGAGCAGCTGGAGCCCGCGGCGGTGGTTACGCGTCGACCTTCTCCATGATCTCGTCGCTCACGTCGAAGTTGGCGAAGACGTTCTGCACGTCGTCGCTGTCCTCCAGCGCGTCGATCAGCTTGAAGATCTTCTTGGCGCCCTCCTCGTCCAGCTCGACCTGGACGGACGGCACGAAGCTGGAGTCGGCGGAGTCGTAGTCGATCCCGGCGTCCTGGAGGGCGGTGCGGACCGCGACCAGGTCGGTGGCCTCGCTGATGACCTCGAAGGACTCACCGAGGTCGTTGACCTCCTCGGCGCCCGCGTCCAGGACGGCGCCGAGGACGTCGTCCTCGGTCAGCTCACCCTTGGGCACGATGACGACGCCCTTGCGGCTGAACATGTAGGACACCGAACCCGGGTCGGCCATGGAGCCGCCGTTGCGGGTCATGGCGACGCGGACGTCGGAGGCGGCGCGGTTGCGGTTGTCGGTGAGGCACTCGATGAGCACCGCGACACCGTTCGGGCCGTAGCCCTCGTACATGATCGTCTCGTAGTCGGCGCCGCCGGCCTCGAGACCCCCACCGCGCTTGATCGCGGAGTCGATGTTCTTGTTCGGGACGGACTGCTTCTTGGCCTTCTGGACGGCGTCGTAGAGCGTCGGGTTGCCTTCGAGGTCGACGCCGCCCATGCGCGCCGCGACCTCGATGTTCTTGATCAGCTTCGCGAAGAGCTTGCCGCGCTTGGCGTCGATCACGGCCTTCTTGTGCTTCGTCGTGGCCCATTTAGAGTGGCCGGACATCTGCCTGTCTCCTTCGCGTAACCCATCTCTGCAACGAACGCCAGAGATCCTACAAGGACTCCGCTGTCCGGTTCGCTCGCACCATGTCGACGAACAGGCTGTGCACACGGTGGTCGCCGGTCAGCTCCGGGTGGAACGACGTGGCGAGCGCGTTGCCCTGCCGGACAGCGACGATGTGGCCGTCGTGCTCGGCGAGCACCTCGGCCCGGGCGCCCACGGACTCGACCCAGGGGGCGCGGATGAAGACGCCCTCCACAGGATCTCCCGTGACGCCCTTGACGTCGACCGCCGCCTCGAAGGACTCGTTCTGCCGCCCGAAGGCGTTGCGGCGCACGATCATGTCGATGCCGCCGATGGTCTCCTGGCCCGAGCGCGGGTCGAGGATCTTGTCCGCCAGCATGATCATGCCGGCGCAGGTGCCGTAGACGGGCATACCGTCGCGCACGCGCGCGCGTAGGGACTCCATCACGCCGAACAGGTGGGCCAGCTTGGAGATGGTGGTCGACTCGCCACCGGGGATGACGAGGCCGTCCACCTCGCCGAGCTCGTCGGGGCGCCTGACCGGCCTGGCCACGGCGTCGGCCGCGGCCAGGGCGATGAGGTGCTCCCGCACGTCGCCCTGGAGGGCCAGGACGCCTATGACGGGGGTGTTGCTCATGGGATGCAGTGCCTTACCAGCCGCGGTTGGCGTAGCGCTCGGTCTCGGGGAGGGTGTCGCAGTTGATGCCGACCATGGCCTCGCCGAGATTGCGGGACGCGTCCGCGATGATCTTCGGGTCGTCGAAGAAGGTGGTCGCCTTGACGATGGCGGCGGCGCGCTTGGCGGGGTCGCCCGACTTGAAGATGCCGGAGCCGACGAAGACGCCCTCGGCGCCGAGCTGGCGCATCAGCGCGGCGTCGGCGGGGGTGGCGACGCCACCGGCGGAGAACAGCACGACCGGGAGCTTGCCGAGCTCGGCGACCTCCTTGACCAGCTCGTACGGGGCGCGCAGCTCCTTGGCGGCGGCGTACAGCTCGTTGTTGTCGTAGCCGCGCAGCCGGGCGATCTCGTTCTTGATCTGGCGCAGGTGGCGGACCGCCTCCACGACGTTGCCGGTGCCGGCCTCGCCCTTGGAGCGGATCATGGCCGCGCCCTCGGCGATGCGTCGCAGGGCCTCACCGAGGTTGGTGGCGCCGCAGACGAACGGCGTGGTGAAGGCCCACTTGTCGGAGTGGTTGACCTCGTCGGCCGGGGTGAGCACCTCGGACTCGTCGATGTAGTCGACGCCGAGCGACTGCAGCACCTGCGCCTCGACGAAGTGGCCGATGCGGGACTTGGCCATCACCGGGATGGAGACGGCGTCGATGATGCCCTCGATCATGTCCGGGTCGGACATGCGGGCCACACCGCCGTCCTTGCGGATGTCGGCCGGGACCCGCTCGAGGGCCATGACGGCGACGGCGCCCGCGTCCTCGGCGATCTTCGCCTGCTCCGGCGTGACGACGTCCATGATCACGCCACCCTTGAGCTGCTCGGCCATGCCGCGCTTCACGCGCGCGGTGCCGGTGGCGGGGGCCTGGTTTTCGGAGAGCGTGCTGGACACGGGTGACCTCACTGAAGGGAAAAGAGGGTTTCTGCAAACACCGAGGAAACGGGAGGGGTGCGGTCCACAGCAAGGGCCAATAGGAAGCCGGTGGATCGTTTTCCCGCCACACGGGGTTCAGGCGCCGCGCTCCGCCAGCGCCGTCGGCGGCTCGTCGTCCATCTCGAAGGCCATGGGGAACGGGGCATGGCCGGCCAGCCGGAACCAGCGCACCTTGCGGTGCTGACGCAGCCTGCGGGCGGCGCCCACCGCGTCGTTGTGGAAGCGCCGGGCCATCGGCACCCGCCGTACCGCCTCGGTCAGCTCCCGGGCCGCGGACTCTCCGCCGGGCGCCTCCCGGACCGCCTCGACCTGCTGCGGGTCGGCGAAGACGGCGCGCAGGGCCTGGCTCAGCTCGCTCTCGGCGACCTCCCGGTGCTCCTCCTCGGACTGCCGGGCCGCGTGCGCCGCCTCGTACAGGACGATCGAGGCCGCCGGGTCGAGCACCCCGGAGGTGGCCACTTCCTGCGCCACGGAGGCCCGCCGCAGCAGCTGCGCGTCGAGGGCGGCCCGGGTGGCGTCGATACGGGCGTGCAGCCGGTCCAGGCGGCCCGCCGTCCAGCTCAGGTACACGCCGACGGCGATGAGGGCGACGAGGATCCAGATGAGGGTTGGGGTCACGGGCGGCAAGGCTACCGGGGTGTCACCGGTGCGTGATCAGTCAGTCACGGGCCAGCCCGAACCGGCCCCACAGTCCCGCGGAACGCTCGTCGGCGGCGACCGCGGTGGTGCCGTCGGTGACCGTCTCGTACACCGACAGGATGTCCGCGCCGACCGTCGACCAGTCGAACCGGCGGACGTGCGCGCTGCCCCGCTCGCGCAGCTCCTCGCGGCGCCGGGGGTCGCCCAGCAGCCGCAGCGCCGCCGCTGCCAGGGCGTCCGCGTCCTCGTTGGCGAACAGTTCCCCCGCCGCGCCCTGGTCGAGCACCTGGGCGAAGGCGTCCAGGTCCGAGGCCAGTACGGGTGCTCCGGCCGACATCGCCTCGACCAGGATGATCCCGAAGCTCTCGCCGCCGGTGTTCGGCGCCACGTACACGTCGACGCTGCGCAGGAAGCGGGCCTTGTCCTCGTCGCTCACCATGCCGAGGAACTCCACCCGGGAGCGCAACTCGGCGGGGAGCGACTCCACCGCCTGCCGCTCGTCGCCGCGGCCCGCGACCAGCAGCCGCGTCTGCGGCCGCTCGGCGAGGATGCGCGGCAGCGCCCGCATCAGCACCGGCAGGCCCTTGCGGGGCTCGTCGATCCGGCCCACGAAGCCGATGGTGTCGCCCTGCCAGTCGGGGTTGGGCTCCGCCTTCGCGAAGAAGTCGACGTCCACGCCGTTGGGGATCACCACGGCGTCCCCGCCGAGGTGCTCCACCAGCGTGCGGCGGGCGTACTCGCTGACCGCGATCCGGGCGCTGATCTTCTCCAGCGCCGCCTGCAGGATCGCGTACGCGGCGATCATCGCGCGCGAGCGGGGGTTGGAGGTGTGGAACGTCGCGACGATCGGGCCCTGCGCGGCCCAGCAGGCCAGCAGGCCGAGCGACGGGGACGCCGGTTCGTGGATGTGGATCACGTCGAAGGCGCCGTCGTGCAGCCAGCGGCGCACCCGCGCGGCCGACAGGAAGCCGAAGTTCAGCCGGGCCACCGAGCCGTTGTAGGGCACCGGGACCGCGCGGCCGGCCGAGACGGCGTACGGCGGGAGCGGGGTGTCGTCGTCGGCGGGGGCCAGGACGGAGACCTCGTGTCCCTGGCGGATGAAGTACTCGGCCAGATCCCGGATGTGGAACTGGACGCCGCCCGGCACGTCCCAGGAGTACGGGCAGACGATGCCGATCCTCACGGTGTCCCCTTCGTGGGATCCGAGGCCGCCGGACCGCCCTTCGCCGGGTCGAGGTCCTTGAGCCACAACCGCTGCAGCATGTGCCAGTCCTCCGGATGCTCGGCGATCCCTGAGGCGAAGGCGTCCGCCAGCGCCTGCGTCATGACAGACGTCTTCTCGGCCCGTGTGCCTGCCTCGGGTACCTCGATCGGGGGATGCAGGCGGCCCCGCATGACGGGTGAGTCGTCGTACCAGAGCGTCGCCGGCAGCAGCAGGGCGCCGGTCTGCTGGGCCAGCAGCGCCGGCCCGGCAGGCATCCGGGCGGTGTCGCCGAAGAAGCTGACCTCCACCCCGGAGGTGGACAGGTCGCGGTCGGCGACCAGGCAGACCAGGCCGCCGTCCCGCAGCCGCCGGGCCAGGGCGCCGAACGCGGAGCCGCCGGTATGGGGCAGGACCTCCATGCCGAGGCCCGCCCGGTAGGCGACGAAGCGGTCGAACAGCGTCTCCGGCTTCAGCCGCTCGGCGACCGTGGTGAAGGGGATGCCCAGCCGGGTGGTCACCCAGGCGCCGGCCAGGTCCCAGTTGGCCAGGTGCGGCAGCGCCAGCACGACGCCCTTGCCCGCGGCCAGTCCGTCGGTCAGGAGGTGCAGGTCCTTGGCGTCGAAGCCGGTCCTGATCCGCTCGGCGCTCCAGGCCGGGAGCCGGAAGGACTCCATCCAGTAGCGCAGGTACGAGCGCATGCCCGCGCGAGAGAGCTCGGCGAGCCGCTGCGGGGAGGCGTCGGGCACCACGCGCGCGAGATTGCTCTCCAGCCGCAGCACACCCTTGCCGCGCCGTTTCCAGGCCAGCTCGGCAACGGTGTTCCCGAGCCGCACGGCCATCGGCTCGGGCAGCTTCTTCACCGTGCTCCAGCCGAGGCCGTACAGGGCGTCCGTCAGCGTGTCCCGAGCGCTCATTTCGCCGCCTCCCTCCCCTGGGAGGCATTGTCGGTCGTCCCCCGGTCCGCGGCCTCGGCCTGCGCGGACTCGCGGCGGACCGTGACGACCCGCTGGATCAGCGTGACCAGGCTGCCCACGGCGACGAGCCACAGGGCGATCGGCAACAGCACCTGGATGCCCGGCACGCCGAACGCGTGCAGACCCGCGAGTCCGGCCGCGACCAGCGAGATCACCAGGCGTTCGGCGCGCTCGACGAGTCCGTTCACCGCGACCGGCAGGCCGATCGACTCGCCACGGGCCTTGGTGTAGGACACCACCTGGCCGCTGGCCAGGCAGAAGATCGAGACGGCGCACAGCACCAAATCGTCGCCGCCACCGGCGTACCAGAGGGCGAAGCCGCCGAAGATGGCGCCGTCGGCGACCCGGTCCAGGGTCGAGTCCAGGAAGGCGCCCCAGCGGCTGGAGCGTCCCAGCTGACGGGCCATGTTGCCGTCGACCAGGTCGGAGAAGACGAACAGGGTGATGACGACCGTGCCCCAGAAGAACTCGCCCCGGGGGTAGAAGACCAGCGCGCCAGCCATCACACCCGCGGTGCCGATCAGCGTGACCGTGTCGGGACTCACGCCACGGCGGATGAGAAACGCGGCGAACGGTGTGAGGACACGCGTGAAGAATGCACGCGCGTACTTGTTCAGCATGGCCTTCCCGAGGGTCGCTGGCGCCGCGCGGCCCCTGCTGGCCGTCGGCTGGCCCATCGTAGCCACGCGCGCGTTCGGGCGGCCGCCCGGCACCCACAGCTCCTCGGGAGGTCCGGCGGACAGCCCGCAACCGTCCCCGGCCGACGCCTTCGCGTCCTCCGTATGGACGCACCGTGACGGGAGTGGAAAGCTCGAAGAATCGCGGGCGTCGCCGGAGCCGCCCAGCCGGGGGTGTCCCCTCTGGAGGAGGGTCCCGCGTGTCCGCGCCCACAGTGACCTCACCGTGCACGGGAGGCAGAATCATGGGCGACAAGGCCAACGCACACCCCGGAGCCGCCGGCAGGGCAGTGGCGGCCGACCGACCCGCGTCCGTACGGAATGTGGTGCTGGTCGGCCACTGCGGAGCGGGGAAGACGACTCTGGTGGAGGCTCTCGCGCTGACCGCGGGAGCGGTGAACCGGGCGGGCCGCGTGGAGGACGGCGGCACCGTGTCCGACTACGACGAGATCGAGCACCGGCAGCAGCGCTCGGTGCAGCTGTCCCTGGTACCGGTCGAGTGGGACGGCATCAAGGTCAACCTTCTCGACACCCCCGGATACGCCGACTTCGTCGGGGAACTGCGGGCCGGTCTGCGAGCGGCGGACGCGGCCCTCTTCGTCGTCTCGGCCTCGGACGGCGTGGACGGCTCGACCCGCATGGTGTGGGAGGAGTGCGCGGCCGTCGGCATGCCGCGCGCCATCGTCGTCACGCACCTGGAGGCCGCCCGGGCGGACTTCGAGGAGATGACGCGGATCTGCGCCGAGGCCTTCGGCGCCGACGACCCGGACGCGGTGCTGCCGCTCTACCTGCCGCTGCACGGCCCGCCGGGACCGGACGGGCACGCGCCCGTGACCGGTCTGACCGGGCTGTTGTCGCAGAAGCTGTTCGACTACTCAACGGGCGAGCGCAAGGAGTCCGAGCCGGGTGAGGACCAGCTGCCGCTGATCGAGGAGGCCCGCAACCGCCTGATCGAGGGCATCATCGCCGAGAGCGAGGACGAGACCCTCATGGACCGCTACCTCGGCGGTGAGCGGATCGACGTCAAGACGCTCGTGCAGGACCTGGAGAGGGCTGTCGCGCGCGGGTCGTTCTTCCCCGTCCTGGCCGCCGCCCCCGCGACCGACGGCGCCCGGCAGGGGCTCGGCACGGTCGAGGTGCTGGAGCTGGTCACCGGCGGCTTCCCGACCCCGCTGGAGCACGACCCGCCCAAGGTCACCACCATCGACGGCAGGCCACGCGAGGTGAATCCCTGCGACCCGGACGGACCGCTGGTCGCGGAGGTCGTGCGGACCTCCTCCGACCCGTACGTCGGCCGCGTCTCACTCGTGCGGGTCTTCTCCGGGACCTTGCGGCCGGACGAGACCGTGCACGTCTCCGGGCACGGGCTGACCGACCGGGGCCACGAGGACCACGACGTCGACGAGCGCGTCGGTGCCCTGTCCACGCCGTTCGGGAAACAGCAGCGCCCCGTGTCGCACTGCGTCGCCGGTGACCTGGCCTGCGTGGCGAAACTGAACCGCGCGGAGACCGGCGACACCCTCTCCGCCAAGGACGACCCGCTCCTGATGGAGCCCTGGGACATGCCCGACCCCCTGCTGCCGCTCGCCATCCAGGCCCACAGCAAGCCGGACGAGGACAAGCTCTCCCAGGGCCTGGCCCGGCTGGTCGCGGAGGACCCGACGATGCGGCTGGAGCAGAACCAGGACACCCACCAGGTGGTCCTGTGGTGCCTGGGCGAGGCGCACGCCGACGTCGCGCTGGAGCGGCTGCGCAGCCGGTACGGCGTCCAGGTCGACGTCGTGCCGCACAGGGTCTCGCTGCGGGAGACGTTCGCGACCAAGGCGGGCGGGCGCGGCCGGCATGTGAAGCAGTCCGGTGGCCACGGGCAGTACGCCATCTGCGAGATAGAGGTGGAGCCGCTGCCCGGCGGCTCGGGCATCGAGTTCGTCGACAAGGTCGTCGGCGGCGCGGTGCCGCGCCAGTTCATCCCGTCGGTCGAGAAGGGCGTCCGCGCACAGGCGGCCAAGGGGGTCGCCGCGGGACACTCGCTGGTCGACGTGCGGGTGACGCTGCTGGACGGCAAGGCGCACTCGGTGGACTCCTCGGACGCCGCGTTCCAGACCGCGGGCGCGCTCGCGCTGCGGGAGGCCGCGGCCGACGCGAAGATCCATCTGCTGGAGCCGGTGGCCGAGGTGAGCGTGCTGGTCGGCGACGACTACGTGGGCACCGTGATGAGCGACCTGTCGGGGCGGCGCGGCCGGGTGCTGGGCACCGAGCAGACCGCCGGCGGGCGCACCGTCGTACGCGCCGAGGTGCCGGAGATCGAGATCGGGCGCTACGCCGTCGATCTGCGCTCGCTGTCGCACGGGACCGCGCGGTTCAGCCGGCGGTACGCGCGGCACGAGCCGATGCCCGCCCAAGTCGCGGAGCGGCTGCGGAAACTGGAGCGGGAAGCTTCCTAGGAGGCGCACAAGGGGCGTGCGGCGCCGCGCAGTTGTACCGGGGCGCGCGCACGCGGCCGGGCCGAAGCGGTTGCCCCGGGGCCGGCGGGCGGCTTCGGCCGTCCGCCGACGTATGCCGGCGCCTGGGGATACGCTGATGGCCTGATCAACAGGTGTGCGGAGCACGGAAGTCGGGAAGGCCGCAGGAGCGACAGTGGCGGCGATCGGGGGCGGGAATGACCGTTGACAGCGGTTACGCGGACATCTTCGGGCCGCAGGTGCCGCGCACGGGCGACGAGGGGCAGACGGCCACGTACGCGCTTGCCTCGGCGGCGTACCGGGACAACGAGGTCGAGGAGATACTCAAGGCCAACAACGAATGGCACGAGTCGACCGTGAAGCCCGGCCAGAAGTGGGCGAGGATCTTCCGGCCCAACCTGGGCGAGGCGTTCTCCCGGGCGGTGGTCGACCGCATGCTCGGCTCCGGCCGGGAGCCGCTGATCCAGTCCTTCGGCGCGGAGCCCCAGGTGGTCGTCGAGCACTGCCTCGCGGCCAACCGCATCCGGCGGGAGCGCGACAACCTGCTCACGATCGTCATGGTCCTGTGCGGTCTGCTCTTCCTGCCCGGGCTGCTGGTCTGGCTGATGGTGTTCACGATCCGCACGACCATCGCCCGCCGCGAGGACAAGCGGGCCTCGACGCTCGCCACCACGCTGCTCGTCGCGGTCGGGGCACTGGCCGTGATCCTCCTGGTCCAGATGCCGTTCACCGGCTTCTGGGCCTGGTACGCGCGCGCGGCTGTCGTCATGCCGGTGATCGGCTGGTTCTGGGCCAAGCAGATCTGCGAACGCACCGCGAAGGACCTGCGGGAGCGCTGGGACAGCCTGCTGTCGGGCAGCAGCGTCGGCGCGAAGGTGCCCGAGGCGGTGCCGAGCAGCCCCGGCGAGACCGCCGCCGAGCAGCTGCGCCAGTCCCTCGCCCGGCTGAGCGCCGAGCAGCAGTCCAACTCCGTCTTCTACGCCGGGCCCAAGGGCATACTCGGCATGGGCACCCGCTGGGGCAGCTGGCAGCTCGCCGAGGATCTCTCCCCGGCCGATCCCGACCGGGAGATTCACCCGTTCCGCAGCTGGGACGTCGTACGGTCCATCCACGATCAGCTGCGCATGCTGGAACGCGGCCCGCTGAACACGGGCGGCTTCCCGAAGCCGTCGATACGGCACTGGGTCGTGACGCCGATCGGCGAGAACGCGACGGCGGTGTCCCGGCCCGGTGGCACGGACGTCGAGGCGTACCAGGTCAAGTCGCACGCGATACAGGAGATCTGCAACAAGCAGCAGTTCGGCAGCGGTGACCGGCACTACCTGGGCGTGCAGTGGACGCTCTGGGACGGTCAGCTCGTGATCACCATGCTGATTACCGTGACCGTGCTCTACGAGACCCTGCGCATCGAGGTCACCGGCCACGCCCTGGGACCGGTGCACCCACTCTTCACCTCCAAGCCGGCGGCGAAGGAGAAGTCGGTGCAGAAGTCGGTGAAGCGCTGGGAGACGCGGACGGTGAAGCTTCCGCTGGTCGACGCCGACGAGGTGGTGCGGGTGGCCGTCCGGGCGCCGCTGACCTGGTACCCGCCGCTGCTGAACTGGCTCGGCGGCTCGCTGGCCCTGCCCGAGCCCTTCGGTCTGCGGCACGCGTGGGCCGCGAAGCCCTGGCGGCACCGGTTCATGGCCGACGACGCGCTGCGTGCCGCCACGCCGGTGCTGCGCGTGGTCCACTCGGCGGCGATCCGGGTGCTGGAGGAGAACGGGGTGGACACCGAGAAGTTCGGCAACCGCTCGTCGTTCCTCAGCACGGCGGTACAGGACCCCTCGCCGCGCAAGGCGGACCTGTACGACGCGTAGGCGACCCGGTGGTGGGACGGACGTCGGCAGGCGCCGTACCACCACCGGACGGCGGTCTCACGCCGTCGGCCAGGCCTCCGCCAGCATCTTCCGGGTGTCGGCCAGCAGCTGCGGCAGCACGCGCGTGTGCCCCACGACCGGCATGAAGTTCGTGTCACCGCCCCAGCGCGGCACGATGTGCTGGTGCAGATGCGCGGCGATGCCCGCGCCGGCGACAGCGCCCTGGTTCATGCCGATGTTGAAGCCCTGGGCGCCCGACGCGGTGCGCAGTGCCGTCATCGCCTCCTTGGTCAGCGCGGCCAGCTCCGCCGTCTCGGGCTCGGTGAGGTCCGTGTAGTCGGCGACATGGCGGTACGGCACGACCATGAGGTGGCCGCCGTTGTACGGGTACAGGTTCAGCACCGCGTAGACCTGCGCACCGCGCCGGACGACCAGTCCGTCCTCGTCGGACTTCGCCGGGATCGAGCAGAAGGGGCAGCCGTCGTCGGCACCCGGACCGGTGGGCTTGTTCTCGCCCTGGATGTAGGCCATCCGGTGGGGCGTCCACAGGCGCTGGAACGCGTCCTGCGTCCCCACTCCGATCTGCTGCTCCGGCTCACTCGTCATGCAAGGCAGCATATGGCTTCGCCCATTCGCGGCGTGTCGCCGGGGCTCGCGGAGCACAGCCGAAGGCCCGGCCGGGGCCGGTGGACGAGGGCGCTGTTCGAGGGCCGGCCGGGGCCGGTGGACGAGGGCGCGCTCCAGGACCGGCCGGGCCGGGGAAGGACGGCTGCGCTCCGGTCCCAGCCAGGCGGGAGGACCACGACCCACGCTCCGGGCCCAGCCCAGCGGGGGCACCACCTGGGCCCAGCCGCGCCGAGGAGGACGGCACGCACCAGGCCCGGACGGGGCACCGTACCGAGCGGCTCCTCGGCCCTCGCGTCACAACGAAGGGTCCCAGGGGCTGAGAGCAGCGCCCCGGGACCCTTCCCGATACGTCAGACCTGCGTACGCTCCTCGACGACCTGCGCGATCTTGGCGATGGCCTCGTCGACGGGAATGCCGTTCTCCTGGGAGCCGTCGCGGTAGCGGAAGGAGACGGCGCCGTTCGCCATGTCCTCGTCTCCCGCGATGACCATGAAGGGCACCTTCTGCTTCTGGGCGTTCCTGATCTTCTTCTGCATCCGGTCGGACGAGGAGTCCACCTCGATGCGCAGCCCCTTCTTCTTCGCCGCGGCGGCGAACTTCTCCAGGTACTCGACGTGTGCGTCGCCGATCGGGATGCCGATCGCCTGGACGGGCGCGAGCCAGGCCGGGAAGGCACCCGCGTAGTGCTCCAGGAGCACCGCGAAGAACCGCTCGATGGAGCCGAACAGCGCCCGGTGGATCATGACGGGACGCTGCTTGGAGCCGTCCGCGGCGGTGTACTCCAGGTCGAAGCGCTCCGGCAGGTTGAAGTCGAGCTGGATGGTCGACATCTGCCAGGTGCGCCCGATGGCGTCCTTGGCCTGCACGGAGATCTTCGGCCCGTAGAAGGCGGCGCCGCCCGGGTCCGGGACCAGCGGCAGCCCCTGCTTCTCGGCGACCTGGCGCAGCGTCTCGGTCGCCTCCTCCCAGGCCTCGTCCGAGCCGACGAACTTCTCCGGGTCCTTGGTGGACAGCTCCAGGTAGAAGTCGGTCAGGCCGTAGTCGCGCAGCAGGCCGAGGACGAAGGTGAGCGTCTTGTCCAGCTCCTCGGACATCTGCTCACGGGTGCAGTAGATGTGCGCGTCGTCCTGTGTGAACCCGCGCGCGCGGGTGAGGCCGTGCACGACGCCGGACTTCTCGTACCGGTAGACGGTGCCGAACTCGAACAGCCGCAGCGGCAGTTCGCGGTACGACCGGCCGCGTGCGTCGAAGACCAGGTTGTGCATCGGGCAGTTCATGGGCTTGAGGTAGTAGTCCACGCCCTCGTCGAGCTGCATGGGCGGGTACATGCCCTCGGCGTACCAGTCCAGGTGGCCCGAGGTCTCGAAGAGCTTCCCCTTCGTCGCGTGCGGGGTGTAGACGAACTCGTAGCCCTCCTCCTCGTGGCGGCGCCGCGAGTAGTCCTCCATCACCCGGCGGATGATGCCGCCCCTGGGGTGGAAGACGGCGAGGCCGGAGCCGATCTGCTCCGGGACGGAGAACAGGTCGAGTTCGCTGCCCAGCTTGCGGTGGTCCCGCTTCTCGGCCTCGGCGAGGAACTCCAGGTACGCCTTCAGCTCGTCCTTGGAGGGCCAGGCGGTGCCGTAGATCCGCTGGAGCATCGGGTTCTTCTCGCTGCCGCGCCAGTAGGCGGCCGCGTTGCGCATCAGCTTGAACGCCGGGATCAGGCGGGTCGAGGGCAGGTGCGGACCACGGCAGAGGTCCTTCCAGCACAGCTCGCCGGTCTTGGCGTCCAGGTTGTCGTAGATCGTCAGCTCACCGGCGCCGACCTCGACGTCGGCGCCGTCGTCGCTGGACGCGGAGCCCTTGAGGCCGATCAGCTCCAGCTTGTACGGCTCGTCGGCCAGCTCCTCGCGGGCGGCCTCGTCGGTCACCACCCGGCGCGAGAACTTCTGCCCCCGCTTCTGGATCTCCTGCATCTTCTTCTCGACGGCCTTGAGATCCTCGGGCGTGAACGGCCTCTCGACGTCGAAGTCGTAGTAGAAGCCGTCCTTGACCGGCGGGCCGATGCCCAGCTTGGCCTCGGGGAACAGCTCCTGCACGGCCTGCGCCATGACGTGCGCGGTGGAGTGGCGCAGGATGTTCAGGCCGTCCTCGGAGGAGATCTCGACGCCCTCGACCTCGTCGCCGTCACCGAGTGCGTAGGTCAGGTCCTTCAGCTCACCGCCCACGCGCGCCGCGATGACGGAGCGCTCGCCGGCGAAGAGGTCGGCGGCCGTGGTGCCCGTCGTCACCGTGCGCTCTTCCCGCTCGGAATCGCGTTGGATGATCACACGGACGTCTGACACCGGTCTCTCCTGACTGAAGGTGGAAGCGGCGCCGTACCGAGAGCGCGCGCAATAAGCGATCGTACCGACCCCGGACCACCCCAGGCGAAATCATTCCCCGCCGCACACCTCCTCGAAGAAGTCGAGGTTCTCCTGCAACGACTTCAGCAGCTGGTCCCGCTCCGCCTCGTCCACCTGCACCGGTGCGACCCCTGAGGCACCCGTCAGCCTGCGGAAGCCGCCGCGGCTCTCCAGCCGCCCGTGCACCCGCACCGGCAGCCCGACGAGGTGGGCCTGCCCGGCGATCCGGTAGTCCTCCTCGTCCAGGGTGAGCCGCACGTGCGGGATCTCGGCCCCGGCCAGCACCCGCAGCCGCACCGTCCCCTCCCCGCGCCGCTCCGACCTGCGCATCCGGACCACCTCGCCGGTGATCCGCACCGGCACGGACGGCTCCTCGCGCAGGAAGCGGGCCCCGGCCTCGCGCAGCACCGGCAGGTCGCCCGGCGAGAACTCGACGGCCTCGCCGGGGGCGGCGCCCCCTTCGGGCGGACCGGCGCCGGGCGCCCACTCGACGGCGACGCGCGCCCCCTCCGTGCCCCGGACCAGCGTGACGAGGGCCTCGGTCAGCTCGCGGCTCACACCTGCTTCCACGGCCCCGTCGAAGGCGTCCATGCCACCGGTGGCGCGCTGGTAGTCGATGGCCTCGCGGACGGCGTAGAGCGCCTGGTGGAGGCGCAGGGCGAGCGGGCGGGCCGGGACGACCGGGACGAAGGCGGTGAGGCCGCGACCGCCGGTCGCGGCGCCGACCAGGACGCTCTCCAGCATCACGGCGGCGGCGCGCTTGTGCCGGGCGCCGTAGTACCCCGCACGCGCGCGCGTGGCGAGCGCCCCGGCGAGCAGCGTCTGGCGGGCGGCGGAGCGCAGTTGCTCCTCGACGGCCCAGGACGCCGCCCCCGCCGGCCCGGCGGGTACGTCACGCCACCAGCGGATCTCGTCGCTGGGCACGCTCAGCCCGACGAGCACCTCGCGCGCCGACGGCATGGCGCTTCGGGAGAGGGCCAGCAGAGCCTCGGCGAGCAGGTCGTCGCTGTCGGGGAAGGCCCGGCTCTCCGGCACGAGCAGGCTGGTGCCGCCCGCGGCGGGTCCGGGAGGTGTCCAGCGGCCGTAGCGCCCGGCGGCGCCGCCGCGCCGCTGCCAGCCGTGCCGGTGCAGCAGCGCGCCGAGCACGGCGGGGTCGACCTGGCCGGGCTCGGGCGGCTGGTCCCAGGGAGCCTCCGGGTGCGGCCGCACGGGCCGCAGGTGCTCGTCGAGCGGGCGGTGCGTCATGGTCTGCCTCCCGTCCCGACCCGGGTCATGATCTCGCACAGCGCCCGGTCGTCGAAGATGCGTGCGGTCGGTATGCGGACGTTGGTCCGGTGCCGGCCGGTGACGGGGTGGCCGGCGAGGTTGACCCAGTAGCAGCAGTGCCTGAGGTCGAGCCGGTCGTGGCTGGCGCGCAGCCAGTCGTCCTGCGAGCGCGGGACGAGCATCACGACGAGGATCTTGTGCACCGAGACCGGGGTGCGGGCGAGTTTCGCCAGGTGGTCGTTGTCGAGCGTGAAGGAGAAGAAGCGGCCGGGCGGCTTGGGTGCGATCTGGTACGTGGCCTTGAGCTGCACCTTGATGGTGACCTCGTCGTCGACCGTGTGCCCGGGCGCGCTGTGGCTGACGTGCCAGTCGATGCCGTTGTCGGGAAAGGGCTGGGACAGTGAGCAGCCGGCGGCGGCCGCGACGGCGTGCAGATAACCCACCTGCAGTGTCTCCATGCAGGCGGTGGTGGCGAGTGATCCGCGATGGGGGCCCGTGCGTTCGGGCAGCAGCCCGCCCCGCTCGGGCTGCGCTATCGCCATGGCCGGCAGCCTTCCAGGCAAAGTGGATTTCCCCGCGCCGGGCCGTGCCCGCGAAACATGCCGCTGAACTGCGCCGACCCGTACTTCTGTTGTCTCCCCCCGGCGTACGGCGCAAACAGCCCGGGTATCACCAAACGGGCAGAAGACGGTGCGTCAGCTGCCGTGGGTGAACGAGGAGTTGTGTAGGTATGACGTGCTGGTACGAGGGCCCGCTGGCGGCATTCGACACAGAGACGACGGGCGTGGACGTCGAGACCGACCGGATCGTGTCGGCCGCCCTCGTCGTCCAGGACGCCCCTGGCACGCGACCCCGGATGCACCACTGGCTGGTGAACCCGGGCGTGCCCGTGCCCGCCGAGGCGACGGCGGTGCACGGGCTGACGGAGGATCACCTGGCGCGCAACGGCCGCTGGCCGGCACCGGTGATGTACGAGATAGCCACCGAGCTCGCCGAACAGGCGGGCACCGGGCGGCCGTTGGTGGTGATGAACGCACCGTTCGACCTGACACTGCTGGACCGCGAGCTGCGCCGGCACCGCGCTTCGTCACTGAGCCGCTGGTTCGAGTCGGTACCCCTGCTGGTGCTGGACCCGCGGGTGCTGGACAAGCACCTGGACCGCTACCGCAAGGGCCGCCGCACGCTCACCGACCTGTGCGAGCACTACGGCGTCCCGCTCGACGGCGCGCACGACGCGGCGGCGGACGCGATGGCCTCCCTCGAACTGGTGCGGGCCATAGGGCGCCGTTTCGCGTCCCGGCTGGAGCGTCTGTCCCCCGCCGAGCTGCACACCTTGCAGGCGGTCTGGCACGCGGCGCAGGCGCGTGGCCTGCAGGCGTGGTTCGCGCGCACCGGCAACGAGGAGGCGGTGGACCCGGCATGGCCTCTGCGGCCGGGACTCGCGGCGGCGGCCTGACCGCCCGGCGCACATGAAAGAGGCCGGTCCGCCACGGCGGACCGGCCTTCCCGGTGGGCGATACTGGGTTCGAACCAGTGACCTCTTCGGTGTGAACGAAGCGCTCTCCCACTGAGCTAATCGCCCGGGAACGCAGTGAACGATACAGGTGCCCCGGCGCTTCCTTCAAACCGCTTGGGGATCGTGGCCCAAGTACGCCAGCAGTCCTCGCCGTCCGGCTCGCATCATCAGCCAGTGGTTGGCACGGAAGACCGGCCTCCCCGGCACGGCGAACCGCCGCAGCGGCGGCTTGTTCACGTCCACCACCTGGTCGTAGCGAGCGAGACACCCGCCGCCCGCAGCGGTGACCGTCCAGCGCGCCCAGCCCTCGATGTCGCCGGACATCGCGATCTCCAGCACCCCCGCCCCGGGATCGCGGCGCACCTGGCGCGCGGTGAAGGTCATGTCGTACGGGAGGATCGACCGGATCCGGATCACGCCCGTCGTGGTGTCCCTCCGCTCGACCTCGCGCACCTGGTGCCACCAGCGCGGATACTCCTCGGGCCGCTCCAGCACCCCGTACACGGCGGCGGGTGCGGCGGGCAGTGGCCACAGGCTGCGGAAGCGGTAGTGGGTCCAGTCCATGCGCCGAGTCTGCCCGTAGGGGGACATTCCCGTACACCATCCAAGTACGTTCTGAGTACGCGTGCTCATGGTGTACCCGGCGGCCTGGACGACACTCCTGAACAGGCGCCGCCGCCCGTGCCGCAGCGCTCTTCGGCAAATTGAGGGGGTCACCCTCAAAAGCCCTTACGCCAATGAAGAGTGACGCCGTGTCGGATCCACTGATCCTGAACTCGAGGCCGGGAGGAACGCCCCGCCGGTCGTACCTCCCGAGAAACGCGACGGAATTCCGGAACCCGGCAGTGCGCGCCACCGCGGCAGTCGCAGACGACACGACAACGGCCCACCTGCTGTCTCGCAGATGGGCCGTGTTCCGGGTGGGCGATACTGGGTTCGAACCAGTGACCTCTTCGGTGTGAACGAAGCGCTCTCCCACTGAGCTAATCGCCCGGGCGCAGGAAGAACATTACCCCATGTCAGCGGGTGCGGGTGACCAGGATGGGCCGCCCCCGCACCCCGCTCCGTGGATCACTGGTCCTTGATCTTCCACGGCATCATGAAGCCGAACTTCCAGAGGTAGAACCCCACGATCGCGGCCACGATCACACAGCCGACCGACGTCAGGATGATGTTGCGCCGGCGCACCTTGGGATCGAGTGCGCGCTGTGCCGCCTCGGTGACCTTGCGCTTCGTCCAGCGCAGCACCAACTGGGCCCAGACGAACTCGGTCGCCCAGATCGCCATGCCGCCGAAGATGATCACCCAGCCGGGACCCGGCAGCGGCAGCAGGATGACGCCGGTGACCACGACCGCGAGGCCGACGAGGAAGACGCCCACCTGCCAGCTCACATGGAGCAGGCGCCGTGCCTTGATGAACTCGGGCGCCCGGGAACCGAGCGCACGCTCACCTTCGACGCGGCGCGTCCCCGTCTCGTCGGCGGCCACGGCGATCTCGCCGGCCTTGCTACTCCCCGTATTCATACGGCCAAACCCTACCCGAACGATTCCGGTCACCGGAATGGGTGTATCGGGCGAACAGGTTCTCGGCCGGAAGAGTTACGTAAACGCGCTCAAAACCCTCAGAGGGGTTTACAACGGCACCGTAGGTGGCATGTCGATTTCGCCGACGTGCGAATCCCCGAGCGCACACTGAGCGAAAGGCCCTGGCGCTTATGAACACCACGGTCAGCTGCGAGCTGCACCTGCGCCTCGTTGTGTCGAGCGAGTCCTCCCTGCCTGTCCCCGCAGGCCTGCGGTACGACACGGCCGACCCCTACGCCGTGCACGCCACCTTCCACACCGGAGCCGAGGAGACCGTCGAGTGGGTGTTCGCCCGCGACCTCCTCGCCGAGGGGCTTCACCGGCCCACAGGAACCGGCGACGTCCGTGTCTGGCCGTCGCGCAGCCACGGTCAGGGCGTCGTCTGCATCGCCCTGAGCTCCCCCGAGGGGGAAGCGCTGCTCGAGGCCCCGGCGCGGGCCCTGGAGTCGTTCCTGAAGCGAACCGACGCCGCCGTGCCGCCCGGCACAGAACACCGGCATTTCGACCTCGACCAGGAGCTCTCGCACATCCTGGCGGAAAGCTAGGGCGAGGCCACCACCAAGCTGCCCGGCCGTCCACTCGGGGAGACGGCTCGGGCCTGTCCGGCGGACCGGGCCGGAGCGGGCCACGGCGCTGATCGGTCACCGTGAAGCCGCCAGGGCCCGTCTCCGGCACGATCCTCCGGGCAGGCCCCATGGCGCCCAGGACAACCTCATACGGCACACAGCACGCTGCCACCGCACATCCTGCGGGGGCGGCGCCGGTCTGCGTGGGAGCCGCTCCCCCCGGCGCTCGGCGACGGGCCCCTGGGCCCGTCGGGAACCGTGGCTGGCCCGGCCGCGTTCAACGAGCAGGCGCGGCCCGGTGCCTCCGGAGCCGCCGGGGCGGTGGCCGGGAGCCACTACCATCGGCCAGCATCGGCGGGCGCCCGCCCGACCCCCAGGCCAGGGAGCGAAACGTGCTGATCACCCACGACACCCGGTGCGCGCTCGACACCGTGGTCGATCTGGTGAACACCGCACCGGAGGACGAGACGACGCCGGACGGGCTGCCGGATGTCGCGGCTCTCGCGGAATTCGTACGAAACCACGAGATCAGCGATGTCGGAGTGCTCTCGGAGCTCGACCTCTCGGCGGTGCGCAAGATCCGCGGCCGGTTCGCCGGAATCTTCGCGGCGCCGGACTGCCGCGCCGCGGCCGGGATGATCAACGAACTGGTCGCCGCCGCCGGCACCACGCCCCGCCTCACGGATCACGACGGCTACGACTGGCATGTGCACTACTTCGCGCCCGGCGCCTCCGTCGCCGACCACCTGGCGGCGGACTGCGGGATGGCGCTGGCCTTCTTCGTGGTCGCCGGCGAGCGGGAGCGGCTGCGGCGCTGCGAGGCACCCGACTGCCGGCGCGCCTTCGTCGATCTCTCCCGCAACCGCTCGCGGCGCTACTGCGACAGCCGCACCTGCGGCAACCGCCTTCACGTGGCCGCCTACCGGGCGCGCCGGAAGGAGGCGGCGGGCTGACGCCCGAACGCGATCACGGCCTGTGGGCCGACCGGCGGAACGTCGATGCCGACGCGGTTCCCGGCGGGTGGCGCCGGGGACCGCGCGTACGGCTCACAGCAGGAACAGATCGTGCAACGCAGCCATGAGCAGCAGACACCCGATCACCGCAAGGAAGATCATCAGCGGTGGCTGGGAAAGGGCGAAGAGGCACCCGCGCGGCTCGTCCTTCGGCGGCGCGGCATCGCTCTGTGTCGTGTCCAGCATCTCGCGGTGATGATGACGCAGGGGGCGGCCCCCACGCGATCAAGACGCACGGATGTGCGCGAGATCGCCGAAATCCGTGATCACCTGCGCGTCTGTGGTGCGAGCCGGACAGCTTCCGATCATCCGGAGCGCCGGGTCCTTTCAGACCGCCGTCACGGGTGTCATATGCCGTGCTTCTTGAGGATGGCCTCGATGTCGCTGAAGTCGTCCGCGGCGTCCGCACGGGGCGCTGCCTGCGGCTTGGTGCGGGGCTGCTGGGGGTCCGGGCGGGACGCCGGGCCCAGGGAGGGCGCCGACGCCTGCGTGGCCACCGGGTCGTGCGGGGCCGCCGTGGTCGCCGCGCGGCCCTTGCGGCCGCGTCGCCGCTCCACCGCCCGCGTGCCCGCGAACAGCACCCAGGCACCGCCGAGGACGCCGAAGCCCGCCCACGCCACCGGGCTGAAGGCGGTGTCCGCGGCCCATTCCACGACACCGGTCATCACCAGTCCGAGAGGGACCAGCGCATAGGCCGCGATACGGGCGGCCGTGAGGAAGCGCCTGCGGAACGCCGTCACCGCGGCGATGCCCAGGCCGGCCGCGGCAACGGCGGAACACACGGTCTCGGCAATCATCCGGTCCTCCAGACAGCCTCGGGCGGGCGGTGTGCTTCGCCTCTTCCATCCTGCACCTCCCGAACCCCGCCAGGCCATGCCCCGCCCTGACATCAGGGACATCTCCGGGTCGGCTCCTCCGCAGGTGCAGGTGGGACGTACGACTCGGGGCGGTGGTGGTCGTGCGGGAACAGCGCCCGCGACGCCGGGCCGGCGCCGCGGCCCACCCGGTCCAGGTCAGCCGTAGGCATGGGGGCCGGGAGCCGATTGGGTCCGGTGCGCCGGTGCTGGAAGACTGGCCCCATGAACGACTCCTCCGCCCGCCCCGCGCCCGTCCTCGACGTCTGGTGCGAACTCCAGTGCACGGACTGCCGCAGCGCCCTGGACGACCTGCGCGCCCTGCGCGCCCGTTACGGCGACCGGCTCGAACTGCGGCTGCGGCACTTCCCGCTGGAGAAGCACAAGCACTCCTTCGCCGCCGCGCAGGCCGCCGAGGAGGCCGCCGAGCAGGGGCAGGGCTGGACGTACGTCGAGGCGGTGCTGGCCCGGGTCGAGGAACTGGACCGTGCAGGGGAACCCTTCCTGGTCGAGGTGGCCCGGGAACTCGGCCTGGACGCCGAGGAGTTCGACACCGCGCTGATCGACGGCCGGCACATCCTGATCGTCGACGCCGACCAGGCGGAGGGCAAGGCGATCGGCGTGACCGGCACCCCCACGTACGTGATCGGCGGCGAGCGCCTCGACGGCGGCAAGAGCCAGGAGGGGCTGCGCGAGCGCGTCGAGGAGATCGCGGACCGGCTGCTGGCCGGGCAGGACTGACGCCCGGGCCCTCAGAGCAGGGTCTTGTAGAAGGTGCGCCGCGTCGTCTCGTAGCCGAGTGACTCGTAGAGCCGCTCGGCGGGGGTGTTCCCGGCGAACACGTTGAGGCCGAGGACGTGCAGGCCGGCCGCGATCGTCTGGCGCTCGGCGAGCAGCATGAGCGTGCGGCCGTGCCCTCGTCCGCGGTGCGGCGCGTCGGTCTCGACGTCGAAGACGTAGGCCTTGTCGTCCTGCAGCGCCAGCCACAGGGTGCCCACCCGCCTCCCGTCGTGTTCCAGGACGCTGAACAGCATGTCGTCCGTGGCCACTCCGTCCGGCAGGAGCCGGTCGTGGTCGTCGCGCGCCTTGGCGTAGGCCTGGGGCTCGGGGACCCCTCGCTCGATCCAGGTGCGCGCGTAGTGCTCCGACTCGTGCACGAGCCATGCGGCGAAATCGTCCTCGGTCATGGGCCGCGCGTGGCTGCCGGCGGGCAGTTCGGGCGGGGTGTCGCCGAGGTGCTTCTCCATGCCGCGGTTTCGCGGGACGTAACCGAGCGCCGTGACGAGCCGGAGCGCCGCCTCGGCGTCGCCGGGGACGGCCGCCTCGATCTGCCGGCAGCCCCAGCCGCGCGCCACCTCCTCGGCGGCGAGGGCGGCGACCGTGCCGCGCCCGCGCCGGCGGTCCGGCTCCTCGATGCGCAGTGCGAGGATACGCGCCACCGAGTGGCCGAAGGCGGCTGACGTGCCGAGGTGTACCGCGCCGACGGGACGGCTGTTCACGCACACCTGGTAGTGGCGGGAGAGCGTTCCGTCGGCCGCGCGCTGAAGCGGCTCGGTCGGCCGCAGGGTGGTGGTCATCAGGGAGTTCTACCCCGTCCTGCTCCCCAGGTCTGCCGGATGTCCCGGCGTTCTACGGGTCGAGGTCGTCGCCCGACCGCTCCTCGAAGATCCGCATGGCCTTCGCCGTCACCGGGCCCGGGGCGCCCGGCAGTTCGCGGCCGTCGACGCGGTGGACGGCCTGGACGTCGCGCAGCGTGGACGTCAGGAAGACCTCGTCGGCCCGTTCCAGCACGTCCAGGGGCAGGTCGGTCTCGCCGGCGCCGGTCCACTCGACCGTCAACGCGCGGGTGATGCCCGCGAGGCAGCCGGAGGAGACCGGCGGGGTGTGGATCTCACCGTCGAGGACGACGAAGACGTTCGAACCGGTGCCCTCGCAGAGCTGCCCCACGGTGTTGGCGAACAGCGCCTCGGAGGCGTCCTGTTCGTGGGCGCGGGCCAGGGCCACGACGTTCTCGGCGTACGAGGTGGTCTTCAGGCCGGTGAGGGCACCGCGCTCGTTGCGGGTGAAGGGGACCGTGATCACGGCGGTCGAGTCCGGGCGGCGGCGGGTCTCGCCGACGGCGACGACCAGGGTCGGACCGTGCTCGCCGCGGTCGGAACCGAGCGGACCGTGGCCTCCGGTGTACGTGATGCGCAGCCGGCCGAGCGGCATGGGGCCGGCCTCCAGCACGGCCACGCAGGCGCGGCGGACCTCGTCCAGGTCGGGGTCCGGCAAGCCGAGGCCACGGGCCGAGCGGGTCATCCGGTCCAGATGGCGGGTGAGTGCGAACGGCGTGCCCTCGACCACCTTGACCGTCTCGAAGATGCCGTCGCCCACGGTCAGCCCGTGGTCGAAGACGGAGACACGGGCGGATTCGGCGTCCTGGAGCTTGCCGTCGAGCCAGATCTTCACGATTGCAGTCCCTCTCCACTCACCTCGTACGCCCCCGACGCTACCGCGAGCAGCCGGGCGGCCTTCAGTTCGGTCTCCCGCCATTCACCCTCGGGGTCCGATCCCCAGGTGATCCCCGCGCCGGTGCCGAACCGCAGCAGGCCCTCGGCCCGGTCGAACCAGAAGGTGCGGATGCCGACGGCCAGCTCACCGGTTCCCCGGTCGGCGTCGACCCAGCCGATGCCTCCGCAGTACGGCCCCCGGGGCGCCGTCTCCAGGGCGTCGATGATCCGCAGAGCGCTGGACTTGGGGGCGCCGGTGACCGAGCCGGGCGGGAAGGCGGCGGCGAGCAGTTCCGGCCAGCCGGCACCGTCGCGCAGTTCGCCACGCACGGTGGACACCAGGTGGACGAGCCCGGGATGCTTCTCCACCGCGCAGAGATCGGGGACGGTCACCGTGCCGGACGCGCAGACCCGGCCGAGGTCGTTGCGGACCAGGTCCACGATCATCACGTTCTCGGCGTAGTCCTTCTCCAGCAGGTCGGCCTCGGTGCAACCGGTGCCCTTGATCGGGCCGGACTCGACGATCCGGCCGTCGCGGCGCAGGAAGAGTTCGGGAGACGCGGTCGCCGTCTCCACTCCGTGCCCGGGCAGGCGGATCGTTCCCGCGTACGGCGCCGGGTTGCCGCGGGCCAGCAACGCCGTGAGCGCGTCGGGATCGGCGTCCCGGGCGACGGGCGCGGACAGGACGCGGCAGAGGTTCGCCTGGTAGACCTCGCCGGCCGCGATGTGCCGCCGTATCCGGCGCACTCCCTCCATGTACGAGGCGCGATCGAGGGACGACGTCCAGTCGCCGGGGGCCGGGCCGCGCCATGCGCCCGGCACGGGCGCGGGCACCGGCTCCTCCCGTACGTCCGCGAACCGCGCGCAGGTCAGACAGCCCTCGAAGTCGGCGACGACGGCCCAGAAACCGGTGGAGTCGAGGGCAGCGGGGTCGCTGGTGACGTCGAGCAGTCCGGTGGCGACGCGGTCACCGAAGCGGGCGAGAGGCGGGAGGTCGAGCACGTTGTCGAGTCTATGGCGGGTGTCCCGCGGGTGGCCCGGCCGTGTCCTTCCCGGTGGTCCGGCCGCGTCCGTGACCAGGTGCAGCGCAGCACGCTGCACAAACGCGTTTTTGTACTGGCCCGGGAATCCGCTAGAGTTCAACACGTCGCCGGGCCGCGCAAGCGAACCGAAACGACAGGCGGACGTAGCTCAGTTGGTAGAGCGCAACCTTGCCAAGGTTGAGGTCGCGAGTTCGAGCCTCGTCGTCCGCTCGAAGGAAGAGGGGATCCTCCCGGTCCCCTACACTCCTGGTGGAGTGGCCGAGAGGCGAGGCAACGGCCTGCAAAGCCGTCTACACGGGTTCAAATCCCGTCTCCACCTCCAAGGACGATTAGCTCAGCGGGAGAGCGCTTCCCTGACACGGAAGAGGTCACTGGTTCAATCCCAGTATCGTCCACTGGATCTTCGGATCCTGGATCTTCTCGAAGGTCCCACCCCGCGCGATTAGCTCAGCGGGAGAGCGCTTCCCTGACACGGAAGAGGTCACTGGTTCAATCCCAGTATCGCGCACGCAGTGCCCGCGATCGGCTGCATGGAGTCATGACCGCGGTCCCGAGGACGATTAGCTCAGCGGGAGAGCGCTTCCCTGACACGGAAGAGGTCACTGGTTCAATCCCAGTATCGTCCACACACCGGCAAGCCCCCGGCCGTCTCGTACGGCCGGGGGCTTCGTCGTGGTGCGTGCCACTCAGCTGGAGAAGAGCATGTGACCGAAGCTCTTGTTACGACGCCGACCGTGGTGACCGCCGTGGTGCCCACCGTGCGGGGCGCCCCAGGCGGGCGCGGGCGGAGCGGGGTACGCCTGCGCAGCGGGCGGGGGCGGCGGCGCAGGCTGGGACCACTGGGACTCCAGGCGTGTCAGCGCCTCCAGCTCGCCGTAGTCCAGAAAGATTCCGCGGCAGCCCGAGCACTGCTCGATCTGGACGCCGTTGCGGTTGTACGTGTGCATGGGCGCACGACACTTCGGGCACTGCATGTCGGCTCAACTCCTCGCCGGTTGGTCCTGCTTCGTGTGTCGCCAGGACAGACTCTGTCCGGCTGCGGTCGGTTGCACCCTACTTCGCGAGGTTCCGCGGCAACTGGGCGGGGATGGAAGCCATTCGGGCACAGGCGTCGACGAGGGACCGCTCCACGTCGTCCAGGCGCCGCTCCGCAGCGAGGGCCTTGGTCACGGTCCGGGCGGCGGTCTGGACGGTGAGGGCGCGGGCCGGTACGTCCAGGGCGGGCCAGGGGTCGCCTTCCGGTGGCACGGCCGGGCCGCCAGAGGCCCGGTACGCGTCCAGGAAGCGGGTCCACTCCCCGGGCGGCAGGAGTCCGCAGGCGTACCAGGCGGCAGGGCGGGCCAGGTCCCAGGCCGCCGGGCCCAACCCGAGGTCGTCCACATCTATCAGCAGCCACGGGCCGTCGGGGCCGGGGTGGCGCACGAGCTGGCCGAGGTGGAGGTCGCCGTGGCAGAGGGTGGCGGTGTCCGGCGGAGGGCCCTCGTCGCGGGCCCAGGCGGGGAGGGTGGCCCAGGCCCGGAGCACGGCGTCGGCGGCGGGGTCGGGTGCCGCCACGCGGAGCCGGCCGACCGCTCGCGCGGCCTTCGCGGGGCCGCGCATGCCAGGGAGCGGCACGGGAGGCGGGGTGCGGTGGAGGCGGGCGAGGAGCGTGGCGGCGGCCTCCCAGGGGGCGGCGTCCGGAGCGCCGGGGTCGACCGGACCGCCGTACGGCCAGAAGGTCACCGGCCTGCCGTGCAGGATGACCGGGGCCGTGGCCAGCGGAGGAAGCAGCACGCCGGGTATGCGGGCGGCCGTCGTCAGGCGGGCGGCGAGTTCGGCGGCGTCGGTGCCCGGCGCGTGGGCCTTGGCGACGGTGCCCGCGTGCCGGACGACCGTGGCATCGTCGCGGTCGGCGAGCGTGACCACCGCTCCGCAGGCGCAGGCGCCGGTGCCGGTATGCGAGTGGGCCGCGATCCTGGCCCGGTCGGCCAGGTCGGAGAGCAGGGGTCGCGTCACAGGTCTTCCTCGGAGCGGGACGGGTGCTGGGAGGGTACGTCGGCGGGGGCGGGGTCGTGACGGGGGTGCTGGCGTTGCCGCCTGGAACGCCACCGCGGGGGCCTGTTGCGCACGGCGGGGAGGAGACCGGGGTGGCGGGGCGGGGAAGCGGGGGGGGGTGACGCGTGATGCGGGCAGGGGCGGTGTCGCGTGATGCAGCCGCGGGAGGTGCGTGGTGCCGCTGAGGGGTGCGGGGGGAGGGGGCGTGGTGCGGGCAGAGTCGTGACACGCCAAGCAGCCTGGGGCAGGCGTGGTGCCGGCGCGCGAAACGGCGAGGGTGGCAGCGCACGACACGGGCGAGGTCATGGTGCGCGAAGTGAAGCGGCGGCGCCCGACCGGGCCAAGTGGTGACGCGTGAAACGGCAGGGGCTGCGGGGTGGTGAAGCGGGCAGGGGCGGCGCGTGGGATGGGCGGGGCACTGCGGTGTGGAGTCGGCGGCCGGGCGTGAGGCCGCGAGGGAGGTGATGGGTGGCGCCGGATCGGCAAGCAGGTGGTCGGCTCTGCAACGGCCCCGGGGGGCGCCGGTGGCCGCACTTCCGTGGATGCCGCCGGAGGCAAAAGCAATGCCGGCGCAGCTCCCCAGCTGCGCCGGCATTTGTGCCGTCCGCCGCACCCCCGTCCCCACGGGGTTATGGGTGGATGTCCCCGCCCGGACCGCTCTTCCGGGCCTGGGGTCGCCGCTCAGCGCCCCAGCATCACGCCCACGGACGACGCCTGTGTGGCCACTGTCTCCCAGCCGTCGAAGACGACGAGGAGCAGGACCGCCAGAGGAAGGGCCATGGCCGTCGCCACCAGGGGGTGGCGGCGGCCCGTGCGGCGCGGGCGGAACGCGGCGTGCGCCCTGCGTCCCTGCTCGCGGATCAGTGTCCGCGGTGCCGTGTAGGCCATGGTCCCTCTCCTGACCGTTCAGTTGTCGTCGGCAGCGGCGAGTGCCTGACCTCGGGGGACGAGTGCTGCACCCGCCGCTTGACCTCAAATGTAGGTGCGCGCGGGGGTGCCGGGCGTCATGCCCTCGTACCGCTTGGCGGGCCTCCCGGAGGATGAGCCGTGGAACGGGGTGTACTCCCCTGGGTGGAGAAGCGGACCTGGTCTCGGGGTCTTCCCGGAGGGGGCGCCCGGTGTGTCAGGGGTTTTCCGAGCTGTCCTCACGAGGCACCGGCTGCTCGACCAGGGCCAGCACCCGGTTCGCCATGAACCGCGCCGTACGGACCACAACGCCGGTTCGCGTGACTTCGCTCACTTCCACGACACCTCGGCGTACGGCCGTCTCCACCCTGCGGCCCGCCCTGCTCGCCACCACCTCGTACGTACGTGTCGTGTCCCCGGCGTCCACGACTATCTCCACACGGTCACCCTTCATGAGCCCAATCCCCCTTCGGCTAAGGATGGTTGGGAGCGCGGACGGCTCAAAGGAGCCTCTGGGGCGTGCTCCCTGACCACCCCTCAAGTCTCGCACCCGGCACTGACAATCCGTCCGGCCGAGAGGGCGCGGCCTCTGCGCGCAGGCGGCCACGGAAACGTAAGCTGTGCCACGTCACACGGACCGGGCAGCGGGGATGAACATGGCGATGATGCGCCTGAGGCGCGAGGACCCGCGCGTCGTCGGCTCGTTCAGGCTGCACCGGCGCCTCGGGGCGGGCGGCATGGGCGTGGTCTACCTGGGCTCCGACAAGAAGGGCCAGCGGGTCGCCCTGAAGGTGATCCGGCCCGATCTCGCGGAGGATCAGGAGTTCCGCTCACGGTTCGCCCGTGAGGTCTCCGCGGCGCGCCGGATCCGCGGCGGGTGCACCGCGCGGCTGGTCGCGGCGGACCTGGAGGCGGAGCGGCCGTGGTTCGCCACGCAGTACGTGCCCGGACCCTCCCTGCACGACAAGGTGGCCGACGAGGGGGCGCTCGCCGCCGCCGACGTCGCCGCGGTCGGGGCCGCCCTGTCCGAGGGGCTCGTCGCGGTGCACGAGGCCGGGGTCGTCCACCGGGACCTGAAGCCGTCCAACATCCTGCTCTCCCCCAAGGGCCCCAGGATCATCGACTTCGGCATCGCCTGGGCGACCGGGGCCTCCACGCTCACCCACGTCGGCACGGCCGTCGGCTCCCCCGGCTTCCTCGCGCCCGAGCAGGTGCGCGGCGCCGCGGTCACGCCCGCCACGGACGTGTTCTCGCTGGGCGCCACCCTCGCCTACGCGTCCACCGGCGACTCGCCCTTCGGGCACGGCAGTTCCGAGGTGATGCTGTACCGCGTCGTCCACGAGGAGCCCCAGCTGCACGGCGTGCCGGACGCGCTGGCTCCCCTCGTGCGGGCCTGTCTGGCGAAGGACCCCGAGGAGCGGCCCAGCACGCTGGAGCTGTCCCTGCGGCTGAAGGAGATCGCCGCCCGTGAGGCTCAGGGTCTGATCGAGGGGCGGCCGCCCGCGCCGCGCAGCGCCGAGGCGGACCGGCCCACCGGGCGGCTCGCCGACACCTACCCCGACCGCGCGCCGCGCCGGCAGCAGCAGGGCGGGCCGGTGACTCCTGCGCCCCGGGGTCCGGGCAGCTCGCGGGGGCCCGCTCCGGCGCGGGGCGCGACGCCGTCCCGGGGTGGCGGTGCTCCTCGAAGCGGGGGTTCCCCGTCGCGGTCCGGGCCGCGTGCCACGCCCGCCTCGCGGAACACTCCGGCGCGCAGCACGACCCGCTCCGGCAGCGGTAGTCGTACCTCACCGCGTGGCGGCGGTCGTCCGCCGGCGCGGCCCATCGGGGCCGGGCGGCGGCCGGCCAATCCCCGGCTGCTGCGGCAGCGGCTGTTCGTCTTCGTGGTCGTGACGCTGCTCGTGGCGCTCGGCATCGGGGTCGTGCAGGGCTGCCAGGCGTCGGCACGTGGGCTCGGCGACGAGCGGGGCGGCGCTGGTGCGCGGCAGGAGCACGCGCAGACCGGGTACCGGCCGCTGGACGAGGGGCCGCGCATGCCGGAGCGGTACGAGGCGGCGTTCGAGGCGTCCCCGTAAGGCCCGCTACGGCCGCGGGCGGCCCGTCGCGACCGCGTAGAAGGCGACGGCGGCCGCCGCGCCCACGTTGAGCGAGTCGACGCCGTGGGACATGGGGATGCGGACCCACTCGTCGGCGGCGACCAGGGCCTGGGTGGACAGGCCGTCGCCCTCCGCGCCGAGCATGAGGGCGACGCGGTCCATCCGGTGCGGGGCGGCCTCGTCGAGCGGCCTGGCCTTCTCGTCGGGGGTAAGGGCGAGCAGGGTGAGGCCCGCCTCGCGGACCGACTCCAGGCCCTTGGGCCAGGAGTCCAGGCGGGCGTACGGCACGGAGAAGACCGCGCCCATCGACACCTTGACGCTGCGGCGGTACAGCGGGTCGGCGCAGTCCGGCGACAGCAGGACCGCGTCCATGCCCAGCGCGGCGGCCGAGCGGAAGATCGCGCCGATGTTGGTGTGGTCGTTGACGGACTCCATGACGACCACCCGGCGGGCGGACCGCAGGAGTTCGGCGGCCGTGGGCAGGGGCTTGCGCTGCATGGAGGCGAGGGCGCCCCGGTGCACGTGGTAGCCGGTGACCTGTTCGGCGAGTTCCGGGCTGACCGCGTAGACGGGGGCGGGGAGTTCGTCGATGACGTCGCGCATGACGTCGACCCACTTGGCCGACAGCAGCATCGAGCGCATCTCGTAGCCCGCGTCCTTGGCCCGCCGGATGACCTTCTCACCCTCGGCGATGAACAGGCCTTCGGCGGGTTCGCGCTTACGGCGCAGTTCGACGTCGGTCAGGCCCGTGTAGTCGCGCAGACGCGGGTCGTCGGGGTCCTCGACGGTGATGAGATCGGCCACAGGGTGATACTGCCTTGTCGTACGTACGGTGCCAACGGCTCGGTAGGGGTTGTGTTACCCCGAGTTACGCTGAGGTCCGGGGCCCACGCCGACGACTTCCCCGACGACGATGACGGCCGGCGGCCTGACCTCCTGCGCGCGGACCGTCTCGGCGACCGTCGCCAGGGTCGCGTCGACCCGGCGCTGGGCGGCGGTCGTGCCCTCCTGGATCAGGGCGACGGGTGTGCCGGCCGGCTTGCCGTGCGCGACGAGGGTCTCGGCGATCTTGCCGATCTTGTCGACACCCATCAGGATCACCAGGGTGCCGGTGAGCCTGGCAAGGGCCGGCCAGTCGACGAGGGAGCGCTCGTCGTCGGGGGCGACATGGCCGCTGACCACGGTGAACTCGTGCGCGACCCCGCGGTGGGTGACCGGGATGCCGGCCGCGCCGGGGACCGAGATGGAACTGGAGATGCCGGGCACGACCGTGCACGGGATGCCGGCCTCGGCGAGGGCCTGGGCCTCCTCCATGCCACGGCCGAAGACGAAGGGGTCGCCGCCCTTGAGGCGTACGACGGACCTGCCCTGCTTGGCGTGCTCGATCAGGGCGTCGTTGATGGCCTCCTGGGCCATGTAGCGGCCGTACGGGATCTTGGCCGCGTCGATCACCTCGACGTGCGCAGGCAGTTCGGCGAGGAGGTCGCGGGGGCCGAGGCGGTCGGCGATCACGACGTCGGCCTCGGCGAGCAGACGGCGGCCGCGCACCGTGATCAGGTCCGGGTCGCCGGGGCCGCCGCCGACGAGGGCGACACCGGGGGTGCGGGTGCGGTGGTGCGGGGCGACGAGGGTGCCGTCGCGCAGGCCCTCGACGACCGCGTCGCGGATGGCGGCGGTGTGGCGGGGGTCGCGGGACCTGGTGTCGGTGGTGAGGATCGCGACCGTGACGCCCTCGCTGTGGCCGGTGGCCGGGGTCCAGGCCGTCGCCTGGTCGGCGTCGTCGGAGCGGACGCACCAGACACGGTGACGCTCCGCCTCCGCCGAGGCCCGGACGTTCGCGTCGTGGTCGCTGGTGGCGATCAGGGCGTACCAGGCGCCGGCGAGGTCGCCCTCGGCGTAGGGCCGGCGCTCCCAGGTGATCTCGCCCGTGTCCGCCATGGCCTGCACCGAGGGGGTGGCCGCCGGGGAGACGAGGAGGACGTCCGCGCCGGCCGCGATCAGGGCGGGAAGGCGGCGCTGGGCGACCTGGCCGCCACCGAGGACGACCACGCGTCGGCCGGCCAGGCGGAGGCCTACGGGGTAGGCGGGGTGTTCGGCCATGAGGGTGCGGCTCCTCGTGCGGGCATGCGGTGGGCGCTACGGCTCTGGAGCAGCCCTGACGTGCGGATTTTAGAATGCGTTCAGCGTACGGCGGGGCCCGGGTGGGTGCTACGGAGCGCCCGCCCGGCCCGGCCTGCCCGGGGTGCCTACTTCTCCGTCACACCCGCCGAATCGAACGTCGCCACCTCGTGCATCGCCCGTGCCGTGCTCTGGACCAGCGGCAGGGCCAGCAGCGCGCCCGTGCCCTCGCCGAGCCGGAGGTCGAGGTCGACCAGGGGTCGCAGGCCGAGCTTGTTCAGCGCGGCCACATGGCCGGGCTCGGCGCTGCGGTGGCCCGCGATGCAGGCCGCGAGCACCTCGGGGGCGATCGCGCGGGCGACCAGGGCCGCGGCACCGGCGCTGACGCCGTCCAGGATGACCGGCGTACGCAGGGAGGCACCGCCGAGAAGGAGGCCGACGACGGCGGCGTGTTCGAGGCCGCCGATCGCGGCGAGGACGCCGACGGGGTCGGCCGGGTCCGGCTGGTGGAGCTCGATGGCACGGCGGACGACCTCGGTCTTGCGTGCCAGGGTCTCGTCGTTGATGCCGGTGCCGCGCCCGGTGACCTCCGCCGGGTCCGCGCCCGTGAAGACCGAGATCAGGGCGGCGGACGCGGTGGTGTTGGCGATGCCCATCTCGCCGGTGAGCAGCGCCTTGTTGCCGGCCGCCACCAGGTCGCGGGCCGTCTCGATGCCCACCTCGATGGCCTGCCTGGCCTCCTCGCGGGTCATCGCGGGACCGGTGGTCATGTCGGCGGTGCCCGGGCGCACCTTGCGCGGCAGCAGGCCGGGCGTGGACGGGAGCTCCGCGGCGACGCCCACGTCGACGATGCAGACCTCGGCGCCGACCTGGCTCGCGAACGCGTTGCAGACCGCTCCCCCGCCGAGGAAGTTGGCCACCATCTGGGCGGTGACCTCCTGCGGCCACGGCGTGACGCCCTGGGCGTGCACCCCGTGGTCGCCCGCGAAGATCGCGACGGCCGCGGGCTCCGGGATCGGCGGCGGGCACTGCCGGGACAGCCCGGACAGCTGCGCCGAGATGATCTCCAGCATGCCGAGCGCGCCGGCCGGCTTGGTCATCCGCTTCTGCCGCTCCCAGGCCTCACCGAGCGCCTTGGCGTCCAGCGGCCGGATCTGGGCGACGGTCTCGGCGAGCAGGTCGTGCGGCTCCTCGCCGGGCAGGGCGCGGCGGCCGTACGTCTCCTCGTGGACCACCCACGACAGCGGGCGGCGCCTGGACCAGCCCGCCTGCATCAGCTCAGGCTCCTCGGGGAACTCGTCGACGTACCCGACGCACAGGTACGCCACGACCTCCAGGTGCTCGGGCAGGCCCAGCGCGCGCACCATCTCGCGCTCGTCGAAGAAGCTCACCCAGCCGACGCCGAGGCCCTCGGCGCGCGCCGCGAGCCAGAGGTTCTCGACGGCGAGCGCGGAGGAGTACGGCGCCATCTGCGGCTGGGTGTGCCGGCCGAGGGTGTGACGGCCGCCGCGGGTCGGGTCGGCGGTGACGACGATGTTCACCGGGGTGTCGAGGATGGCCTCGATCTTCAGTTCCTTGAACTGCTTCGCCCGGCCCTTCGGGAGGGACTTGGCGTAGGCCTCGCGCTGGCGCATGGCCAGTTCGTGCATCGTGCGCCGGGTCTCGGCGGAACGGATGACGACGAAGTCCCAGGGCTGCGAGTGCCCGACCGAGGGTGCGGTGTGGGCGGCCTCCAGGACGCGGAGCAGCACCTCGTGCGGGATGGGGTCGCTGCGGAAGCCGTTGCGGATGTCACGCCGTTCCCGCATGACCTTCAGCACGGCCTCGCGCTCGGCGTCGTCGTAGGCGGGCGCGGCGGGGCCGGCGGACTGCTGTGCTTCTGCCACGGGGGCCGTGCTCATTTCCTGCGGGTGGTGCGGGTCGTGCGGTGCTTGCCGGAGGTGCGGGGGGTGCTGGTCGTGCGCGGCCTGGGGGCCTTGCGGGTGCCGCTGGTTCAGCAGGTCCCGCCGGGCGGGCAGCTCGTTCTGGTCCTCCTGGTCGGCGGCCCGGGTGTCCAGGTCGTCCGCGTTCTGCAGCATCGGTACGGCGGACTCGGGGTCCGGTGCCTCTCCAGGCGCCGCGCCGGCCGCGCGGGGGGCGGGGACCGTGGCCGTGGCTTCCGGCTGCGCCGGGGGCTCGGGTGCCTGCTCCTGCGCGGGCAGCACGACGGGGTGCGGCGGGGTGGGCGCGAGGTGCGGGGTGGTCGGCACGAAGCCGTCCACCGCGACGAACTGGCCCAGTGGCTGCTCCGGTTGCGGTGCCGGAGCGGTGCCGGGCGCGATGTCCAGCGGCTCCTCGACCGGCGCGCCGGGGTCCGCTTCCGGCACGGCGCCCTCGGGTTGCGGGGCCTGCTGCCCGGCGAGCTCCGCCACGGCCGGGGCCACGACCTGGGCTTCCACGTCCGCGGCAGCGGGGGGCTCGGGCTGCGCGGCGGGCTGCGCGGGGGCGGCCGTACCGGCCGGCTCGACGCCGTCCTGCGGCTCGGCGGCGGCTTGCGCGGGGCCGGGGTCGAGCGGGGCCGCCTCGGCGGCGAGCGGGGGCTCGGCCGTGTCGGCGTCCTGGGGCTGCGCGGACTCGGGGCCGGGCTGGTGCACGGGCTCAGGTGCGGCGGCCCGGGTCTCCTCGGCACCGTGCGCGGGCGCCTGCGCCGGCACTCCGGCCGGCTGCTCCGCCTCGGGAGCGGACGCGGGCTCGGCGACCGGCGTCGCCTCCGCCACGACGGCCGGGTCGCCCGGGGCCTCCCCGGCGTCCGGGAGGAACGGCTGCGCGTCGGCGGCATCCGGCTCAGCCGGGGCCGCCGCTTCGGCGGGCGTGCCCGCGTCGGGGCCGAACGCCGGGTCGGCGGCCGGGGCGGCCTCGGCGGGGTGCGCGTCGCCGTGGCCGGATGTCCCCGACGCTCCGGCCTCCGAGGCGATCCGCGCGAGCGCGGCCTGTGCCGCGCCCACCGGCTCCGGCGCGCCCTGGGCCTGAGCCGGCGCCGGTCCGTGCGCCACGGCCTGTCCGGCTGCCGGCACCTCGTCCTGCGCGTGCACCTCAGCTTGTACGTGGACCTGGGGCCGTGCCTGGGCCTCGGGCTGCGCCTGGGCCTCGGACTGCGCGGTCACCTCGCCGGGCGCGTGAGCCTGCGGCATCGACCGGGCGTGCGCCTCGGCCTGGGCCTGTGTCTCGGCCTGCGCATGTACCGGCGCCCCACCCTGCACCTGGGCGTGCGCGTGTTCGTGCGCGTGGTCGTGCACGTCCGCCGCCAGGACAGCCCCCGGGACAACCGTTTCCGCAGGCGTCACCTCCGCGCCCACCGGCGGCTGCGTCGCCGTCGGCTGCGTCGCGGCAGTCTGGGGGGCGCCCCACGGCGCGGCACCCTGCGGCACCGCACCCGGCGCCATCTCCCGCATCTCCCGCGCGCGCGGGACGTCGAGGTACTCGGGCCCGTTGGCCGGCGGCCCCGCCTGCCGTACCGGCGCGCCCGCCGGACCGCGGTCGGCGAGTGAGCGGACCGGGCTGGCGGAGGCGTCGGGGATCGGAGGGCCCAGGTGCAGCGGACGGCGCGGCGTGGCGGCGGGCGCGGGCGACGGCGGGGGCGGCGTCGGGCCCGGCAGGCGGACGCCGGTCAGGTCGACCGAGCCGCTGTCGCGGCCGGACATCTCGTGCGCGCCGGGTTCGTGGACGGCCTCGACGACCGGCTCCGGCGCGGGCGGGGCCACCTCGTTGCCCCAGGCGCCCTGCGCGCCGGGCAGCAGCAGGTCCTCGTCCTCGGCGGGCGTCTCGGAGACGTAGGCGTACGCGCCGGGAACGGAGACGCCCGGCTGTTCCACCAGGCCTGCGTTCTCAGGCAGCCCCTCACCCGGGCCCTGGCCGGTGTCGGTCATGCGTAACCCCTCGCCCATCGGTTGATGCTCCTACGACCAGCTCACCCGGAACGGCGCACCGACCGCCCCGCTGTGAAGAACGAGCGCGCGTGCCCAGCGGCACGAACGAGCCGCCGGAAAAGGCGACAAAGCCATTCAGTGGCATTGTCGCGGCCGTTCCGCCGTCACGTCAGCCTCATTCGCGACCGCCCGCTGTGGACTGCGCCACGTTGCGCGTCCTCGGGTTCTGCCGTACCACACCCACCCCAAAACGAGCGGGTTTTCCGGACATTGACCGACGAAGCGCCGGGCGTCCGAGTGCGGTACAACGATCGGCCAGCCTACCGCGCGCGGTACGACAACCGGATCACGGGGCGCGATCGGGCAGTACCCCGGTGAGCAGGAACGCGACGCTCCGCTCCTTCTCGGTCCAGGCCCGGGTGTCGAGTTCCACGGACTGCAGCAGGGCGCACTCGACCTCGTAGCCGTGCTCGGTGAGGTCACGGCCGACGATCTCGGCCGCGTCGCGGGTGGCGGCGTGGGTGACGATCCGCTGCGGGCGTCGGTCGGCGACCGCGGAGACCACGGCAGCTCCCCCGCCGCCGACCCGCACGACATCGGGTTCGGGCAGGTTCTCCAGGACGTGCGGGGCGGTGCCGTGGACGATCTGGAGCTGGACCGCGAAGTGGCGTGCGGCGGCGTCGGTGCGGGCGCACGCACCGCGGTCCCGGTCGACGGCGATGACGGCGGCACCGGCCCGGGCGGCCTCGGTGGCGAAGGCGCCGCTGCCGCAGCCGATGTCCCACACGAGGTCGCCGACGCGGGGGCCGAGCCGGGCGAGTTGGGCCGCGCGGAGCGGCTCGGTCTCCCCCTCGCCCAGGGCACCGCCGTACGCCCCGGGCGGCAGGGTCCAGCCGCGCGGGCCGGTGCCCGGGTCGCGGCCGGCGATCCAGCCGCCGCCCTCCTGCGCCGCGGCCGGGCCGCCGATGACGATCACGACGTTCGGGTTGCGCCAGGTGTGGTCGGCGGCCTTTTCGGACGTGACGACGGTGACCTGCTCGCGGGCGGTGCCGAGTTCCTCGCAGATCACGAATGTGCGGTGGACGCCGTCGAGGAGCAGACCGAGTTCGGCGGGGCCGGCGCCGGGGGCGGTGAGGACCGCGACCTTGGTGTGCGCGCGGCATACGTTCACCGCGCGTCGCAGGGTGCGGGGGTGTGCGACGACCACCTGGGCGTCGTCCCAGGGCATGCCCGCGCGTGCGAAGGCGGCCGCCACGGAGGAGACGGCGGGGACGACCTCGACCTCCAGGCCGAACTCGGGGGCGCGCAGGGTGGGTACCACCCCGAAGAAGCCGGGATCGCCGTCGGCGAGCACCACGGCGGTGCCGCGATGGGCGGCGATCCGGCGGGCGGCGAGGGCGAGGCTGCCGAGCCGGACGCGCTCCGCGGTGGGCGGCACCTCGGGCAGCAGCAGATGGTGTCCGGCACCGGCCACGAGGGTGGCGGCGCCCAGCGCGGCGCGTGCCGCGGCGGTCAGTGGAGAGCCATCCCAGCCGATCACCGTGACCCGGTCGGCCATCGTCGTCAGTCTCCTGGGGGTTTGCGCAGGTCGTCGGGCGCATCCCGGGGGCGGGCGCGCTCCGTGAGAGTACCTGGTGGCGTCCGGGCGCGCTCGGGCGCCTTCCCCGCCGCTCTCAGTTCCAGTCCGGGTACGACGTGAATCCGCCGGTGTCCGCCAGCCGCTCGCCCGCGCCCTCCAGATCCTCGGGCAGCAGGCTCCACACGATGTAGTCGGTGCGCACCTCGGTCCAGCCTCCCTCGCCGGTGCGGGCGCGCGCTATGCAGGCGCCGCGCAGGACGCCCTCGCTGATGCAGCCGATCTTCTGGGCCACCTGCTGGGAGGCGGTGTTGTCGGCCGCGGTGCGCAGCTCGATGCGCTCGAACTTCTGGTCGTGGAAGAGCCATTGGGCGGTGGCGAGCGCGGCCTCGGAGGCGTACCCCTCGCCGCGGGCCCAGGGGGCCACGACGTACGACAGCTCGGTGGAGCGTACGTGCCAGTTGGTGCGGGTCAGCTCGATGACCCCGACCAGGCGCTGGGTGAGGAACTCGGTGACGGCGAGGGCGACGCCACGTCCCCGGGCGCGTTCGGCGGGGACGTGCCCGGTGATCCAGGCGTGGGCGCTGTCCTCGGTGAAGGGCAGCCGTACGTCGGTCCAGGCGACGACCTGTTCGTCGTTCATCATCTCGGCGAGGGCGGAGACGTCGTCCTCGTCGAGCGGACGCAGCACCAACCGCTCCGTGCTGATGGAGATGGTGGGGAAGGTGCTCGTCATGACGCCGCTCCGTAACCTTCGAACCGTCAGGCCTGCTGAACTGCCCAGCATGCAGCATGAAAGCACTCAACCACACACCCGGGGTCCACTCCGTGTGAGGGAGCGGACCCCGGGTGCGGACGACGCGGGACGGGGCTCAGAAGGAGGCGATGACCGAGCCGGCGTACTCCTTCTCGATGAACTTCCCGACCTCGGGGGAGGTGAGGAGATCGGCGAGCTTGCGCACGCGCGGGTCGTCCTCGCTGCCCTCCTTGACGACGAGGAGGTTGACGTTCGGGTTGTTCTCAGGGGACTCCAGGACGAGGGCGTCCTCGGCCGGCTTGAGGTCGGCCTCCAGGGCGTAGTTGCCGTTGATCACTGCCGCGTCGACGTCCTTCAGGGAGCGGGGCGTCAGAGCCGCCTCCAGCTCCTTGAACTTGAGGTTCCTGGGGTTCTCGGTGATGTCGGCGGTGGTGGCCGAGGTCCCCACGCCGTCCTTGAGGGTGAGCAGGCCGTTGGCGGCGAGAAGCTGCAGGGCCCGCGCCTCGGTGACGGTGTCGTTCGGGACGGCGATGGTCGCGCCGCTCTTCAGGCCGCCGACCTTGTCGGTCTTCTCGGAGTACAGGCCGAGCGGCTCGAGGTGCACGGAGGCGACGGACACCAGGTGGGTGCCGTTCTTCTTGTTGAAGTCCTCGAGGTAGGGCTCGGTCTGGAAGTAGTTGGCGCCCACCGAGCCGTCCTCGGTCGCCGTGTTCGGCGTGACGTAGTCGGTGAACTCCTTGACCTCGAGGTCCAGTCCGGCCTTCTCGGCCAGGTTGTCCTTCACGTAGGTGAGGACCTGGGCGTGCGGGACGGGCGTCGCGGCGACGACCAGCGGTCCGGAGGTGCCGGAGGCGGCGTCCTGGCCCGAGCCGCAGGCGGTGAGCCCGAGAGTGAGAGCTCCGGCGGCGAGGGCGACGGTGGTGATCTTGGCGGTGTTATGCACGAAAAGTGCCTTTCCTTCAGGGTGGTGCGACCCCGCGGTGGTGTGCGGGGAGTTCCTGGGTGCGGCTAGGCGACCTTGCCGACGTCGCCGGCGGCCGGCTCCTTCGCCCTCAGCAGGCGGAGCTTGGGGCCGGGACCCGAGTGGGCGCCACGGTGGTGCAGCGAGCGGGCCGCGAGGTCGCCGGCGAACTGGATGAGCGAGATGACGACGGCGAGGACCGCGACGGTGATCCACATCAGGCCGGTCTCGAAGCGCTGGTAGCCGTAGCGGACGGCGAGGTCGCCGAGGCCACCGCCGCCGACCGTGCCGGCCATGGCGGAGTAGCCGATGAGGGCGATGACCGTGGTCGTCGTGGAGGCGATCAGGGAGGGCAGGGCCTCGGGGACGAGGACCTTGCGGACGATGGTCCAGGTGTTGCCGCCCATCGACTGGACCGCCTCGACCAGTCCGTGGTCCACCTCGCGGACAGCCGTCTCGACGAGGCGGGCGAAGAACGGGATGCCGCCGATGGCGAGCGGCACGATCGCGGCCTCGCTGCCGATGGTGGTGCCGGTCACCCAGCGGGTGAAGCTCATCAGCGCCACCATCAGGATGATGAACGGCAGCGAGCGGCCGACGTTCACGACCTGACCGATGACCTTGTTCAGCGCGGTGCTCTGGAGCAGGCCGCCCTTGTCGGTCAGGACGAGCAGGACGCCGATCGGCAGGCCGGCCACGACGGCGATCAGGGTGGACCAGCCGACCATGATCAGCGTTTCGGTACAGGCCTGCTCCAGCAGGGGCTGCATCTCGGACCAGGTCACTTGGCACCTTCCTTCACCACTACCGGCTCGGCGCCGACGACATCGATCTGCAGCCCCTGTTCGCGCAGGAAGCCGATCGGCACGACGTTGTCCTCGAAGCGGCCGGGCAGTTCGATGCGCATCCGGCCGACCTGGAGACCGCCGACGGTGTCGATGGCGGCGCCCAGGATGGAGATGTCGATGTTGTACGTACGGGCCAGCTGGGAGATGACCGGCTGGGTGGCGGACTCGCCGTGGAAGGTGACGTCGAGGACGGTGCGGTCGTCGGCCGAGGCCTCGCCGCCCACCGGGAAGAGCGCGGAGGCCAGCTCCGAGCCGGGGGTGGCGAGCAGTTCACCGACCGTGCCGGACTCGACGATGCGGCCCTTCTCCATCAGGGCGGCCGAGTCGCAGACGCTCTTGACCACGTCCATCTCGTGCGTGATGAGCAGGACGGTCAGTCCGAGCTGCCGGTTCAGGTCGCGCAGCAGCTTCAGTATCGAGCGGGTGGTCTCGGGGTCGAGGGCGCTGGTGGCCTCGTCGGAGAGCAGGACCTTGGGGTCGCCCGCCAGGGCGCGGGCGATGCCGACGCGCTGCTTCTGGCCGCCGGAGAGCTGGGCGGGGTAGGCCTTGGCCTTGTCGGAGAGGCCGACCAGGTCGAGCAGTTCGAGCGCCTTGAGGGACCGCGCCTTCCCCGCCTTGCCGAGGATCTCCAGCGGCAGCTCGACGTTGTCCTGGACGGTCCGCGAGGACAGCAGGTTGAAGTGCTGGAAGACCATGCCGATGGTGCTGCGTGCCCGGCCAAGTTCCCGGCCCGCGCGCGGGCCGCGTCCGGCGAGCGCGGTGAGGTCCTGACCGGCGACGGTGACCGTGCCGGAGGTGGGGCGCTCCAGGAGGTTGACGCAGCGGATCAGCGAGGACTTGCCGGCACCGGACTGGCCGATGACGCCGAAGACCTCGCCCTCGCGGACGTGCAGGTCGACGCCGTCCAGGGCGGTGACCTCGCGGCCGCGTGAGCGGTAGACCTTGGTGAGGCCCGAGGTGGTGATCACGTGGGTTTCCGTCACTGTCGAGTACGCGGGCGTGGGTGTGCCCGGGTACGGAGGAGAAGAGGTGCGCGAGGCAGATCGGTCACGTACGGCGGAGGAGGTACGGACATGCCACGGCGGCTCGCTTCGGGGCGCGAGGCTCAGGGGGTGCGGGGGCCCTCTAGAAGGCGCACATTCGACGACACATACAGCCGGCGCCGGGCGTCATGGTCGCCTCGGTCGCAGGGATGCGGCTGTTCGTCGTGGTCATGCGATCAGTAAAGCAGACGGGCGAACCCGACCAGGAACCCGCTGTCCGCATTGCGGACAGCGGTGGACGGGCGTCGGTCCGGGCGGAGATCTCCACGCCGTCGGCAGTGACCAGTACGGACAGGGCCGACAGGTTCTCGACGACCAGGTCCGCGGTCAGTTCGTGGGCGGGGTGGGTTGTGGCCAAGGCCACGGTGGTCATCCCGGCGGCGCGCCCGGCCCGCAGACCGGCCGGCGCGTCCTCGAAGACGACGCAGGCGGCCGGGTCGACGCCCGGTGAGCGGGCGGCGAGCAGGCAGGGCTCCGGGTCGGGCTTGCCGCGGGTGACGTCGTCGGCGGCGATCAGCGTCCTGGGCAGGATGCCGACGGCGTCCAGGCGGGCCTCGGCCAGGCGGCGGGTGGCCGAGGTGACGACGGCCCAGCGGTCGGCGGGCAGGGCGGTGAGGAGCACCCCGGGGGCGGCCGCATCAGGCCTTTTGGCCCGTAATAGGGTCAGCCCATGGTTGATGCCCTGACGGTGGCGACCGCGGTCGCCGCGCTGTTGCTCGGCGCGTGGTGCGGCTGGGCCGCCTACCGCGACCAGCCGACGAAGGACTGGCACTTCATCGGGATGGCCGTGGTGTCGCTGCTTGCCCTGGTGCAGCTGGTCGTCGGCATCGTGCAGCTGGCGCGGGGCGAGAAGCCCGCCCAGGGGACGACCATCTTCGTGGCGTATCTGCTGGGGGCGTTCGCCTGCGTCCCCGCCGCCGGGTTCATGTCGCTGGCCGAGCGGTCGAAGTGGGGTTCGGTGACGGTTGCCGCCGGCGGTGTGGTGCTGGCCGTCCTGGAGGTGCGGCTCCATGACATCTGGGGAGGCTGAGGTGGCGGGAGTGACGAAGTCCCGGCTGATCAGCGGGCCCGGGATACTGCTGGTGTGGCTGTACGGCGTGATGGTCGTCGGCGCCGTGTCACGGTCCGCGTACCAGATCGCCACGGAGTTCGGCCGTGCGCCGCTCGCCTACGCGCTGTCGGCGCTGGCGGGGGTGGTGTACGGGTTCATCACCTACACGCTGGTGCGCGGTGGGGAGACGGCCCGCAGGGCGGCGCAGGTCTGCTGCGCCGCCGAGTTGGCGGGTGTGCTGGTGGTCGGCACGTGGACGCTGGTCGAGCCGTCGGCGTTCCCGGACGCGACGGTATGGTCCGACTTCGGCATGGGCTACCTGTTCATCCCGGTGCTGTTGCCGGTGTCGGCGCTGTGGTGGTTGCGCAAGGCGCGCGGCGAACAGGCGGGCTGAGCACCGCCGACGGGCGCCGGCTCGCGGGGGGCCGGTCGCGCGGCCCCCGCGCCGCCGGGGGCGTTACGGCTCAGGCTGTCGCGACGAAGGCGCCCGCCTGCTTCTCCAGGACGATCATGGGTACGCCGTCCGCGCCCTTCGACGTGCCCACCGTCTCGTAGCCCACCTTGCGGTAGAGGCGGAGGTTGCCCTCGCTGCGGTGGCCCGTGTGGAGGCGGAACTTCCTGGCGCCGCGCTGCTCCGCGAGGGCCGACTCGGCCGCGCGCAGGAGGCGGGCGCCGATGCCGTGGCCCTGGAGACGGGGGTGGACACACAGGCGGCCGATGGAGGCGGCGCCGTCGTCGGTGATCGCGCCGCGCACCGAGCCGATCACCTCGTCGCCGAGCCGGGCCACGAAGACGCAGTCGTCGGCGACCTCCTGACGGACCGAGGCGAGGGTCTGGACGAGCGGGTCGATGCGGTAGTTGCCGTACAGCGCCGCCTCGCTCTGGAAGCACAGGTACTGCAGCTTGAAGATCTGCTCGACGTCCTGGTCGGTCGCCTCGGAGATGATCACGCTCATGCCCATGTGTGCACGCCTCCCGCTCACCTGTTGCCTGTTGTCCCCCACTCCTATCCCCGTGCTCCGCGAGCCGCAACCTCCGCGGCGAGCAATCGCCGCAGACATCCCAGACATCTGGAACGTTCCGGTCCCAGACTCCCCTGTGAGATACCCAACTCCCCCGCGATCTCCCGGTATGTGAGGTCCTTGGGGGACATCAGCGCGTCCAGAACGGCGGGGCAGCGGCCGGGCAGCCGGCGCACCGCCTCGCGCAGGGCACGGGCCCGGCCGGCGGTGACGGCGAGCTGCTCGGGGGTGCCGCCGGACTCGTCGGCGGGTTCGGTGCCGTAGGGGCGCTCGTGCCGGTGCGTACGACGGGAGCGGCGGGCCTCGGAGCGGACGGCGCGGCGCAACCAGCGCTCGGGGTCGCGGGGCGGGCCGCCGGAGTGCAGCAGTTCCAGCAGGCGGAGCCAGACCGCCTGTTCCAGGTCGCCGGGTTCGGTGCCGGCGGCGTGCGCCTCGGCCGAGGCCTCGGCGGCGAGCAGGGGACGCAGGGCGGTGAGCAGGTCGGGCGTCATATGCGGCACGACGCGGCCGCCCGGGCTGCGGGTTGCCCGGGCGGCCGGTTGTCACCCCGACCGGGGTGGGACGGTTCAGCCGTTGACGAAGTCCTCGCGGGCCAGCAGGCCGGTGTCCGGCTGGTCGGTGAAGATGCCGTCGATGCCCGTGGCGAAGTACGCCCGGTAGGCGCCGAAGACGTCGCCGTAGGCGTCCGCGTCGGTGCCCTTGCGGAAGTTCGCCGGCAGGAACGGGTTCTCGTTGCGCAGCGTCCAGGGGTGCAGCTTGAGGCCGACCTTGTGGGCGTCGGCGACGAGGGTGGTCGGCCGGGTCAGGTTGCCGGCGGCGTCCTTCGGGATGACCAGGTCGAGGGTGGGGCCGATGCCCTGGGCGTAGGAGGCGATCTCGCGCAGCCCGGCCGGCTTGATCAGGTCGGCGACGGTGCGCGGGTCACCGCTCTCGACGAAGTCCCAGGGGCGGGTGCTCGCGCCGGACAGCAGTACCACGAGCGGGTTGTCGACCAGCTTGTGCAGGCGCTGGATGCTGGTCGGCTCGAAGGACTGGAGGATGACCGGCGAGTTCCAGCGGTCCCTGCGGTACTTGCGCAGCAGCTTGGCGACCCGTTCCTCCAGGGGCAGGCCCAGCTTGCGGAAATAGGTGGGGTGCTTGAGCTCGGGGTAGATCCAGACCTGCTTGCCGCGGCCCCGGCTCTGCTCGTCCTGCCACTGGAGCACCTCTTCGAAGGCGGGGATCTCCCAGCGGCCGTCGTAGAGGGTGTTGTGCGGGCGGTTGGCCGGGATGCGCTCGGTGGCGCGCAGGGTCTTCAGCTCGGCGAGGGTGAAGTCCTCGGTGAACCAGCCGGTGGTCGAGACGCCGTCCAGGACCTTGGTGGTCCTGCGGCCGGCGAACTCGGGGTGGTCGGCGACGTCCGTGGTGCCGCCGATCTCGGGCTCGTGGCGGCAGACGAGGTGACCGTCCTTGGTGGGCACCAGGTCGCCGGCCTCGACGACGTCGGCGCCCATGTCGAGGGCCAGCTGGTACGAACCGAGGGTGTGCTCGGGCCGGTAGCCGCTGGCCCCGCGGTGAGCGACGATCGTCGGTACGGGCAGGCTCTTCATTCCTCGGCCTCCATGACGCGCGTCGGCTCTCGCCGAGCCGGACAGACCGAGGACGGCTCCGCCCGCGCCGAGCACCGCGGCACCCAGAAGCGCCCGTCGACCGGTGTGCGCCTGCTCCTGCGGCTGCTCGTTCGACTCCTGCGTTGCCATCAGCGGCCTCCTTGCCGTGAATGTCGTGGGTGCTGGCAGATGGTAGGGCTGTCGACGTGTCAGCCGGGAGGCTTCGTTTCGAACGCGCGGATGACGACGGATGTCGTATGAGGACCGTAGGTTCGGCGGAGGTGACGGCCCGTCGGCTTCAGGGGCGCGGCCCGGGGTAGCCGGTCGGTACCGGCTCCACGCGATGTCGGTCACATCGTCGCGGCCAGGTTACGCGTAGGCTGCGACACGCCACCGCAGGTGAACGCACGTCAACAGTGCGTAAGACCTCGGTGAACCCGATGTCCCCGATGTGCGTCTGTCCGGGGGCCGCGAGTATCGTCCTCACCTGCACAGACTCATACCGAATCCGTTGACCCCGGAGGGCCCGTTGTCCCGCTTCGCGCTCATCAAGGCAGTGCTCGGTCCGATCATGCGCCTGATGTTCCGCCCTCGGGTGGAGGGTGTGGAGCACATCCCGGGCGACGGTCCGGTGATCCTGGCCGGCAATCACCTCACGTTCATCGACTCGATGATCCTGCCCCTGGTCTGCGACCGCCAGGTGTTCTTCATCGGCAAGGACGAGTACGTCACCGGCAAGGGCCTGAAGGGCCGGCTGATGGCGTGGTTCTTCACCGGCGTCGGCATGATCCCGGTCGACCGCGACGGCGGCAAGGGCGGGGTCGCGGCGCTGATGACCGGGCGCCGGATCCTGGAGGAGGGCAGGGTCTTCGGCATCTACCCCGAGGGCACCCGCTCCCCCGACGGCCGCCTGTACCGGGGCCGCACCGGCATCGCCAGGCTCACCCTGATGACCGGGGCGCCGGTCGTCCCGTTCGCGATGATCGGCACGGACCGGATCCAGCCGGGCGGGGCCGGGTTCCCCCGGCCCGCCCGCGTCACCGTGCGCTTCGGTGAGGCGCTGGAGTTCTCGCGGTACGACGGCATGGACCGGGACCGGTATGTGCTGCGGGCCGTGACGGACTCGGTGATGACCGAGGTCATGCGGCTGTCGGGGCAGGAGTATGTGGACATGTATGCGACGAAGGCCAAGGAAGCGGCGTAGCTCCGCTGGTTCGGCCGGGGGGGGGGCGGGGGGGCGCGTTGTTGCGGTTCGGGTGCGGGTCCGCCGTGGCTGGTCGCGCAGTTCCCCGCGCCCCTTCAGGCCGGCCGGGGCCCCCGGCGCGTTGATACCTCCGCGGTGCCGGTCCGCCCGGGCTCGTCGCGCAGGTCCCCGCGCCCCTTCAGGCCGGCCGGGGCCCCCGGCGCGTTGATACCTCCGCGGTGCCGGTCCGCCCGGGCTCGTCGCGCAGGTCCCCGCGCCCCTTCAGGCCGGGCGGTCAGGCGGGTGTTGTGTCTTCCAGCTTCTGGCCGCGGAGCAGGAACCAGGCCGCCGCAGCTGCCGCCAGCAGGACCGTCGCGCCCACGCCTGAGGCGAGGGTCAGACCGTCGACGAAGGACTGGCGGGCCGCTTCCAGCAGGGCGTCGGACGTCCCGGCCGGGCGGCCCGCGGCCACCTCGACGGCGCCGCCGAGTGATTCGTGGGCGGCCTCCGGGGTGCCCGCCGGTGCGGTGAAGCCCTTGTAGACGCCGGTCACGATCGAGCCGAGCAGGGCGATGCCGAGGGCGGCGCCCAGTTCGTACGCCGTCTCGGAGACGGCCGACGCGGCGCCCGCCTGCTCCTTCGGCACGGACGCGAGGATCACGTCGGCGGTCACCGTGAACGAGAACCCGGCGCCGACACCGACGACCAGCAGCGCGGTGCCGAGCAGCGGGTACCCGGTGTGCTGGCCGATCAGCGTCAGGGCGCCCAGCGCCAGGCCGACGGCGGCGAGTCCGCCCGCGACCACGGCGCGCACCGAGTACCGGCGGGCCGCCCGGCCCGCGACCAGACCGGCCGCCACCGCGCCGAGGGCCGCGGGCAGTTCGGCCAGGCCGGCCTCGAACGGGCGCCTGCCCTGCACCAGTTGCAGGTACTGCGAGAGGAAGAAGACCAGGCCGGACATGCCGAGGATGGTCAGCAGGTCGGCGAGCACCGCGCCGCTGAAACCGCGGTTGCGGAACAGGCGCATGTCCAGCAGGGGCGCCGGCAGGGTGAGCTGACGCCGGACGAAGCCGTGGAGTGCGGCGGCGCCCAGCAGGCCCGCGGCGACGGCCTCCGCGCCGAGCCCGTGGGTCGCGGCCTCCTTGACCGCGTACACCACGGCGATCATGCCGATCAGCGACAGCAGGACGCTGAGCAGGTCCCAGGGGCCGGGGCTGGCGTTCTTCGACTCGGGCAGCAGCTTGATGCCGACCAGGACGAGCACCGCCATCACGGGCAGGTTGATCAGGAAGACCGAGCCCCACCAGAAGTGCTCCAGCAGGAAGCCACCGGCGATCGGGCCCACCGCCGTACCGGCCGAGGCGGTGGCGCCCCAGATGCCGATGGCGAGGCTGCGCTCGCGCGGGTCGTGGAAGAGGTTGCGGATCAGCGCGAGGGTGGCCGGCATCAGGGTCGCGCCCGCGACGCCGAGCAGCGCCCTGGCCAGGATCAGCATCTCCGGTGTGGTCGCGTAGGCGTTGAGCACGGACACCGCGCCGAAGGCCGTGGCGCCGATCAGCAGGATCCGCTTGCGTCCGATGCGGTCGCCGAGGCTGCCCATGGAGACGAGGAGACCGGCGATCACGAAGGAGTAGACGTCACCGATCCACAGCAGTTGGGTGCCGGACGGGCTCAGGTCCTCCGATATGTAGGGGGTGGCGAGGCCGAGCACGGTGGCGTCGACGGCCACCAGCAGCACGGCGAGCACGAGTACGGACAGCGCGAGCCAGCGGCCCGGGCGCTTCACCGCCTCGTTCGCGCTTGCCGGCCGCAGGGTGCTGGTCATGATTCCTCTCTCCGTGTCGCGCCGCCGAGCAGCAGCTCGACGATCATCTTCTGGAAGTCGTTCGCGGCGACCTTGCCGTCGTGGACGGACCAGGCCCCGGCGGCGATCAGGCCGTAGAGGGCCTCGGTGAGCCAGGCGGGGGTCAGGTCGATGCGGAACTCCCCGCCGTCCTGGCCCCGCCGGAACAGCGCCGCGATCCGGGCGTCGAGCCGGGCCCAGCCCTCGTTCTGCTCCTCACCCTCGAACAGTTGGTTCTCGGTGTAGAGGAAGGAGACGAGTCCGGCCGCGGGCTCGATCTCCCGCACCAGGCGCCGTACGGCGTCACTCGCGCTGCCCTCGTCCAGCCGGGCCGCCTCCAGGGCGGCCTCGCACTCCGCGAGGCCGAGCGCCTCCAGCGCCCTGACCAGGGCGTCGCGCCCGGCGAACTGACGGTGCAGCGTGGCCCGGCTGATCCCGGCGGCCTTCGCGACCTCGTCCATGGTCGCGGTGGATTTCCGGGTCAGCAGGGCTGCGGCAGTGCGCAGTACGTGCTCTCTGTCGACAGCCATGAGACGAGCATAACCCATATGAGACATTCATGTCTCATGTGGTGCGCGAGTGATTCACGTCCCGTGGTCGCGGGTGGTCTCAGGTACCCGGAGGGAAGGCGGGTCTCAGTGCCAGGGCAGCTGCCCGCGCCGCTCCCAGTAGACCCGCGGGTCCTCGGCGAGGACGGCGAGTCGTGCCAGCTGGTCCTCGTCGAGGTCCACGACGGCGGCGTGCAGGTTGGACGCGAGCTGGCCGGTGGTGGCGGCACCGGAGAGGACCACGCCCGCCCACGGCTTGCTCAGGATCAGTGCGAGGGCGACGGCATCGACACCCAGCCCCGTCTCCGCGGCCACGGCCTTCAGCCCGCCCGGCGCGTACGGCTCCGCGAGCCGGCCGTTGGCCATGCCTTCCTTGACGATCACAGTGAGCCCGGCGTCGTGCGCCTCGGCGAGGGCGTGGGCGGCCGAGGTCTCCAGGGCGTTGAACGTGGCCTGGACGGTGCGGAACAGGGGCTCGCCGTCGACCGTCACCTCCAGTGCCGCCCGGACCGCCTCGGCCTGGGCGGGGCCGCTGGTGGAGAAACCGATGGTCAGGCCCTGGGCGGCGGCCTCGGCGAGTTTGGCGTGCAGATCCTTGTCGGTGAGGGCGGGGCTGTCCGGCGTCACCGAGTGGATCTGGTAGAGGTCGAGCCGGTCGCCGAGCAGTTCGGTGCTCTGCGCGCGCTGCCGCTCGAAGGTGGCGAGGCCGTGGTCCTTGACCTCGTGCTGCTCGGCGTCGGTGGACCAGCCGGCGGTGTAGGTGTAGCCCCATTTGCTGCCCACGACGATGTCGTCGATCTCGGGGTGGGCGTTCAGCCAGCCGGCGAGGAACTCCTCGGAGCGGCCGTAGGAGCGGGCGGCGTCGACGTAGCGCACGCCCTGGGCGTAGGCGGCGTCGAGGAGTTCGTGGGTGCGGGCGCGCAGCGTCTCGACGCCGCGGTCCTGGCCGAGGTCGTGGTCGCGGCCGAGGTTGATGTAGCCGGGGCGGCCGACGGCGGCGAGGCCGAGTCCGATGTGGCAGGTCGGGGTCGTCGCTGTTGCCAGTCGGGCGAAGGGCATCGCGGGCTCCGTTCGGTCGGTTCCGGTACGGCTTGCGACCAACGTAACCCGCGATGACCTTCGGCCGGCGCCTCAGCGCCCGGTGCGAACGGGGCCTGTGCGGGTGCGGGTGCGTCGTGGCCCGCCGCGCAGTCGCCCTCGCCCCCTCTCAGGTGCGGTCCGCCCAGCGGTGCTGGGCCGCCACGTCCTGCTTCACCTCGGTCAGCTGGACCGCCACCGCGCTCGGCGCCGTGCCGCCCCGGCCGTTGCGGGAGGCGAGCGCCCCCGGGACGTCGAGGACCGTCCGCACCTCCGGCGTCAGATGGGCGGAGATCTTCGCGAACTGCTCGTCGGTCAGCTCGTCCAGCTCCTTGCCCTCCGCTTCGGCGGCCTTCACGCACTCACCGGCCACCTCGTGCGCGACCCGGAAGGGCACACCCTGCCTCACCAGCCACTCCGCGATGTCCGTGGCGAGCGAGAAGCCGGCCGGGGCGAGCTCCTCCATGCGCTCGCGGTGCACCGTGAGCGTGGCCATCATGCCGGTGAAGGCGGGGAGCAGGATCTCCAGCTGGTCGATCGAGTCGAAGACCGGCTCCTTGTCCTCCTGGAGGTCGCGGTTGTACGCGAGGGGGAGGGCCTTCAACGTCGCCATGAGACCCGTCAGGTTGCCGATCAGGCGACCGCTCTTGCCGCGCGCCAGTTCCGCGATGTCCGGGTTCTTCTTCTGCGGCATGATCGACGAGCCGGTGGAGAAGGCGTCGTGCAGGGTCACGAAGGAGAACTCCTTCGTGTTCCAGATGATGACCTCCTCGGCGATCCGGGAGAGGTTCACCCCGATCATCGCGGCGATGAAGGCGAACTCGGCGACGAAGTCGCGCGACGCCGTGCCGTCGATGGAGTTGGCGGCGCTGCCGTGCTCGAAGCCGAGGTCCTTCGCGACCGCCTCCGGGTCCAGGCCCAGACTGCTGCCCGCGAGGGCGCCGGATCCGTACGGCGACACGGCCGTCCGCTCGTCCCACTGGCGCAGGCGCTCGGCGTCCCGGGACAGGGACTGCACATGCGCGAGGACGTGGTGGGCGAACAGCACCGGCTGGGCGTGCTGGAGGTGGGTGCGGCCGGGCATGGCGACGTCCGGGTGGGCCTCGGCGAGGCCGATCAGGGCGTCCTGGAGGTCGGCGATCAGGCCGCCGACGACACGCGCGTGGTCGCGCAGGTACATCCGGAAGAGCGTAGCGACCTGGTCGTTCCTCGACCGGCCCGCGCGCAGTTTGCCACCGAGGTCGGGCCCGAGGCGCTCCAGCAGGCCACGCTCCAGGGCGGTGTGCACGTCCTCGTCGGCGATCGTGCCGACGAAGTCGCCCGAGGCCACGTCCGCCTCGAGCCGGTCCAGCCCGTCGAGCATCCGGCTCAGCTCGTCGTCGGCGAGCAGGCCCGCCTTGTGGAGCACGCGCGCGTGGGCACGCGAGCCGGCGAGGTCGTAGGGCGCGAGCCGCCAGTCGAAGTGGACGGACGCGGACAGCTTCGCCAGGGCCTCGGCGGGACCGTCGGCGAAACGGCCGCCCCAGAGCCGTACGTCACCGCTGTTGCTGCTCACTTGCGTTGCTCCTCGGGATGTGTGGGTGCCTCAGCCGTCCGTGTGGCCGCCGCTGTGCGACCGCCTCCCCACCCTTGCAGGCGGGGAGGCGGCTGTCAGTCCGATGCGTGCGTGGTGACCCGAAGGCCCGACCCGGTCAGGCGAGGTCGCGCTTGGCGGCGATCTTCGACGACAGGCTGTAGATGTCGATGAAGCCCTTGGCCGCGGACTGGTCGAAGGTGTCGCCCGTGTCGTATGTCGCGAGGTTGAAGTCGTACAGCGAGGCCTCGGAGCGCCGGCCCGTGACGACGGCGCGGCCGCCGTGCAAGGTCATCCGGATGTCGCCGGAGACGTGCTGGTTGGCCTCGTTGATGAAGCCTTCCAGGGCGCGCTTGAGCGGGGAGAACCACAGGCCGTCGTAGACCAGCTCGCCCCAGCGCTGCTCGACCTGCCGCTTGTAGCGGGCCAGCTCGCGCTCGACGGTGACGTTCTCCAGCTCCTGGTGGGCGGTGATCAGGGCGATCGCGCCGGGGGCCTCGTAGACCTCGCGGGACTTGATGCCGACGAGGCGGTCCTCGACCATGTCGATCCGGCCGATGCCCTGGGCGCCGGCGCGCTCGTTGAGCTGCTGGACGGCCTGGAGCACGGTGACGGGCTTGCCGTCGACGGCGACCGGGACGCCCTCCTTGAAGGTGATGACCACCTCGTCGGCGTCACGCTGGGTCGCCGGGTTCTGCGTGTACTCGTAGATGTCCTCGATCGGCGCGTTCCAGATGTCCTCCAGGAAGCCCGTCTCCACGGCGCGCCCGAAGACGTTCTGGTCGATCGAGTACGGGGACTTCTTGGTGGTCGCGATCGGGAGGTTCTTCTCCTCGCAGAACGCGATGGCCTTGTCGCGGGTCATCGCGTAGTCACGGACCGGGGCGATGCACTTCAGGTCGGGGGCGAGGGCGACGATGCCGGCCTCGAAGCGGACCTGGTCGTTGCCCTTGCCGGTGCAGCCGTGGGCGACCGTGGTGGCGCCGTGCTTCTGGGCGGCGGCGACGAGGTGCTTGACGATCGTGGGCCGGGAGAGGGCGGAGACCAGCGGGTAGCGGTCCATGTAGAGGGCGTTGGCCTTGATCGCCGGGAGGCAGTACTCCTCGGCGAACTCGTCCCTCGCGTCCGCGACCTCGGCCTCGACGGCACCGCAGGCGAGGGCGCGCTTGCGGATGACGTCCAGGTCCTCGCCGCCCTGGCCGACGTCCACGGCAACGGCGATGACCTCGGCGCCGGTCTCCTCGGCGATCCAGCCGATGGCGACGGAGGTGTCCAGACCGCCTGAGTAGGCGAGTACGACGCGCTCGGTCACGGGTTTCTCCTCACACTGCATTCGCTGACATGCATGAGTATGCAGGAGTCTGCATGACTCGTCAATCCAGACGCGTGACGGGTCGGGCCGGGGCCGGGCCACGGCTCGGGTTCGGGGCTCGGAGTCCGGGGCTCGGAGTTCGGGGCTCGGAGTTCGGGGCTCGGAGTTCGGGGCTCGGGCCTCGGGCTCGGGCTCGGGCTCGGGCTCGGGCTCGGGATTCGAGACTCGGGCTCGGGATTCGAGACTCGGGCCTCGGGCTCGGGATTCGAGGCTCGGGCCTCGGGGCTCGGGGCTCGGGATTCGGGGCTCGGGGCTCGGGGCTCGGGGGTGAACATCCCAAGCCCTTTCCGCGTACTCCCCGTCGGACGCCCGCGGCTCGGCGCAGGCGATGGTCGCCGCGATCGGCCGCCCGAGGGTCACCCCACCGGCCGCCTGCACGCTCACCACGTGACGTGACAGGCGCCGTGGCCGCCCCGCTCGAGCGCCGGCCGGGGCGGCCACGGTCAGGCATCTCGCGGAATTTCTCAGCCGGCCGAACCAGTCTCGCGGACAATCACATGCCATGGGAAAGACGCATGAGCGCATAGACGGCAGGCTCCGTTCGTTCATCGAGGAGCAGCCCCTCTTCTTCACCGCGACCGCCCCGCTCTCCGGCGAGGGCACGGTCAACCTCTCCCCCAAGGGCCTGAAGGGCTCGTTCGTGGTGCTCGACGAACTCACCGTCGCCTACCTCGACTTCGCCGGATCGAACGCCGAGACGGTCGCGCATCTGCGGGAGAACGGACGGATCACCCTCATGTGGTGCGCCTTCCAGGGCCCGCCGAACATCGTCCGGGTGCACGGGCGCGGGGAGCCGGTCTTCCGCGACGACCCCCGCTTCGGGGACCTGCTCGCCCATTTCCCGGACATCGACCCGAGCGCGCACGGACTGCGCGCGGTCATCGTCGTGACGGCCGAACTGATCCGGGACAGCTGTGGCTTCGCGGTGCCGCTCATGACGTACGACAGCGATCGCGAGCTGCACGGCCGCCGCTTCGCGCGCGAGGACACCGCGTCGCTCAGCGCGTACTTCGCGGGCAAGGACCACATCGCCACGAGCCTGGACGGACTGCCGGGGGTGCCGCTGCCGCTGGCCCCGGCGAGCTACGACGGCCGTCCGGTGTGATCCCGCCACGCAGCCTTGGGCCGGCGCGCCGTCCCATCGGGTCCGGGGTGACCTCCGGGCCCGAACGGACCATCCGAACTGACTGTGCGCGAAGCCCCCGTTAGCGTCGGGACATGCGCCCCGCCGTCGCCGCCGCCGCGTCCGTCCTCGTCTGCGCCTGCCTCCTCGGCGCCGCCCCCGCCGAGGGGGACGCGCTGCCCGACCGCATGGCCGACACCGGCGGCGGCAGCCAGCTGATCACCGCCGTGGCGCCCGCAGCCGGCGCGACGAAGGGGACGGTGACCTGGTGGGACCGGCGGGACGGGCGGTGGGTCGCCGCCGGTTCGGCCCCGGCCAGGTTCGGGGCGAACGGGCTCGTCGAGGGGGCGACGCGCAAGCAGGGCACGAACACCACACCGACGGGGCTGTTCACCCTGCCGTACGCCTTCGGCATCAAGGCGGCGCCACCCGGAACGACGTACAGGTACCGGCCGGTGCTCCAGGACTCCTGGTGGTGCCAGGACAACGACTCCGGCGCCTACAACCGCTGGACAGAGCCCCGCCCCGCCGACTGCCGGGCGAAGGAGGCGGAGCACCTCGTCTCGTACGGGCCGCTGTACGCCCATGCGCTGGTCATCGGCTTCAACTACGACACACCGGTGCGCGGGCGCGGCGCCGGCATCTTCCTGCACGTCAGAGGCGCGGGCCCGACGGCCGGTTGTGTGTCGGTGCCCGAGGACGCGATGCGCCGGATCCTGCGGTGGGCGAAGGCCCGGGGCCGGCCGCACATCGCGGTGGGGACGCGGAGCGGGGCGACCGCGATCACCCGGTACTGACTGAACGCACCGCCGCCACCGCACGTATCTGTGGGTCAAGGGACCACGACGAACCGTTGCCCCCGTCCCCGGAGGAACCGTGACCACCACGCTCGCAGGCGGCCGCGCCGCCCGGCGTCAGACCATGCGCCGTATCCGCCCGCGCCGCTCCCCCGCCGTCCCGCTGCTGCTCGCCGTGTGGGCCGGTGCCGCCGCGGTGCTGTGGCTGTGGTGGCAGAACACCCCGTCCGTCGCCGACACCACCGGGCGGATCCTCAACGCGGGCCGGATCACCGGGCTGCTCGCCGGGTATCTGATGGCGCTGGTGGTGCTCCAGATGGCCCGGGTGCCCGCGCTGGAGCGGCGGGTGGGCTCCGACCGGGTGGCACGCTGGCACGCGATGACGGGGCGGTACACCCTGAGCCTGGTCGTCGCGCACGTGTTCCTCACGATGTGGGGCTACGCCCTGCAGGCCGGCAAGACCCTCGGGGACGTCGTCCAGCAGACCGTAGACTCCGTGAACCAGCTGCCGGACATGGGCAAGGCCGCCGTCGGCACCGGACTGCTGGTGCTGATCGGCCTCGTCTCGATCGGGCCGGTCCGCCGCCTGATGCCGTACGACACCTGGTACCACGTGCACCTGATGACGTACGCGGCGGTCTACCTGACGTTCTGGCACCAGATCAGCGCGGGGAACGACTTCGCCGTCCAGCCCGCCGCGAAGACGTTCTGGTACGGGCTGTACGGCGTGGTCACCGCGCTGGTGGTGTGGTTCCGGGTCATCACCCCGATCCGGCTGAACATGCGGCACCGGATGCGGGTCGAGGCGGTCGTCGAGGAGACGCCCGGAATCGTGTCGGTGCTGATCGGCGGGCGGAAGCTGCACCGGATGGGCGCGGAGGCGGGGCAGTTCTTCCGGTGGCGGTTCCTGGCGCCCGGCATGCGGTTCAGCTCCCACCCGTACTCGCTGTCGGCGGCGCCCCGCCCCGGCATGCTGCGGATCACCGTGAAGGCGATCGGCGACCACAGCACCCGGCTGCGCGAGCTGGAGCCCGGTACCCGGGTCTGGGCCGAGGGGCCGTACGGCGCCCTGACCGCCCAGCGGCGCAGCCGCGGGAAGGTGCTGCTGGTCGCGGGGGGCGTCGGGATCACGCCGATGCGGGCCCTGTTCGAGACGCTGCCGGGCGCGAGCGGTGACATCACCCTGCTGTACCGGGCCAACAGCACCCAGGACCTGGCCCTGTGGGGCGAGCTGGCGAAGATCGCCGACGAGCGGGGCGCCCGGCTGATGTACGCGGTCAACAGCCCGGACGGGGAGCGCCCGGACATCTCCGCTGAGTCGCTGGAGCGGAAGATCCCGGACATCGACCGCCATGACGTCTTCCTGTGCGGGCCGCCCGGCTTCGCGCAGACCGTGTACGAGGCACTGCGCGGCGCGGGGGTCCCCGCCCGCCGTATCCATCACGAGTCGTTCGAGATGTGAGCGACGGGTCATCAGGAGACCGGCGAACCATGAAGAAGAGCCACCCCATCCGGCGTGCCGTGCTCGCCACCGCCGCCACCGTGTCCGGCATCGTGCTGCTGCTGTCGCTGAAGCCGGCGAGCGATCCCGGCTCCGCCGCGGCCGCGGTACCCCAGCAGCCCCCGGGCGCGGCGGCGCCCCAGGGCGGCGCGCAGGCCGCGGGCACCGCCACCGTCGACGGCGCGGTGGTGCAGACGCAGTACGGTCCCGTGCAGGTGCGGCTGACCGTCAGCGGCGGGAAGGTCACCCGGTCCGAGGCCGTGCAGGCGCCGAGCGGCGGCCGGAGCAGCCAGATCACCGCCGACGCCGTGCCCGAGCTCAACCAGGCCGCCGTCGCCGCGGGCAGCGCCGACATCGACGCGGTGTCCGGAGCGACGTACACCAGCGCCGGCTACCGGCAGTCCCTCCAGTCGGCCCTGGACAAGGCCCTGGCGGGCGGCGGCCAGGCCGGGCAGGGATCGGGCGACGCACAGGCCGCACGTACCGTGACCGGGGCGGTGGCGGAGACGCAGTACGGGCCCGTCCAGGTCCGGATCACCGTCACCGGCGGGAAGGTCACCCGGTCCGAGGCCGTGCAGGCGCCGAGCGGCGGCCGGAGCAGCCAGATCACCGCCGACGCCGTGCCCGAGCTCAACCAGGCCGCCGTCGCCGCGGGCAGCGCCGACATCGACGCGGTGTCCGGAGCGACGTACACCAGCGCCGGCTACCGGCAGTCGCTGCAGTCGGCCCTGGATCAGGCCGGTGGCTGAGCCGGTGACGGAACCCGCGCAGGCTCCCGCCGCGGTACGCCGTGCGGAGGAGGCGATGGGGACCGTCTTCTCCTTCGACGTCCGCGGCGGGGACCCCGGGGCCGTGCGCACGGCCCTGGAGACGGCCGTCGCCGGACTCCACCGGATCGACGCGGTCTTCAGCACCTATCGCGAGGACAGCCAGGTGTCCCGGCTGGGACGCGGGGAGGTCACCCTCGGGGAGTGCGATCCCGAGGTGGCCGAGGTGCTGGAGCTGGCGGCCGAGGCGGAACGGGTCAGCGAGGGGTGGTTCAGCACGACGTTCGAGGGCCGGCTCGACCCGACCGGGATCGTCAAGGGCTGGGCCGTCGAGCGCGCGGCGCGGCTGCTGGCGGCCGCCGGGGCGAGCGGGGTCAGCGTGAACGGCGGCGGGGACGTTCAGCTGCTCGGCGTGCCGGGCCCGGAGCGGCCCTGGCGGGTCGGCGTGTCGGACCCGCTGCGGCCGGGCGGGCTGGCGGCGGTCGTCTCCGCGGCCGGCGCCGGCGAACTGGCCGTCGCGACGTCCGGCACCGCCGAGCGTGGCGCCCACATCGTGGACCCGCGCACCAGGAAGTCGGCGGTGTCGGACCTGCTTGCGGTGACGGTCGTCGCCCCCAGTCTGACCTGGGCTGACTGCTGGGCGACGGCCGCCTTCGTGCGGGGCGCGCGCGACGGCCTGGCCTGGCTGGAGTCCCTGCCGGACGTGGAGGCACTGCTGATCACGGCCGGGGACGAGGTGTGGTGCACCGGTGGCCTGGCGGGGTGGCTGGGGTGAGCCCGGCGCTCAGGCCGAGGCGCGGACCAGCCAGCACGCGGCCGTGAATCCGGCCTCCGGCCCCCGCACGTACGGGGCGAAGGCGGTGTGGAGGGCCTCGACGACCCGTGCCCTGGTCGGCTCGCCCACCTCGTGCAGGACACGGCCCACGGGGCCGAGCAGCGTGAAGTAGCGCTCCAGGTCCTTCTCCGGCATCGTGCACCTGACGTCGAGCGGCTCCACGGCCGCCCCCGACCAGCCGCTCTCCGCGAGGAGGCCGCGCACCCGCTCCGCCCGCGCGAACGCGAACTGGCCCGGCCCGTCGGGGTCACGGGCCGGCAGGTTCGGCAGCAGCGGCCCCGCGGCCCGCTCGGCCGTCGTCATGAAGGGGTTCTCCTCGGGTCCGCGCCAGACGATGAGCCGCAGTCCCGCACCCGGACGGGCGGCACGCCGCAGATTCGCGAAGGCGCCCGCGAAGTCGTCGAAGAACATCACACCGAACCGCGAGACGATCAGGTCGAAGCAGGCCGGTTCGAAGGCGTGGGTCGCGGCGTCTGCCTGGACGAAGCGGACCGGCACGTCCTCCCGCTCGGCGCGCGCCCGGGCGGCCTCGATCATCGGCTCGGCGATGTCGACACCGACGCAGGTGCCCCGCGGGCCCGCTCGCCGTGCCGCGGCGACGGTCGTGGCGCCCGTGCCGCAGCCGACGTCGAGGACGTGGGCGCCGGTGCCGACCGGCTCGGTGAGCAGCGGCTCGAACGGCTTGAGCAGCTGGTCGAGCACATCCTGCGCGGCGACCCAGTTGCGTCCCGCGACCCCGCCCCACAGCGCCTTCGGCGCCTGCGCGTCCCGGTGTTCGGCGGTCATGGCCGTCTCCCTTCGCTTGCCCTCGTCGTGCCGTAGCCGTACGGTGCCACGGCAAGTCGACTTGAGGTCAACAGCATGCCGGGTCCGGACACGGCGGAGGTGGCGCGGCGTTCCGGCGTCCCCGCCTCCACCTTGCGTTTCTACGAGGAGGAGGGCCTGATCGCCTCGGTCGGCAGACGGGCCGGCCGGCGGGTCTTCGATCCCGGGGTCTTCGAGCGGCTGGCTCTGATCGCGATGGGCCGCGCGTCGGGTTTCTCGCTCGACGAGATCGCGCTGATGTCCGCCCCGGACGGACGGCCCCGGCTCGACCGGGGACGCTGACGGCGAAGGCGGACGAGCTGGACCGGACGCTCCGTCGTCTGACCGCCATGCGCGACGGCCTGCGGCACGCGGCGGACTGCCCCGCGCCGAGCCATACGCAGTGCTCCACGTTCCGCCGCCTGCTGCGGGCGGCGGAAGCGGGATCCCTGAACGCGCCGGAGGAGGGGCTCAGTGGCCGTTCTGCGCCAGCCGCAGCAGGTGGTCGGCGAGTGCCTGGCCCCCGTCCGGCCGGCGGCTGATCAGCATCAGTGTGTCGTCGCCGGCGATCGTGCCCAGGATGTCGTGCAGTTCGGCCTGGTCGATCGCCGACGCGAGGAACTGGGCGGCGCCCGGCGGGGTGCGCAGCACCACGAGGTTGGCGGACGCCTCGGCGGAGATGAGCAGTTCCTGGGACAGGCGCCGCATCCGCTCCTCCTTCGCGGACTCCCCGAGCGGCGCGCGCGGCGTGCGGAAGCCGCCTTCGCTGGGCACCGCGTAGATGAGGTCGCCGTCGGTGTTGCGGATCTTCACCGCGTTCAGCTCGTCCAGGTCGCGGGAGAGCGTCGCCTGGGTGACCGTCAGCCCGTCGTCGGCGAGCAGCTTCGCCAGCTGGCTCTGGGAGCGCACGGGCTGCCGGTTGAGGATGTCCACGATCCGGCGATGGCGTGCGGTGCGGGTCTGCGGCACCGCGGGCCCGTTGACTCCCGCCTGCTCATTGTCCTGCGCCTGGCTCATCGTCGTCTCATTCTCCGGCTCGTCCGTCCCCGTGAGCTGCGTCGAGGACGCCGGGCAGGACCCGGAGCAGCGCCTCCACCTCGTCGTCGCCGAGATTCAGCGGCGGCATGAGCCGTACGACATCGGGGGTGGGCGCGTTCACCAGGAGACCGGCGTCCTGAGCCGCCTGCTGGACCTGTGACGCGAGCGGCTCGGTGAGCACGATACCCAGGAGGAGTCCCGCGCCCCGGACATGGTCGATCAATCCGTGGTTCAGAGCCTCGATTCCTGCCCGCAACCTCTCGCTCTGCCGCTTGACGTTCTCCAGCAGTCCCTCGTCGGCGATGGCGTCGAGCACGGCGAGTCCGGCGGCGCACGCGACGGGGTTGCCGCCGAAGGTCGTGCCGTGCTGACCGGGCCGGAGCAGCTCGGCCGCCCGCCCGAAGGCCACGGTGGCGCCCAGCGGCAGGCCGCCGCCGAGCCCCTTGGCGAGCGTGACGACGTCCGGCAGGACGCCCTCGTGGGCCTGGTACTCGAACCAGTGCCCGGTCCGTCCGACGCCGGTCTGCACCTCGTCGAGCACCAGCAGGGAGCCGGTCGCGGCGGTGATCGCGCGGGCCGCCTTGAGATACCCGGCGGGCGGGACCACGACGCCGTTCTCGCCCTGCACCGGCTCGATGACGACGAGCGCCGTCTCCTCGGTCACCGCGGCGGCCAGTGCCTGCGCGTCGCCGTAGGGGACGTGCGTGACGTCGCCGGGCAGCGGCAGGAAGGGCGCCTGCTTGGCGGGCTGGCCGGTGAGCGCGAGGGCGCCCAGGGTGCGGCCGTGGAAGCCGCCCTCGGTGGCGACCATGTGACTCCGGCCGGTCAGCCGGCCGATCTTGAAGGCGCCCTCGTTGGCCTCGGCGCCGGAGTTGCAGAAGAAGACCTTGCCGTCCCGGCCGAACAGCTGCAGGAGCCGCTCGGCGAGCGCGACGGGCGGCTCGGCGACGAACAGGTTGGAGACGTGGCCCAGGGAGGCGATCTGCCTGCTGACCGCCGCGACGACGCCGGGGTGCGCGTGGCCGAGCGCGTTGACCGCGATGCCGGCGACGAAGTCGACGTACGCCTTGCCGTCGGCGTCCCAGACCCGGGCGCCCTCGCCGCGTACCAGGGGCAGCCGCGGGGTGCCGTAGTTGTTCATGAGCGCGCTCTGCCACCGCGCGGTCAGTTCCTGGTTGGCGCTCATACGGCATCCCCCTTGTGCGCGTCCGGCACGACCATCGTGCCGATGCCCTCGTCGGTGAAGATCTCCAGCAGGATCGAGTGCTGGACCCGGCCGTCGATCACTCGGGCGGTGGTGACGCCGTTGCGTACGGCGTGCAGACAGCCCTCCATCTTCGGCACCATGCCGGACGACAGCTCGGGCAGCAGTTTCTCCAGCTGGGAAGCGGTGAGGCGGCTGATCACCTCGTCGCTGTGGGGCCAGTCCTCGTAGAGGCCCTCGACGTCGGTGAGGACCATGAGGGTCTCGGCGCCGAGCGCGGCGGCCAGGGCGGCCGCGGCCGTGTCGGCGTTGACGTTGTAGACATGTCCGTCGTCCTGGGAGCGGGCGATCGACGACACGACCGGGATCCGGCCGTCCGCCAGCAGCGCCTCGATCGCGCCCGTGTCGATCTCGGTGATCTCGCCGACCCGCCCGATGTCGACGAGTTCGCCGCCGATGCGCGGCTGGTGCTTGGTGGCGGTCATGGTGTGGGCGTCCTCGCCGGTGATGCCGACGGCGAGCGGCCCGTGCTGGTTGAGCAGCCCGACCAGCTCGCGCTGCACCTGCCCGGCCAGCACCATGCGGACGACGTCCATCGCGTCCTCGGTGGTGACGCGCAGGCCCGCCTTGAACTCGCTGACGATGCCGTGCCGGTCGAGGGCGGCGCTGATCTGCGGGCCGCCGCCGTGCACGACGACCGGCTTGAGGCCGGCGTGGCGCAGGAAGACGACGTCCTGGGCGAAGGCGGCCTTCAGTTCCTCGTTCACCATGGCGTTGCCGCCGAACTTGATCACGACCGTCTTGCCGTGGTGCCGGGTCAGCCAGGGCAGCGCCTCGATGAGGATCTGTGCCTTGGGCAGCGCGGTGTGCTTACGCGTCGTGGTCATGAGGAGTAGGCGCTGTTCTCGTGGACGTAGTCGGCGGTGAGGTCGTTGGTCCAGATCGTGGCGGTCCGGGACCCGGCGGCGAGGTCGGCGACGATGTGCACCTCGCGGTAGCGCATGTCGACCTTCTCGCGGTCCTCGCCGACACCGCCGTTCTTGCAGACCCAGACGCCGTTGATGGCGACGTTCAGCTGGTCGGGCTCGAAGGCGGCGGACGTGGTGCCGATCGCCGACAGCACGCGGCCCCAGTTGGGGTCCTCGCCGTGGATCGCGCACTTGAGGAGGTTGTTGCGGGCGATGGAGCGGCCCACCTCGACGGCGTCGTCCTCGGTCGCGGCGTTGATCACCTCGACCCTGATGTCCTTGCTGGCGCCCTCGGCGTCCCGGATCAGCTGCTGCCCGAGGTCGTCGCAGACCTGCCGTACGGCGGCGGCGAACTCCTCGTACGCGGGGGTGACCCCGGACGCGCCGGAGGCGAGGAGCAGGACGGTGTCGTTGGTCGACATGCAGCCGTCGGAGTCGACGCGGTCGAAGGTGACCCGGGTGGCCGCGCGCAGGGCCTCGTCCAGGGCGGCGCCGTCCAGCTCGGCGTCCGTCGTGAGGACGACCAGCATGGTGGCGAGGCCGGGGGCGAGCATGCCCGCGCCCTTGGCCATACCGCCGACCGTCCAGCCGTCCTTGGTCACGACGGCCGTCTTGTGGACGGTGTCGGTGGTCTTGATGGCGATGGCGGCCTTCTCGCCGCCGTGCTCGCCGAGCTGGGCGGCGGCCGCTTCGACGCCGGGGAGCAGCTTGTCCATCGGGAGCAGCACACCGATGAGGCCGGTGGAGCAGACGGCGACCTCGATCGCGCCCCGGCCGAGCACCTCGGCCACCTTCTCGGCGGTGGCGTGCGTGTCCTGGAAGCCCTTGGGACCGGTGCAGGCGTTGGCGCCTCCGGAGTTGAGGACGACGGCGGACACCTGGCCGCCCTTGAGGACCTGCTCGGACCAGAGCACGGGTGCGGCCTTGACGCGGTTGGAGGTGAAGACGCCCGCGGCGGCGCGGCGGGGCCCGTTGTTGACCACGAGGGCCAGGTCGGGGTTGCCGTTCTCCTTGATCCCGGCGGCGATGCCGGCCGCCGTGAATCCCTTTGCTGCCGTGACGCTCACGGTGCGACTCCGATCGTGGAAAGTCCCGTTTCCTCGGGGAGACCGAGGGCGAGGTTCATGCTCTGGACGGCACCGCCCGCGGTGCCCTTGGTGAGGTTGTCGATGGCGCTGATCGCGATGATCCGTCCCACGGCCTCGTCGTACGCGACCTGCACGGAGACGGCGTTGGAGCCGTGGACGGACGCGGTGGCCGGCCACTGGCCCTCGGGCAGCAGGTGCACGAAGGGCTCGTCGGCGTAGGCCTTGGTGTAGGCGGCGCGCAGGGACTCGGCGGTGACGCCGTGCCGGGCGGCGGCGCTGCACGTGGCGAGGATCCCGCGCGGCATCGGGGCGAGAGTGGGGGTGAACGAGACGGAGACCCGCTCGCCGGCCACTGCGCCGAGGTTCTGGATCATCTCGGGGGTGTGCCGGTGGCCGCCGCCGACGCCGTACGGGGACATGGAGCCCATGACCTCGGAGCCGAGCAGGTGCGGCTTGGGCGCCTTGCCCGCGCCGGAGGTGCCGGACGCCGCGACGACCACGGCCTCGGGCTCGGCGAGGCCCGCGGCGTAGGCCGGGAACAGCGCCAGGGAGACGGCCGTCGGGTAGCAGCCGGGCACCGCGATGCGCTTGGACCCCTCCAGCGCGGCGCGGCAGCCCGGCAGTTCGGGGAGGCCGTAGGGCCAGGTGCCGGCGTGCGGGGAGCCGTAGAACTTCTCCCAGTCACGGGCGTCCTTCAGCCGGAAGTCGGCTCCCATGTCGACGACGAGCACCTCAGGGCCCAGCTGCTCGGCGACGGCGGCGGACTGCCCGTGCGGCAGTGCGAGGAAGACCACGTCGTGCCCGGCGAGCACCTCGGCGGACGTCTCGCTCAGCACCCGGTCGGCCAGCGGCAGCAGATGCGGCTGGAGGCTGCCGAGCCGCTGTCCGGCGTTGGCGTGGCCGGTCAGGGCGCCGATCTCGATCTGGGGGTGCGCCAGGAGCAGACGCAGCAGCTCTCCGCCCGCGTATCCGCTCGCTCCGGCCACTGCCGCACGTACCGTCATGAACCCTCCTCCTGGATGGCATGACTATACGTTTCGCTGCACGTTTATGCAATCCCGCGCTCACGCCCCCGCAATCGGACCGCATGATCCGGCCACGTTCCCCCGAGCCCGATGACGGCAAGGGGTCGGACAGCCGAACCTTTGCGGAACCCGGCCGTCAAGGCCGGTGAGCGGGCGCCCGACTTCGGCGTCCGGACACCGCCGGCGCGTCGAACGGCAAGATGGGGGGAGGCGCGGCGACGGGTCGCGCCGCGGCGGTCGGGAAGGGGAGCGAGGCGCGACATGGGCGAGTTCTGGCCGGTGCCGGATGTGCTGGCCTATCTGGCCGGGCAGTGGCAGGTGCGGCGGACGGTGCGGGATCTGGCGGGCGGCGACGAGGGGAGCTTCGACGGCACGACGGTGTTCGGGCCGCTTCGGGGCGGCGGTCTGCTGCACGAGGAGTCCGGCACCTTCGTCTGGCGGGGCGTGGCCCGCCCGGCCGAGCGCACGCTCCGCTACCTGCCCGGACCCGCACGCGGCACGGCGGACGTCCGCTTCGCCGACGGCCGCCCCTTCCACGGGCTCGACCTGACCACCGGCCGCTGCGTCGCCGACCACCCGTGCTCCGCCGATCTGTACCGGGGCGAGTTCACCGTCCGGGACGAGGACCGCTGGCGGACGGTGTGGCGGGTGCGCGGCCCGGCGAAGGACCTGGTGCTGACGACGGACTACACACGCGTGGGCTGAGCCGGGCCGTTCTCGAACCGCAGGCTCCAGCGCCCCGCGCGGCCCGTGACCGTCGTCGTGGACAGGGAGCAGACGTCGATGCTCCAGTACGTGGAGGGCGGCACCTTCAGGGCGTACACCAGGGCCGCGCGAATCACCGAGGGTTCCGCCACGGCCACGATCCGGCCGCCGTCCTCGACGGGCCGGGTGTCCAGCCAGTGGCCGACGCGGGCGATGAACGTGAGCAGCGACTCACCCCCGTGCGGCGTGGAGCGGGGGTCGGCGAGCCAGGCGTCCACCGCCTCCGGCTCCCGGGCCATCGCCTCTCCCAGCGTGAGCCCACGCCAGCGGCCCATGTCGCAGTCGCGCAGGGCGAGTTGCGCCAGCGGGGCGTAGCCGAGGGCGTCGCCGGTGGACCGGCTGCGGGGCGTGGGCGAGCAGTAGCGCAGCTCGGCCGCCGCGAGGGGCACCAGGTCGCGGGCGACGCGCTGCACCTCGTCCCAGCCCGCCTGATCCAGCGGCCGGTCGTCCTCGAAGCGTTCCGCGAGCAGCGGGGAACTGCGCGCGGCGGCGACGAACGTGACCCGAAGTGCCATGCGGGGATCGTGCGCCCGGAGACCAGGCCGGTCAAGAGGCGTTACCCGTGGGTTATGCAGGTGCCGCGAAACATTGCCGGGAGCCCGGGACAAGCCGGGACACCTCACTCGAAATACAGCGCCATCCACTCCCGCGGCCGCTCCAGGGGCGCGAATCCGACCTTCTCGTACATGCCGTGCGCGTCCTGCGTGGCCAGCAGCACGCGGCGCACGCCGTACTCCCGCAGCCGCTCCCGCACCGCCGCGACGAACGCCGTACCGATGCCCTTCCCGCGCACCGACGGATCGACGTACACGTCACACAGCCACGCGAAGGTGGCCCGGTCGGTGATGACCCGCGCATACGCGACCTGGTCCCCCGAGACGGTCTCGTACACGCCGAAGTTGAGCGACCCGGCGACGGCCCGGTCCTGCTGCTCCCGCGATCGCCCGAGCGCCCAGTAGGCGTCGTTCGACAGCCAGCGGTGCACCCGCGCGACGTCGATCCGCCCGGCGTCGGCGGAGATCTCGTATCCCTCGGCAATGTTCGGCACAGAGCTCATGCCCGGAGGCTCGCAGGTCAGGTGAGCGGAGGTCGAGGCGTTTTCGGCGACCGCAGCCGCGTGCGCGACCGCCGCTCACCCCGGGACGGACCGCCCCTCACCCCCGGCACGGGCCGGAGCGCCCGTCGCGTGCCACGCTCCGCGCCCACAGCACCAGCGGGACCTGGAGCGGCAGTCGCGCGTAGGCCGCTCTCCGCAGCGGTGCGGGCCGGTGACGCCAGTCGACGGCCATCTGGACGTTGGCGGGGAACACAGCGACGAAGAACGCCGCCGCCGCCCGCGCGCCGGCCCGCCGGGTCCGGGGCACGGCCAGCCCGGCCGCCAGGGCGATCTCCACGACGCCGCTCGCATACGTCCAGGCCCGCGGCGAGCCCGGAAGCACCCGGGGAACGGTCGCGTCGAACTGCCGCGGGGCGACGAAATGTGCGACACCGGCGGTCGCCAGCAGACCAGCGAGCATCAGGGGTGAGCGCTTCGACCGTGCCACGGTGCCTCCTCGGGATGTCGTGGCGGTGATGTTACTGGACGGTAGGGGCGAGGTGCCCACACTTCCGGGGCCCGGGCGGACCTGCCCGGCGGACTCACAGCACCTCGTCGCAGGCAGCCCGCAACCGCCGCACCCCCTCCGTGATCTCCCCCGCCCCCGCCACCGCCGCGAAGCTCAGGCGGACGTGACCCGCCGGCGGTTCGGCGCTGAAGTAGGGGCGGCCGGGGGTGAGGGCCACCCCGGCGCGCAGGGCGGCCGCGGTGAAGGCGGACTCGTCGGTGCCGTCGGGCAGACGGAGCCAGAGGTGATAGCCGCCCGAGGGGATGTGCGCAAGAGCCATTTCGGGCAGGTGCAGCCCGAGCGCCGCCGTCATCGCGTCGCGGCGGGCCTTCAGCTCCACCGAGACCGTGCGCAGATGGCGAGGCCAGGCGGGCGAGCCGACGAGTTCCAGGGCCGCCTCCTGCAGGGGCCTGGGCACGAAGAAGGTGTCGACCACCTGGATGGCGCGCAGCCGCTCCAGCACCGGCCCGCGCGCGGCCAGGGCGCTCACCCGGAAGCTCGGCGAGGTCACCTTCGTCAGCGAGCAGACGTGCACCACCACGCCGTCGGGGTCGTCGGCGGCCAGCGGGCGCGGCAGCGGCCCGGCGTCCGCGTGCACCAGCCGCCGCACGAAGTCGTCCTCGACCACGAACGCCCCGGCCTCCCGTGCGATGCGCAGCACCTCACCGCGCCGCTGCGGCGCGAGCACCGCGCCGGTGGGGTTCTGGAACAGGGGCTGGCAGACGAAGACCCGCGCCCCGCTGGCCCGGAACGCGTCGGCGAGCAGCGCCGGCTTCACGCCGTCCGCGTCCACCGGCACGGGCACGGGACGCAGGCCCGCCGCGCGGGCGATGGCCAGCATGCCCGGGTACGTCGGTGACTCCACCAGAACCGGCGCGCCGGGCGGCGCCAGAGCACGCAGCGCCGTCGTCAGGGCCGACTGGCCGCCCGACGTGATCAGCACCTCGGCGGCGGTGACCGTGTCGCCGATGCTTCTGGCGAACCACTCACGCAGCTCCGCCAGCCCCTCCAGCGGCGGCCGCCCCCACGCGCCCGGACGCCGGCCGGCACGGGAGAGCGCCGCCGCCATGGCCCTCTCCGGCTGGAGCGAGGGATGCAGATAGCCGCCGTTGAACTCGGTCACCCCCGGCGGCGGCGCGGCGAGCGAGACGGTGACCCCGGCGGCGTCCACGGTGCGTGGTGCGAGCTCCGCGGCGGCGTCCGCGCTGAGCGCGACCTCCTGCCACGAGGTGTCGCCCGCCGGAGCGCCCTCGGGACGCGGACGCGCGCGGAACGCTCCGGCGCCGGGCCGGGTGACGACCAGGCCCTCCGCGGCAAGCTGGGCGAGGGCCCGGGAGACGGTCACCGGGCTCACCCGGTATCGCTCCACGAGTGCCCGACTGGAGGGGAGCTTTCCACCGGGAGAGTAGTGGTTGAGTTCCCTTCTCAGCTGGTTCGCCAGTTCGCCGACGCTGCTACTCTGTTGCATGAAGACACAGAGTAGCGCTATCGCCCCGACCGGGATAGCAGTCAGCGGCCGGCCGCAGGCCTCCTTCGGCACCCTCCAGGCCGCGCTCGGCGTCATCGCCTTCTCCCTCACCTTCCCGGCCACCGCATGGGGCCTGGAGGGCTTCGGGCCCTGGTCGCTGGTGGCCGTGCGGAGCGTGCTCGCGGCACTGATCGCGGGCGGGTGCCTGCTGGCGCTGCGTGTGCCCCTGCCCGCCCGGGAGCACTGGGCCGGCCTCGCGGTCGTCGCCGCCGGTGTCGTCCTCGGCTTCCCGCTGCTCACCACGCTCGCCCTGGAGACCTCGACCACCGCGCACGCCGCCGTCGTCGTGGGCCTGCTGCCGCTGACGACGGCGCTGATGTCGGCCCTGCGCATGGGCACCCGCCCGTCCCGCACCTTCTGGGTGGCGGCGCTCGCGGGCGCGGTCGCGGTGCTGGCCTTCACGGTGCAGCAGAGCGGCGGCGCCCTGTCCACCGCCGACCTGTATCTCTTCGCGGCGCTGCTGGTGTGCGCCGCCGGCTACACCGAGGGCGGGCGGCTGGCCCGTGTCATGCCGGGCTGGCAGGTGATCGGCTGGGCGCTGGCGCTGTGCCTGCCCCTCACCGTTCCCCTCGCCGCGGTGGCCCTGTCGTACGAGCCCGTGCAGCTCACCTTCCACAGCGTGGCGGGCGTGCTGTGGGTCGCGGCGGGCTCGCAGTTCCTGGGCCTGGTCGTCTGGTACCGGGGCATGGCGGCCGTCGGCGTCCCCAAGGCCAGCCAGTTGCAGTTGGCGCAGCCGCTGCTCACACTGGTGTGGTCGGTGCTGCTGCTGGGCGAGCACCTGACCGTGGCCGCCCCGTTGACGGCCGCGGCCGTGCTCGTCTGCATCGCCGTCACGCAACGGGCGCGCGGCTGAGCGGCGTTCGCACCGGTACCGGCCGGGCCTGTCCGCCGTAGACTCGACGTCGAGGACCGCTGCTCCCGCACATCGTGAGGAGGCCCCAGATGCGCGCAATCGTGGGCGACCAGCTTGTCCAGCACGGCAGGGTGGTCGGACAGCACGACAAGGTCGGCGAGATCGTCGAAGTGCTGGGCCAGAAGGGCGAACCCCCGTACCGCGTCCGCTTCCAGGACGGGCACGAGGGGCTGTGCTCCCCAGGTCCCGACACCGAGATCCGGCACAGGGAAACCAGCACCGGGCAGTGATTCAGCGCGGGGGCGCCGCCTGCTGCCGATAGTGGTCGGCGACCACCCGCGCCATGGCCCCGTGGGCGTCCACCGCCACCTCCCGGGCGGCGAAGTAGACGTGCCCGCGCACCTCCGGATAGGCGCCGGCGAGCGTCAGGTGCCGGGAGAGCTCGGCCTGGTCCTGCCAGCGCGCGGGCTGGGCCGGGTCTCCCGCCTTGTACAGCGCCTCCCCCAGGTACAGCTGTGTCCCGGTGCCCCGCGCCACCTCCGCCCACCAGGGCACGAGCTTGGCGTAGTCGGCGGCGGAGTTGCCGATGTGCCAGTACAGCTGCGGGCAGATGTAGTCGATCCAGTTCTCACGCACCCACTTGCGGGTGTCCGCGTACACGTCGTCGTACGACTGCAGCGCCCGGGTGTCCGAGCCTCGCGGGTCGGTGGAGGCGTTGCGCCACACCCCGAACGGGCTGATCCCGAACCGGGTGCCGGGGCGGATCTGCTGGATGCGGGTGGCGGTGTCGCGTACCAGGCGGTCGATGTTGTCGCGCCGCCAGTCGGCGCGGTTGGGGAAGGCGCCGCCGTAGGTGTCGTAGGCCTCGTCGTCGTCGAAGGTCTGGCCGGCGACCGGGTACGGGTAGAAGTAGTCGTCGAAGTGGACGGCATCGACCGGGTAGCGGGCCACCGCGTCCAGCATCGCGTCCCGCACGAACGTGCGAACCTGCGGCAGCCCCGGGTTGTAGTAGAGCTTCCCGCCGTACGGCACCACCCAGTCGGGTTGCCGCCGGGCCGGGTGGGAGGCGACGAGGCGGCTCGGATCGGTGTGCATCGCGACCCGCAGCGGGTTGAACCAGGCGTGCAGTTCCAGCCCCCGGGCGTGCGCCTCCGTCACGGCCGTGCCGAGCGGGTCCCAGCCGGGATCGCGGCCCTGCGTACCCGTGAGGTACTGCGACCACGGCTCGTACGACGACGGCCACAGGGCGTCCGCCGTGGGCCGCACCTGGAGGATCACCGTGTTCAGTCGTCGCCTGGCCGCCGTGTCGAGGTGGGCGAGCAGTTCGGCGCGCTGCTGCGCGGCCGGCAGGCCCGTGCGCGACGGCCAGTCGCGGTTGGTCACGGTGGCCACCCACATGCCCCGCATCTCGGTGGTGGCGCGGGGCCGCCGCGCTGGGACCGCGCCCGCGTCGCCGGCAGCCGCCAGCGTCGACAGTGCGGCCAGCGCGAACGCCCGGCGTGACAGCCGTCCCATGGAAACACCCCAGTACTCTGCGGATCCATCCGGTCACGAATCGTCTCCGCGGCACAGCATGCACCCACCCCTGCGATCGATCATCGATACTTACGGGTAACGTGCACGAACGGAGCAGGCACCGAACCGGGCGGACCTGCCGAGTCAGCGAAGGGGACGATGTGACCGACATCGAGCGCGTCGGAGTCGTGGGCTGCGGCCAGATGGGAGCGGGCATCGCCGAGGTGTGCGCCCGTGCCGGACTGGACGTGAAGGTCGCCGAGACCACCGGCGAGGCCCTGGAGATCGGCCGTACCCGGCTGTTCAACTCCCTGTCCAAGGCGGCCGAGCGCGGCAAGATCAGCGAGGAGGAGCTGGCGGCGACGCAGGCGCGCCTGAGCTTCACCACCGACCTCGGCGAGTTCGCCGACCGGGACCTGGTGATCGAGGCCGTCGTCGAGAACGAGCAGGTCAAGACCGAGATCTTCCAGGTGCTCGACCAGGTGGTGACCCGTCCGGACGCCATCCTGGCGTCGAACACCTCGTCCATCCCGTTGGTGAAGCTGGCGGTCGCCACCTCGCGGCCCGACCAGGTCATCGGCATCCACTTCTTCAACCCGGCCCCGGTGCAGCAGCTGGTCGAGCTGATCCCGGCGCTGACCACGTCCGAGGGCACGCTCGGCCGGGCCCAGCTGTTCACCGAGAAGACGCTGGGCAAGCACAGCATCCGCGCCCAGGACCGCTCGGGCTTCGTGGTCAACGCGCTGCTGATCCCGTATCTGCTCTCCGCGATCCGGATGTTCGAGTCGGGCATCGCCAGCCGCGAGGACATCGACAACGGCATGGAGATGGGCTGCGCCCACCCGATGGGCCCGCTGAAGCTGTCCGACCTGATCGGGCTGGACACCGTGGCCTCCGTGGCGCAGAGCATGTACGAGGAGTACAAGGAGCCGCTGTACGCCGCTCCCCCGCTGCTTCAGCGGATGGTCGACGCGGGCCGGCTGGGCCGCAAGAGCGGCTCCGGCTTCTACACGTACGGCTGATTACGGACGGTAGGTTTTCGGCCAGGCGCGGGCCCGGCACCGGTCTTCCGGTGCCGGGCCCGCGGTATTCACACACCGTGTGCGCGCCGGGCACGCATATGCCCCACGCACACGCTCCCCACGCGCCCACCAGGCGAGTTGACTCGTGGTGCGCATGCAAGGGATGTGATTCGACTACGGAAAGGAGCGGTTCGTGACCGCCGATCCCGAGCATTCCGTCGTCCATGGTGAACTCGCAGAGTTACGGCGCCGGCTAGACGTGGCGTACGCACGGGTCGAGGGCGGGCTGGCGCTGCTCAGCCACCGCACCGAGGAGACGACCAAGGAACTCGACGAGGTGAACGCCCGCCTCGTCACCCTGGAACACGCCCGCTGGCCACTGCCGTCGGTCGCGGCCGTGACGGCTGTGGGCGCCCTGGTCGTGTCCCTCTGGCAGGCACTGGGGAGGTAGCTCAGGGCTGGGAGTCCTGGCCCAGCCTGAGATGGTGCAGCAACAGCAGCGCGGCCGCCATGTTGGCGGCCGGGACCTCGCCGCGGGCGACCAGGTCGGGGACGACCTTCAGGGGGACCCACTCCCTGCGGTCCGACTCGAAGTCGTCCACCGGGTGTCCGACGTACTCGCCCTCGTCGGCCCAGTAGATGTGGTGCCGGGCGTCGGTGAGGCCGTTGGACGGCTCCACGCTCATCAGGTGCCTCAGGGGTCCCGGCCGCCAGCCGGTCTCCTCCTCCAGCTCCCGGGCCGCCGCACCCGCGAGGTCCTCCCCGTCCTCGACGACGCCGGCCGCGAGTTCCCACCCCCAGCTGTCGGTGATGAAGCGGTGGCGCCACAGGAGCAGGACCTCGTTCGCCTCGTTGACCACCGTGGCCACGGCGACGGGCCGCATCCGTATCAGGAAGTGGTCGAGGTGCCGCCCGTCCGGGAGCTCCACGTCCGCGAGGTTGACGCTGAACCAGCGGTTTTCATACACCATTTGTTCGTTCTGTTTCGTCCACTGCACGGTCCTGCCACCTTCCTTCGAGTAAGTGGCAATATCGCAGCAGGGACAGCACTCCAGGGAACAGGCTCGTCTACAGCGGTACGCGCAGGGCCCCGTCGATGAGTTCGGCGGCCTCGGCCGTGCCCGCGCCACCGCTGTGCGCCAGATGCTCGCGCACCGCCCGGAGTCTGTCGCGCAGCCGCTGGGACTCCATGCCGCGGGCCTGCTCGGCCATCTCCACCGCGGTGGCCACCGCCTTCTCCGCGTTGCCCTGGCGCAGTTCGACGGTGCTGAGCATGGCGAGCCGGTGCACCCGGCCCCGGTCGTGCGCGGGGGTGTCCACGGCCGCCGTGGCGTGCTCCCCGGCGGCGGCGAGCTCGCCGAGACTGAGCAGCGCCTCCGCCACCTGCACGTTGACCAGGCCCGGCTGGACATAGCCGGTCTCGTCGGGTTCGTGGCCGCGCCGGATGCGTTCGGCGGCCTGCTCGGCCCGCCGGATGCAGGCCAGGGCACTCGTGCCGTCGCCGAGGTGCGCGTACGCCTTCGCCTGCATCGCGTACAGGTCGGAGGCGAGGGCCGGGGTGATCTGCTTGCCGGCGGCACGCAGCGCGGCCTCGGCGAAGGCGACGGCCTGGCGGTGCTCCCGCATGAACAGCGACTGGTTGACCAGCAGCGCGATCACATACGCTCCGAGCCCCCGGTCACCGCTGGCCTTGGCGAGCCGCAGCGCCTGATGGAAGTAGCGCTGGGCGAGGCCGTGCGCGTCGGAGTCGTAGGCACAGATCCCGGCGATCGCCACCAGCCCGCCGGTGGCGCGGTGGAGCTGGCGGCCGGTGGCGTCCGTGTAGCTGCCGCGCAGCAGCGGCGCGGCCTCTGCGTTGAGGAAGCCGACGATCCGGGCGCGGGTCGCTATGCCACCGGCCTTGCGGTACATCTGTTCGTAGTGCGCGCGGGCGGCACGCAGCATGTCGAGGTCGGCCGGGGTGACCCGGTGCGGGCCGCCGCGCGAGACGTCGACGTCCTCGGGCGGGTTCTCCCACTCCCACACCGGCATCACGGCGGGCGTCCCGGTCACCGCGGGCGCGCCCAGCACATGCGGCCGCTGCTGTTCGTCCGAGCGCCACAGGGCGGTGGCACGCTCGACGAACCCGGACAGCGAGGTGGCGTGCGCGGTGGCGGCCCGGCCCGGGACGCCGAGGCCGATGTCGTCGAGGGTGACCGGTCGGTGCAGGCGGGCGGCGAGCACCTCGCAGATGAGGTCGGGCACCTGGCCGCGCGGCCGCTGGCCCTTCAGCCAGCGGGCCACGGCGGTGTGTTCGTAGCGCAGTGCGAGCCCTCGGGCCCGTCCGGCCTGGTTGACATGGGCCGCGAGACCGGCGTGCGAGATCCCCGCCTCGTCCAGGATCGCGTCGAGCAGAGTGTTGGGCTGCATGGGAGGCCCCCCGGGTGGCTCGGTGTCGACAGCGTAGTGAATCCGGCTTCACACGGGGTGTGAACGAAGTGCGCGAGTCCGCAGGGTGCGCGCGCTGTTGCGGGGAGTTTCCTACCGGTTGACTGAATTGCCTCGAAAGAGGCCGGCCGGGCCGCCGGCTCCCCCCTCGTATCAGTGCGGCGGCCCTGCCGGGGGCTCACGCCGGGAGGCCGTCGGGCTAGCGGCGCGTTGTCGGCTGCGGGCGCATCGTGGCGTGCCGCGCGGTTGCGCGCCGGCCCGGCGACCGTCGGGGTTCGCGTTCGTTGCGGAGTATCAGCAGGGCCACGTCGTCGGGAAGGTTGCCGCTCGTGTGCCGTAACAGGCGGGTGAACACCGCCCCCAGGAGGGCCTGCGGAGAGAGCGTGCCGTCGCGGGCGGCCTCGGTCAGCTCGTCCGCGAGCGGAAAGAACCGGCCACGCCCGTCGCGGGCGTCCTCGGCACCGTCCGTGAAGAGGAACAGCGCGTCGCCGGGGCGGAGTTCGCCGTGCCGTACGGCGGGCAGCTCGGCCGGCAGCGGGAACGGGCCGAGCGGCGGCAGGGGTTCGTCCGGGGACAGCGGCTCGACACCGGTGTCCCGCAGCCGGTACGGCCACGGATGCCCGCAGTTGAGCGCCCGCACCTCGCCGTCCCGGCCGATCTCCAGCAGCAGGACGGTCACGAACTCCTCGTTCTGCTCCGCGGACGCACTCTCGCGCAGGTGCCGGGCCAGCGCGCGGTCCAGTCTGTGCAGCACCCGGCCGAGGTCGGGCTCGTCGTGCACGGCCTCACGGAAACTGCCCAGCACGGCGGCGACCGTCCCGAGCGCCTCGAGCCCGTGGCCCCGCACGTCGCCCATCACGACCCGTACACCGTGCTCGGTGGCCATCACCTCGTACAGGTCACCGCCGAGGGAGGAACCGCGGTCGGCGGACAGCTGCGCCGCGGCGACGTTCAGCCCGTCGATGCGTGGGGGCAGCGGCCGTAACAGTGCGCTCTGGGCGGCGCCGGCAGCCTTGCGGGCCTGTCTCAGCTCACGCAGCAGCGTCCGGCGGACATGCAGGACGAGGCCGGTGCCGACGGCGAAGAACACGGCGCTGGTGACGATCCGCGCGCCGAGGGAGGTCTGCTGGGCGAGCGGACAGGCCAGTTTGTAGGTGATCGCCAGGGCACCCCACATCGTGGGCAATCCCAGGGCCCTGATACGGATCATGCGGGTGGCCTCCCATGCAGGCCGTGACAGCGCAGACCGACCTCGAAAGGCCGGTCCGATTCTGTCGCCGCACGGCCCGGTAGGACCAGATCACCGCAAGATCCCACCCGAACGAGTGAGGTGATTCCGTAGCCCCCGGGGGCGGGGAACCGCGCGGCCGGCCATGACCGAACCCGCGGTCCCCCGCGGGGGTCTAGCTGCGCAACACCGCGCCCGTGCGCTCCGCGGCCAGCGCCACCGCCGCGTCCCGTGCCGCGGACGCCTCGTCGACGGTCAGCGTCCGGTCACCGGCCCGGAACCGCAGCGCGTACGCCAGCGACTTCCGGCCCGCGCCGAGCTGTTCGGCGTTCTCGTACACGTCGAACAGCCGGATGGACTCGAGCAGTTCGCCGGCGCCCTCACGCAGGGCGGCCTCGACGTCCGCGTGAGCGACCGCCTGCTCGACGACCAGCGCGACGTCCTGCGTGGCCACCGGGAAGGACGAGATGCGGGGTGCCTGCGGGGTGCCGTTCCCGGTCTCCTCCAGGGCGTCCAGGTTCAGCTCCGTCGCGCAGGTGCGCGCGGGCAGGCCCAGCGCCTTCACCACGCGCGGGTGCAGCTCACCGGCGTGGCCGACGACCCGCTCGGTGCCGCCGGCGACGACCACGAGCTCGGCGCAGCGGCCCGGGTGCCACGGGCCGTACCGGCCCTTGCGCACGACGAGTTCCGCACCCGCCTCGCGGGCGACCGTACGCGCGGCCTCGACGGCGTCGGCCCAGTCGCCCGGACGGCCCTTGCCCCACCAGCCGGCCTGCTCGCGGGCGCCCGCGAGGACGACGGCGACGTGGCGCGGCTGTTCGGGCAGCGCGGCATCGAGCGCGGCGATCTCCGCGTCGGTGGGCCGGCGGTCCACCGGCAGATGCGCGGCGGTGCCGCGCTGCTCATCCCGCGGCAGGAAGACCAGCCCGGTCTCGAACAGCGCGAGGTCGTGCGAGCCGCGGCCGTCGTTGCGGCGCAGCGCGCCGAGCAGGCCCGGCAGCAGCGACGTGCGCAGCGCGGGTTCCTCGTCGCTGAGCGGGTTGACCAGCCTGACCACGCGGCGGGCGGGGTCGGCGGCGTCCAGGCCGAGCTGGTCGAAGACCTGCTCGCTGACGAACGGGTAGTTCGGCGCCTCGACGTAGCCCGCGCCGGCCAGGGCCCGGCCGACCCTGCGGTGCAGCCGCTGCCGGTGGGTCAGACCGCGGCCCGACGGGGGCTTGGGCAGCGTGGAGGGCAGGTTCTCGTAGCCCTCCAGGCGGATGACCTCCTCGGCGAGGTCGTTCTGCTCCAGCAGGTCCGGCCGCCAGGACGGGACGGTGACGATCAGCTCGTCCTGCCCGTACACGTCACAGCCGATCTCCTGGAGCCGGCGCACGACGGTCTCCCGCCCGTAGCCGACGCCCGCGACCTTGTCCGGGTGGTCGGCCGGGACGGTGATGGTGTGCGGCGCGGACGGTGCCATGATCTCGGTGACACCGGCCTCGGCGGTGCCGCCCGCGAGCAGCACCAGCAGGTCGACCGTGCGCTGCGCGGCGGCCGAGGCGGCCTTCGGGTCGACGCCGCGCTCGAAGCGGCGGGAGGCCTCGGAGGACAGCTTGTGGCGGCGGGCGGTGCGGGCGATGGAGACCTCGTCGAAGTGCGCCGCCTCGATCACGACGTCGGTCGTGCCGCCCTCGGCGTCCTCGTGGTCCGCGATCTCCGTGTCGGCGCCGCCCATGACGCCCGCGAGTCCGATGGGGCCACGGTCGTCGGTGATGACCAGGTCCTCGGCGTGCAGCTTCCGCTCGACGCCGTCAAGGGTGACGATCTTCTCGCCCTCCGCGGCCCGGCGGACACCGATGGTGCCCTGGACCAGGGAGCGGTCGTAGGCGTGCAGCGGCTGGCCGAGCTCCATCATCACGTAGTTCGTGACGTCGACGGCGAGCGAGATCGGGCGCATGCCGGCCTTCTGCAGCCGGCGCTTCAGCCAGATCGGGGAGCGGGCCTCGGGGCGCAGCCCGGAGACCGTGCGGGCGGTGAAGCGGTCGCAGGCCATCGGCTCGGAGACCTTCACCGGGTAGCCGTAGGCGTTCGGCGCGGGGACGTCGAGCAGGGCCGGGTCGCGCAGCGGCAGGCCGTAGGCGATGGCGGTCTCACGGGCGACGCCGCGGATGGACAGGCAGTCGCCGCGGTTGGCGGTGACGGCGATGTCCAGCACCTCGTCGACCAGCTCGAGGAGCTCGATCGCGTCCTTGCCGACCTCTGTCTCGGGCGGCAGCACGATGATGCCCTTGGTGCCGTCGTCGCCCATGCCCAGCTCGTCGCTGGAGCAGATCATGCCGTGCGAGGTCTTGCCGTAGGTCTGGCGCGCGGAGATCGCGAAGCCGCCGGGCAGCACGGCGCCGGGGAGGACCACGACGACCTTGTCGCCGACGGCGAAGTTGCGGGCGCCGCAGACGATCTCCTGGGGCTCCCCGGTGCCGTTGGCCTGGCCGACGTCGACGGTGCAGAAGCGGATGGGCTTCTTGAAGCCCTCCAGCTCCTCGACGGTCAGCACCTGGCCGACGACCAGGGGGCCCTTGAGGCCGTCGCCGAGCTGCTCGACGGTCTCGACCTCCAGACCGGCCGAAATGAGCTTGGCCTGCACGTCCCGACCGGTCTCCGTCTCCGGCAGGTCGACGTACTCCCGCAGCCAAGAAAGCGGGACCCGCATCAGATCTCCATCCCGAACGGCCGCGTGAACCGGACGTCACCCTCGACCATGTCTCGCATGTCCTCGACGTTGTGGCGGAACATCAGCATCCGCTCGATGCCGAACCCGAAGGCGAAGCCGCTGTACTTCTCCGGGTCGACGCCGCAGGCGGTGAGCACCCGCGGATTGACCATGCCGCAGCCGCCCAGCTCGATCCAGCCCTCGCTGGAGCAGGTGCGGCAGGGCCGGTCGGGGTTGCCGACGGACTCGCCACGGCAGACGTAGCACACCATGTCCATCTCGGCGGACGGCTCGGTGAACGGGAAGAAGTTGGGCCGCAGCCGGGTCTTCATGCCCTCGCCGAACAGCGACTGCACCATGTGGTCGAGGGTGCCCTTGAGGTCGGCCATGGTCAGGCCCTCGTCGACGGCGAGCAGCTCGACCTGGTGGAAGACCGGGGTGTGCGTGGCGTCCAGCTCGTCGGTGCGGTACACGCGGCCGGGGCAGATCACGTAGACGGGCAGCTCGCGCTCCAGCAGGGAGCGGATCTGCACCGGCGAGGTGTGGGTGCGCAGCACGACGCCGGACTCGGTGCCGCCGCCCTCGCCCTGCACGAAGAAGGTGTCGGCCTCGCCGCGGGCCGGGTGGTCCGGGCCGATGTTGAGGGCGTCGAAGTTGAACCACTCGGCCTCGACCTGCGGGCCCTCGGCGACCTCGTAGCCCATGGCCACGAAGGCGTCCTCGATGCGCTCGGAGAGCGTGGTCAGCGGATGGCGGGCACCGGCGGGCACGCGGTCGTGCGGCAGCGTGACGTCCACCGCCTCCTCGACCAGCACCCGGGCGTCCCGCTCGGCCTCCAGTTCGGCCTGGCGGGCGGCCAGGGCCTTGCTGACGGCGCCCCGGGCCTGGCCGACCAGCTTGCCGGCGGCGGCCTTGGCGTGCGGGGGCAGAGCGCCGATCTCCCGGTTGGCCAGCGCCAGCGGGGAGGTGCCGCCGGTGTGGGCGACCTTGGCCTCCTGGAGCGCGTCGAGGGAGTCCGCGGCGGCGAAGGCGGCGAGCGCCTCGTCCCGCATGCGCTCGATCTCTTCCGGTTTCAACGCCTCGACCTCGACAGGGTCGTACGACTTATTGGGTGCCGACATCTCTTCCCGTGCTTCCGATTGGCTGGCTGAAGGCCCCGTCACCGACCGGCTGGGCCGTCCGTGGGACACAAAGGTGCCAAAGGCCGAGTCTAACGGGCTGAGGATGGACGAATGCGCCGTGGCCGTCGGGCCCACCCGTCATCCCCGCCGCCCTGTACGGCGCCGCGCGCGCCCTAGAATTCGAACGACGGCGCCGCCACGGGCAACGTGAACCGGAACTGCGCGCCGCCGCCGCGGGCGCGGCCGACCGTGATGGTGCCGCCGTGGGCCTCGACGATGCCCTTGACGATGTACAGCCCGAGGCCCGTGCCGCCGCGCTTGCTGCCCCGCCAGAAGCGGGTGAACACGCGGTTCATGGACTCCTCCGGGATGCCGGTGCCCTCGTCGCTCACGGTGACCGACGTGCCGGCGTCCTCTCCTTCGCGGGGGGACGCGGCGGGCGTGATGTCGATGGTGACGGTTCCCTCGCCGTGCCGCACGGCATTTTCGATGAGGTTGCTCAGCACCTGGTCGATCTTGTCGGGATCGGCCCACAGCGCGGGCAGTGGCTGTTCCAGGCGGAGCAGGAACCGGTCGGCGGGCAGGCCCGCCGCGACGTACGCCTGGATGTGCCGGCCGACGGCGGCGCCCATGTCGACGGGCTGGCGGCGCACCTCCAGCCGGCCCGAGTCGATCCGTGAGATGTCGAGGAGCTCGGCGATGAGCCGGGTGACGCGGTCGGCGTCGGCGTCGACGGTCTCCAGCATCAGCCGCTTCTGGTCGTCGGTGAACCTCTCCCACTTGGCCAGCAGCGTGGCCGTGAACCCCTTGACCGAGGTGAGCGGCGAGCGCAGCTCGTGGGCGACGGTGGCGATCAGCTCGGCGTGACTGCGCTCGGTACGGCGGCGGGCCTCGGTGTCCCGGAGCGAGACGACCACGCGGCGGACGGGTCCGGTGGGGCCGGTGCGGACGTAGCGCGCCGAGACGAGCACCTCACGCCCGCCCGGCAGCAGCAGGTTCCGCTCCGGCTGCCGCACCCGGGTGGCGAGGCCGCCGTAGGGGTCGGTCAGCTGCCACCAGCGCCTGCCCTCCAGATCCTCCAGGGGCAGCGCCTTGTCGAGCGGCTGCCCGAGCACATCGGCGGCGGCGACCGCGGTGATGCGTTCGGCGGCGGCGTTGAAGCAGATGACGTGCCCGTGCTCGTCGGCGACGACGAGACCGTCGGGCAGTTCGTCGGGGTCGATGCCGGGCCCGGCCGGTTCCCCGTACCGCGGCGCGGGCGGGCGCCGCACGTCCCGGCCCCCCGGAGCGCTGCTCGTGCCGACGCTCATCCGCGTACCCCACCTCTCAGACGGAGCAGGAGGCCCCCGAGCTGGCCACCCTACTAGCTCGCGGTGACGCTGCGGCAGCCTCCGGGGGCACGCTGTGCACGGGCCGACGCATAGAGGCATACGGCCGCGGCGGTCGCGAGGTTCAGGCTCTCGGCCTTGCCGTGGATCGGAACGCGCACCACGGCGTCCGCGAGGGCGCGGGTCTCCTCGGGCAGGCCCCAGGCCTCGTTGCCGAAGACCCAGGCGGTCGGGTCGCCCATGGTGCCCTTGTCCAGCTCGTCGTCGAGGTCGTCCTGCCCGGCCCCGTCGGCGGCGAGGATCCGCACCCCGGCGTCCTTCAGCCCGGCCACGGCCCGCTCGACGGGCACCCCGACGGCGACCGGCAGATGGAACAGCGACCCGACGGAGGCGCGTACGGCCTTGGGGTTGTACAGGTCGACGGAGGCGTCGGTCAGCACGACCGCCTCGGCGCCGGCGGCGTCGGCGCAGCGCAGCACGGTCCCGGCGTTGCCGGGGTCACGCACGTGGGCGAGGACGGCGACGAGCCGCGGCCGGGCGGCGAGGATCTCCTCGAAGGGTGTGTCCAGGAACCGGCAGATCCCCACCAGGCCCTGCGGGGTCACGGTCGTGGAGATGTCGGCGATGACCTCCTCGGAGGCCAGGTGCACCCGGGCGCCGGTGCAGCGGGCCTCGCCGATGATGCTGGCGTACCGCTCGGCGGCCTCCACCGTCGCGAACAGCTCCACGAGCGTCCCCGGCTGCGCCCCGGCCTCCCGCACGGCCTGCGGCCCCTCCGCGAGGAACAGCCGCTCCTTCCCCCGGAAGTTCCGCCTGGCCAGCCGCCGGGCGGCCAGGACGCGGGGGGAACGGGGGGAGATCAGCTCGGGGCTGACGGGGGGCATCTCGGCTCACCTTCACAACAGCTGCTCGGTCACACAAGAACGGACCCGCAGGGAAAACCCGCGGGTCCGTCACGTCACGTCGGCTCAGGCCGGCGCGGGCGTCACGCGGCCTTCGGCGCGTTGACGTCCGCCGGCAGCGCCTTCTGCGCGACCTCGACGAGCGCGGCGAACGCGGTGGCGTCGTTCACGGCGAGTTCGGCCAGGATCTTGCGGTCGACCTCGACGTTGGCGGCCTTCAGGCCCTGGATGAAGCGGTTGTAGGTGATGCCGTTGGCGCGGGCAGCGGCGTTGATGCGCTGGATCCACAGCTGGCGGAAGTCACCCTTGCGCTTCTTGCGGTCGTTGTAGTTGTAGACCAGCGAGTGGGTGACCTGCTCCTTGGCCTTGCGGTACAGGCGCGAGCGCTGACCGCGGTAGCCGGAGGCCTGCTCGAGGATCGCCCGGCGCTTCTTGTGGGCGTTGACTGCCCGCTTGACGCGTGCCACTTGTTAACTCCTTGTAGCGGGGCCGTGGTTGTCGTCACACGGCCCGAATTCGATGGGGTCCCGGTCCAGACGTACGACGCTCAGTGGCGCCCGTACGTCACTTGCCGAGAAGCTTCTTGATCTTCGCGGCGTCGCCCGGGGCCATCTCGGCGTTGCCGGTGAGGCGACGCGTCACGCGGGACGACTTGTGCTCGAGCAGGTGGCGCTTGCCGGCGCGCTCCCGGAGCACCTTGCCGGAGCCGGTGATCTTGAAGCGCTTGCTGGCACCGCTGTGCGACTTGTTCTTCGGCATAGCGCCGTTCTCTCCTCGTCGGTGGCGCTCCGGTGCCCGGTCGCGAAAACCGGGCACGGTGGAGCGTCGCTCTTGTTTCGGTTACGTCTCCTGGGGACTCTCGTCCCCCGGGGTCACGCCTCGGCGGGGGCCTCTGCCGGAGCCTCGGCGTCCGCGGCGTTCTGCGACTTGCCGGGGTTGGCCTTCGCTTCGGCCTTGCGGGCCTCCTGCGCCTGGCGAGCCTCGGCCATCGCCTCGGTCTTCTTCTTGTGCGGACCGAGAACCATGATCATGTTGCGGCCGTCCTGCTTCGGGTTCGACTCCACGAAACCGAGGTCCTGGACGTCCTCCGCGAGTCGCTGCAGCAGCCGGTAGCCCAGCTCGGGCCGGGACTGCTCGCGCCCACGGAACATGATCGTGATCTTGACCTTGTCGCCCTGCTTGAGGAACCGGACGACGTGACCCTTCTTGGTGTCATAGTCGTGCGGGTCGATCTTCGGCCGGAGCTTCATCTCCTTGATGACCGTGTGCGCCTGGTTCTTGCGCGCCTCACGGGCCTTCATGGCCGACTCGTACTTGAACTTCCCGTAGTCCATGAGCTTGCACACGGGCGGACGGGCGTTCGCCGCGACCTCGACCAGGTCCAGGTCGTACTCCTGCGCAAGCTCCAGTGCCTTAGCGAGCGGGACGATGCCCACCTGCTCGCCACTGGGACCGACAAGTCGCACCTCGGGAACGCGAATCCGGTCGTTGATGCGGGGCTCGGCGCTGATGGATCCTCCTCGGTAGCACCACGCGACGGTCTGGCGGACAGCCGCGTAACGTCTGTGTTCGTTCGACCGAACCGCGCCGAAGCAGAAAAAATGCCCCGGACGATCACAGGCGGGGGCTCCTCGAACTACCGGAGCGACCGCCGCGGTGACCGCGGGGCGCACTTTCGGGCGGTGTGCCGTCACGGAGGACGGGGCCGCCTGACCGGTGACCCGCCGCCCTCGGGGCGGTCAGGTGGGAGTTCGAAGCCTCCACTTGCAGGTCGGGCTCGTGAGCCGTGAGGCATACGTGTCCGACCGGTCGTTACACAAGGTTAGCAGCCTCGCCCGGAATCGGCTAACCGAGGCCGACTGGGGCCGGTTCTGCCTCTGCCCCTATGGTGAACGGCATGAGTGAAGAGACGCCCGACTTCAACGCCATGACCCGCGACATCGCCGAGGTCCCCGCGGTCGAGGTGATCGTCACGGTCGCCGTCAACCTGATGAGCGCGGCCGCGGTGAAGCTCGGTCTGACCGAGGAGGGCGAGAAGCACAAGGACCTGGACGAGGCCCGCAAGCTGGTCCACGCCCTCGCCGGCCTGCTGGACGCGAGCGCGACGGAGATCAGCTCGTTCCACGCGGCCCCGCTGCGGGACGGCCTGAAGTCCCTCCAGCTGGCGTTCCGCGAGGCCTCCCTCGTGGCCGACGAGCCGGGCCAGGGCCCCGGCGAGAAGTACACGGGCCCGATCTACGGCTAGTCACTCCCGCACGTACAGGGGCTCGCCCGGAGGGGTGGTCCCGGCCGGCAGGAGTGCCAGGTCGAGGCCGCGCACCAGGCGGGCCCTCAGTGTTTCGTCGGCCGCCATGCGCCGCGCCACCGCGCGCGCGGCATCGGCGGGGGCGGCGGCCGGGTCGAGGACGAGGGCCAGGGTGCCGTCCGCCTGCCCCGGTCCGAGGTGGGCGCGGAGCACGGCGGGCTCGGCGGCCACGGCGTCCCGTACCGCCGCGACGACCGCCGGGTCGGTGAGCGGGTCGGTGCTCGTGCGCCCCTCCGCCAGCGCCAGCAGGGCGGGACCGGTCAGCTCGAACGGCACGGGTCCGGCCAGGTCCAGCACGACCGTGTCCGCCTTCTCGTGCGCGGCGGCCCGCAGGGCCTGGTGCAGCGGTACGGCGACGGGGCGGGCCTGCGGGTCCCAGCGGGCCAGCGCGTCGGTGGACGTGAAGGCGGGCAGCGCGGTGCGGCCGGCGGCCTTCAGCGTCGGTACGGCCATGTCGCTGGTCTTCTCGCGGCGCAGCCCGTTCTCGTCCTCCTCGACCTCGCCGAGCACGGCGACCACCGGGACGAGCAGCCTGGCGCCCCGCAGCGCGGCCAGCACGGGTCCCACGGCGGTGCGGTCCCCGGCCCAGGCGGCGAGCGCCGAGCTCAGCCGGGGGTCGGCGGAGCCGTCGTCGTCGGAGAAGCCGGGGTCGGGAATGTTCTTGTTCGCCACGGTCCCCGACCCTATAGCGGGCGTCCTGCCGGGCTCGTGGGGGCCCGCGATCCAGGCCTCGACCCCCTTCAGGGGGCTCGCGGCCTGCGGTGACACAGATCTCACGCCCATCCGCTTCCCCGCACGCACGCCCTGCCCACCATGGAGGTATGGAGTTTCCCGCAGCCCGTCCCGCCCTGATCGGCGCCGCCCTCGCCTGCGCGGTCGCGCTGAGCGGTACGGCCTCGGGGGCGGCGTGCGCGACGCCGTGGGCGCATCCCGGGACCGTGCCGTCGGCCGGGGCGCCGTCGGAGCCGGTGCGCGCGAGCGGGGAGGCAGCGGTGGAAGCTGTGGGACGGCAGGCGGCGGACCGTGACGCCTTGCTGGCCGAGGCCGTGCGGGCCCTGCCGGCCGAGGACGGGGCGCAGGTGTCGGTGGCGGTGCTCGACCTGGACTCGGGCGCGAGCGCCGCGCACGGCGAGGGCGCCTTCGACACCGCGAGCATCGTCAAGGTGGACATCCTGGCGGCGCTGCTGCTCAAGGCGCAGGACGCCCGCCGGGATCTGACGGCGGCGGAGAAGTCTTACGCCGCCGCGATGATCGAGCGCAGCGACAACGACTCGGCGTCGGCCCTGTGGCGGACCATCGGCGGGGCGAAGGGGCTCAAGGCCGCGAACGAGCGGTTCGGGCTCACCGGGACCGAGGGCGGCGAGGGAATGCTGTGGGGGCTGACGCGGACCACGGCGGCCGACCAACTCGTCCTGCTGCGGCAGGTGTTCGAAGAGGATTCCGAGCTGAGCGCGGCCTCGCGGGCATATCTCCAGAAGCTGATGGGACGGATCGCCGACGGGCAGCGGTGGGGGGTGTCGGCAGCCGGGGACGGGGCGGCCGGGGCCCTGAAGAACGGCTGGCTGCCGCGCAGCGCGACCGGCCTGTGGAACATCAACAGCATCGGCCGGGTGACCGTCGACGGCCGTGCCTTCCTCGTGGCCGTGCTGTCGGACGGCAACACGACGAAGCAGAAGGGGGTTTCGCTGGTGGAGTCGGCGGCCTGTGCCGCCGTGTCCGTGTTCACCGACGGGGCCCGGGCGTTCGCGGCTGACGTCTAGCGGGCAGCCACCGGCGCACCGGCGGCAGTGGGGCCGGCGAAGGCCGTGTGGCGGGAGCGGCCTGTGATGCAGGGCCGTCGGGCCCGACACACACCGGACGGATGAGTGGCACGCAGGCGCGGCGGGGCGAGACGGCGTCCTCGGGCCGGCCGGCACCACGGCAGACCGTGGCACTGACGGCGATGATGTTCGCCGTGGCGACGACGTTCAAACGACCAGACCGTCGTCTCGATCGCCGCGCCCGACATCGTCCGCGAACTGGATCTGTCGTCCTCCGGCAGTGCTGACGCACATGACGAACAAGATGGTGACGGCACCCTGGGGTCGCGCGGCCTGCCCCGGCCGAGGCGCGGGAGATCGCCCGCCATGTCAGCGAGTCCGTCACGGGCAACGGCGACTCGCGCACGCCCACGGGGACGGGGCCCGCGGCCACGGCGTTGCGGGACGCGATGGACGCGGTGCGGACGGACTTCGCCGAGGCCGACCAGTGGGTGTTCTACGGCATGGCCGGGCCCTGGGTCTGGGGTTCCTGTGCGCCCCGCGCCATCCTGGCGGCCGCGCGGTGACGCCCGCAGCCGTGGGACGCGGAACCGGCCGCGGGCAAGCCCGCCGGGAGCCGCTAGAAGGCGTCGTACGCGCGCCGGGCCCGCCACAGCACGACCGCCGAGACCAGCAGGACGCCCCCCACGCTGCCGGCGAGGGGGCCCGCCCAGCGCGCGGTGCCGTCGTCGGAGCGGGCGGGTTCCGGGCCGGGACCGAAGTACTTCTCGCCGTACGACGCCGAGCGCAGGCCTTCGGGCTTCAGACGGCCGGCCTCCTCGATGGCGGCGGCCGGGTCGACGAAGCCGAAGCCGCGCGAGTCGTCACGGCCGTCGGCCGGGGCGTCGCGGGCGGTGTCCTCAAGGAGCCGTTTGATCTGGGCCGGGGTCAGGCCGGGGTGGGCCGCCTTGACCAGGGCGACGGCACCGGAGACGAAGGCGGCGGCGGCGCTGGTGCCCCAGCCCTCGTAGTACTTGCGGTCGGGGTCGGCGATGACGACGTCGACGCCGGGGGCGCTGACCGTCGCGTACCAGCGGCGGGTCGAGAAGGACGCGCGGGTGCCGAGGCGGTCGACGGCGGTCGCGGCGATCACGCCCGGGTAGGCGGCCGGGTAGGAGATGTGATCGCCCTTCTCGCCGCCGTTGCCGGCCGAGGCGACCACGACGGAACCCTTCTTCAGGGCGTACTGGACGGCCTCGTCCTCGGCCGGTTCGGGGTGTGCGGAGGCAGAGTCGTCGCCGAGGGAGAGGTTGATGACGTCGGCGCCCTGGTCCGCGGCCCAGCGGATGCCTTCGGCGAGGGCGTTGCCGCGGGTCTTGCGGGCCTTGGCACGGGCCGGGTCGCCGTCCTCCAGGATGACGCGGACGGGGAGGATCCTCGCCTCCGGCGCGACGCCCATGACCCCGTCGGCGTTGCCCGCGCCGTGGCCGTGACCGGCGATGATGCCGGCCATGGCGGTGCCGTGCCGGGCCCAGGCCCGCTCTCCGCGGCCCGCGCCGAAGCCGACCATGTCCTTGGTGGGCAGCACGTTGCCGGCGAGGTCCGGGTGGTCGTCGTCGACGCCGGTGTCCAGCACGGCGACGGTGACCCCGGCACCCTTGGTGGTCTGCCAGGCCTCCTCGGTGTGCAGGGCCTGAAGGGCCCACTGCTGGGCGCGGATGCCGTCGGCGTGGGCCGCGGTGGGCGGGACCAGGGCGACGGAGCAGGCGAGCAGGACGCCGAGCAGTCCCGCCCTGCGGGTCGTCGGCTTCATGACGACCGCTCCGAGGGCGAGGTGACGGACTTGCGCAGGCCCCGCTCCACACGGTCGGCGAGACCCTTCGCCTCGTGGCCGAGGCCCGCCTGGGCGGCGGCGGTGCCGGCGCCGGAGCGCATCGCGTCCCCGGCGGGCTGCGGCTCGTCGACGGTCCGGGCGTCGGCCCAGCCGGAGACGGCGTAGACCACGACCGGGGCGTCCGTGAGCACGGAAACCGTCCAGGAGGCCCGCTGCTCGTTGGTGAACCCGGCGGCGACGGTGTCCTGCGCGGCGTACGGGCGCGGCATCAGATCGGTACGCCGGTCCAGGTTGTCCTTGCCGAAGCGGCTGTCCAGCGAGCGCATCGCGGCGGCGTCGGCCTTGGTGAAGAGCAGGCCGACGGTGGTGACGTAGCTCTGGGTGGCGTCGGTGTAGGTGGCGCGCAGCAGACGCGCGCAGCCGACCGGGGCGAGGGCCTTGCGCAGCAGCGGGTCGAAGGCGCCGGCGCAGTCGCTGTCCGGGGCGACGGCGATACGCGTCCAGAGCCGGTCGGCGCCGCCGGGCCCGGCGCCGCGGCCCAGCACGGTGGGCGGGAAGAGCTCGTCGACGGGCACGCTGTGCCACAGGCTCCGGGCGGCGGCGTAGCTTCCCCGCTCACCGGCCTCCGCCGAGTCCCCGGCCAGCCAACTCCCGGCCACGGCGCCCCCGATGAGCCCGGCACCGAGGACGAAGCAGGCGGCGGCCGCGAGGGTGCGCCGCCGGACCGGAGCGCCGGACCGCCCTGGCCGCGCGGGTTCGTCGAACGTCTCGGGCTCACCGAAGCTGACCACGGGCCGCACCGAGCCGTGGGCAGCGGCGGAGGTCGGGTAGGCGCTCCAGGAGTGGACCGGGTCCGGGGTCACGGGCGTGCCGGGTTCCGCCGAGCCGGCCGCGGGAGCGCGCCCGGCCTCCGGTGGCAGCGGGCGCAGCCGCCGGGTCCTCTCCGCGGGGGTCTCGGCGGGCCGTGGCACCGGGGCGGGGCGGTGCCCCGGACGCGGCGGCGCGTCGGGGAAGCGCGCCGAGGCCGCAGGCGGAGGTGGTGTGACGGGACCGGCGTCCGTGTCCTGACCGTGCGGGGCACGGTGGGCCGGGAAGCGGGCACCCACGGGGGATGAGGCCCTTTCCGGCGACGTCTGTCCCGGACGCGAGGCGTCGCCCGGCAGCGACGCACCGGAGCGCGGGCCGTCGTCCCTCGCGGGCCGGCCCGCGGTGGCGTTCGGTGTCCTCGGCGGCCGGGCCGGGCGGGGTGGGGTCGTGGGGCGGGGCGGGATCGGGGCGTGCTGCGCTTCCGTGCTCATGCGCCCCCCGTTTCCTCGTGCCCGTCTCCTCGTACGCGGGCCACCCTCGCAAGTCGTCGCACGCAAGTACCCGCACGCGCGGACCGGCATCCCGGCGCGGCGGGCGGAGTCGTTCCTGCCTGCGTGCGCGTCACTCTACGGGTTGCCCGCGCCGATACGGGAACCAGTCCGCGAGGCCGGGGCATCTGCCCGGAACGTCCCCCTACCCTGCGGTAATCCTGTCTGGCAGGCTTCGTTCATGACTGCGCGCGCCGCCGACCGGGCCCGTTACGACCGGGCCACCGCCCGTCTCGACGCCCCTGTCGCGATCGTGGACCTGGACGCCTTCGACGCCAACGCGGACGACCTGGTCCGCCGCGCGGGCGGAAAGCCGGTCCGCCTCGCCAGCAAGTCCGTACGCTGCCGTGCCCTGCTCGAACGCGCCCTGGCCAGGGACGGCTTCGCCGGGATCATGTCGTTCACGCTCGCCGAGTCCCTGTGGCTGGCCCGCTCCGGCTTCGAGGACGTCCTCCTCGCCTACCCGTCGTCCGACCGGACCGGCTACGCCGAACTCACCTCCGATCCCAAGCTCGCCGCCGCCGTCACGGTGATGGTCGACGACCCCGCCCAGCTGGCCCTCATCGACGAGGCTCGGGACGGCGGCGGTGAAGTCGTGCGGGTCTGCCTGGAGTTGGACACCACCCTGAGGCTGCTCGGCGGGCGGGTACGCGTCGGTGCCCGCCGTTCGCCGCTGCACTCCCCCGCCGCCGTCGCCGACCTGGCCAGGGCGGTGGTCCGGCGGCCGGGTTTCGAGGTCGTGGGGATCATGGCGTACGAGGGCCATGTCGCCGGGGTCGGGGACACGGTCGCGGGGCGGCCGGTGCGCTCGCGGGCGGTGCGGCTGATGCAGGCCGCCGCCCGGCGTGAGCTGGCCGAGCGGCGCGCGGCCGTGGTGCGCGCGGTGCGGGCCGTGGTGCCGGGGCTCGAGTTCGTCAACGGCGGCGGCACGGGCAGCGTGCAGCACACGGCCGCCGAGGACGCGGTCACCGAGGTCGCGGCCGGGTCCGGGCTGTACGTGCCGCGGCTGTTCGACAACTACACGTCGTTCACCGGCCGTCCGGCGGCGCTGTTCGCGCAGCCGGTGGTGCGCAGGCCCGGTGTCGGCGTGGTCACCGTCCTCGGTGGCGGCTATCCGGCGTCCGGTGCGGCCGGGGTGGACCGGCTGCCGGTGCCGTATCTGCCCGAGGGGCTGCGGTACGACCCCCAGGAGGGCGCCGGCGAGGTGCAGACGCCGCTGCTCGGCTCACCGGCCGACGACCTGCTGATCGGTGACAAGGTGTGGTTCCGGCACGCCAAGGCAGGCGAGATGTGCGAGCGGTTCGACACGCTGCACCTGGTCGAGGGGGACCGCGTCACCGCGGCCGTGCCGACCTACCGCGGCGAGGGCCGCACCTTCCTGTGACGGTCAGCCGGCCGGGCTGATGCCGGTCCCCACCCCGCCGCCGGTGTCCGCGTCGCCGACGGGCCGGATCCCGTCGGTGATCCGGTCCATGTCGGCGAGCGGCGGCCCGTCCGGGCCGGCGTCGAACACGTAGCGCACGACGACCGGTGCCTCCGTTCCCACGCTGGACCGGAAGGCGAGGGACTGCACGTAACCGCCGGGCCCCTCGGCGGTGACGACCCGCCAGCGCACCAGGTATCCGGCGCGGCCCGCCACCGCGACCGGCCCCGACTTGACGACCCGGTGCGACTCGATGCCGCCGAAGGGGCGCCGGCCGAGGACGTCACGGTCGTACGCCTCGTCCGCGGCGTCCGCGATGTCCGCCTCGGCCAGTGCCTCGGGGGACGTCGCGGCGTTCTCGGTGGCCGTGCGGGAGAAGACCAGGCCGTGCCGGCAGGTCCCGGCGTCGGCCGGGCAGTCGTACGTCCCGTCGGTGGTCATCATGACGTGGTCCAGGCTGATGTTCTCCGGGCGGACCCAGCCGTCGAGCAACGGCAGCGTGATGCCGTTGAGTTGGTCGACCACGACATCCGGGTCGTCCCGGTCGTCCGGGTCGTCCGAGTCATCCGGATCGTCCGGGTCGTCCGTTGAGGGCGTGGGGGACGTGATGACCGTGGCGGTGGTGGTCGCCGGCGTGCTGACCGCCTGCGGGCCGCCGCCCTCGTCGTCCTCGCCGCCGGTCGTGACGACGGCGGCACCCGCGACCAGGGCGGCGGCCAGGAGCGCGCCCGCGACGGTGAGGGCCACGGCCCGGGCGCGCGGGGTCGTGGCGGGGCCGTTGGGGGACGGCCGGCCGGAGAGCCCGTACGCGCGCCGGTGCCCGGTCCAGGCCGTGCCGTCCCACCAGCGCTCGACGTGCGGGTCGGACGGGTCGCGGTACCAGCCGGGCGGAGGTGACATGCTCACCCCGGCACTGTAGGCCGACGGCTACAGCGGTGTGACGTACGCCCCCGAGATCCCGCCGTCCACCAGGAAGTCGGTGGCGTTGACGAAGGAGGAGTCGTCGCTGGCCAGGAACGCCACGGCGGCGGCGATCTCCTCGGCCTCGGCGAACCTGCCGAGCGGGATGTGCACCAGGCGGCGCGCGGCCCGCTCCGGGTCCTTGGCGAACAGCTCCTGGAGCAGCGGGGTGTTGACCGGCCCGGGGCAGAGCGCGTTGACGCGGATGCCCTCGCGGGCGAACTGCACGCCGAGTTCACGGGACATCGCGAGGACGCCGCCCTTGGACGCGGTGTACGAGATCTGTGAGGTGGCCGCGCCCATCCGGGCCACGAAGGACGCGGTGTTGATGATGGACCCCTTGCCCTGGCGGCGCATGTAGGGGATGGCGGCCTTGCAGCACAGGTAGACGGAGGTGAGGTTGACCTCCTGGACGCGCTTCCAGGCCTGAAGGCCGGTCTCCAGGATGGAGTCGTCGTCGGGCGGCGAGATCCCGGCGTTGTTGAAGGCGACGTCGACGCTGCCGTACGTCTCGTACGCCGTCCGGAACAGCGCCTCGACCTGCTCGGGGTCGGTGACGTCGACGTTCACGTAGATGCCGCCGGCCTCCTCGGCGGCCGCCTTGCCGCGCGCCTCGTCGAGGTCGCCGCAGACGACGTGCGCGCCCTCGGAGGCGAGCCGGCGGACGGTGGCGAGGCCGATGCCGCTGCCGGCTCCGGTGACGACGGCGGTACGGCCGACCAGCCGGCGGCAGATGTTCTCCTCGGGCGATGCGCTCACTGTGCGGGGCCTTCCGTGCGGGATTGCGTGCTGATGAAGACGTTCTTGGTCTCGGTGAAGGCGGCGAGCGCGTCCGGGCCGAGCTCGCGGCCGATGCCGGACTGCTTGAAGCCGCCGAACGGCGTCCAGTAGCGCACGCTGGAGTGGGAGTTGACGGACAGGTTGCCCGCCCGGACGGCACCCGAGACGCGCAGGGCGCGGCCGACGTCCCGGGTCCAGACGGAGCCGGCCAGGCCGTAGTCGGTGGCGTTGGCGAGGCGGACGGCGTCGGCCTCGTCGTCGAAGGGCAGGACGACGGCGACGGGGCCGAAGACCTCCTCGACGGTTACGCGCGCGTCCGGGCGGACGCCGGTCAGGACGGTGGGCGGGAACCAGAAGCCGGGGCCCTCGGGCGCCTTGCCGCGGATGCCGGGCGCGTCCGGGTCGACGTAGGAGCGGACGCGGTCCAGCTGGGCCCGGGAGATGAGCGGGCCCATGTCCGTGCCCGGGTCGGCCGGATCGCCCACGGTGACGGCCTCGACGGCGGGGGCGAGCAGTTCCAGGAACCGGTCGTAGGCGGTGCGCTGGACCAGGATGCGGGTGCGGGCGCAGCAGTCCTGGCCGGAGTTGTCGAGGAAGGACATGGGGGCGGCGGCCGCGGCGGCCTCCAGGTCGGCGTCGGCGAAGACGATGTTGGGGCTCTTGCCGCCGAGTTCGAGGGTGACGCGCTTGAGGAGGGCCGAGCCCTTGGCCAGCACCTGTTTGCCCACGGTGGTGGACCCGGTGAAGACGATCTTGGCGACGCCGGGATGTTCGACCAGGGCGTTGCCCGCGACCGGGCCGTGACCGGGGAGCACCTGGAACAGGCCCTCCGGCAGCCCCGCCTTAAGGGCGAGTTCGGCGAGCCGCAGTGCCGTCAGCGGCGTCGTCTCGGCGGGCTTGAGGAGCACCGCGTTGCCCGCCGCGAGGGCCGGTGCCGTGCCCCACGCCGCGATCGGCATGGGGAAGTTCCAGGGCGCGATGACGCCGACCACGCCGAGCGGTTCGAGGATCGTGACGTCGAGGCCGCCCGGCACCGGGATCTGACGTCCGGTCAGCCGCTCCACTCCCCCGGCCACGTAGTCGAGCAGGTCGCGGACGTTGCCGGCCTCCCAGCGCGCGTTGCCGATCACGTGCCCGGCCTCGCGGACCTCCAGCTGAGCCAGCTCTTCGATGTGTTCGTCGACCGTGACGGCGAACCGGCGCAGCAGACGGGCGCGTTCGCCCGGTGCCAGCGCGGCCCAGCCGGCCTGTGCCTTCGTGGCCCGTACGACCGCCGCGTCCACGTCCTGCGCCGTGGCGGCCGGGACGGAGGCGACGACCTCCTCCGTCGCGGGGTTGAGTACGTCGAGCAGTTGCGACACGTGATGCCTCACAGACGTTCGAAGGAGCGGCGCAGCTCCCAGTCGGTCACCGCGGCGTCGAAGGCTTCCAGCTCGACGCGCGCCATGTTGCGGTAGTGCGCGACCACCTCGTCACCGAAGGCGGCCTTGGCGATCGGGCTGTTGCCCCAGAGCTCGGCGGCCTCGCGCAGGGTGGTCGGCACCTGCGCGAAGCCGGCGGTGTACGCGTTGCCGGGGCACGCCTCGGGCAGTTCCAGCTTCTGCTCGACGCCGTACAGGCCCGCCGCCACCATCCCCGCCACCGCGAGGTAGGGGTTGACGTCGCCGCCGGGCAGCCGGTTCTCGAAGCGCAGGGAGTGTCCGTGGCCGACGACCCGCAGCGCGCAGGTGCGGTTGTCGTGCCCCCAGGCGACGGCCGTCGGGGCGAAGGACCCCGGCTGGAACCGCTTGTAGGAGTTGATGTGGGGCGCGTAGAGCAGCGAGAAGTCCCGCAACGCGGCGAGCTGCCCGGCGAGGAAGTGCCGCATGAGCTCGGACATGCCGTCCTCGCCGGGCATGGCGCTGCGGCCCTGGTCGTCGGCCAGCGACAGGTGGATGTGGCAGGAGTTGCCCTCCCGCTCGTCGTACTTGGCCATGAAGGTGAGCGACATGCCCTCCTGGGCGGCGATCTCCTTGGCGCCGGTCTTGTAGATCGCGTGCTGGTCGCAGGTGACGAGGGCCTCGGCGTAGCGGAAGACGATCTCGTGCTGGCCGGGGTTGCACTCGCCCTTGGCCGACTCGACGGTCATACCGGCGCCGGCCATCTCGTTGCGGATGCGGCGCAGCAGGGGCTCGACGCGGCCGGTGCCGAGGACCGAGTAGTCGATGTTGTACTGGTTGGCCGGTGTGAGCCCGCGGTAGCCCAAGTCCCAGGCCTGCTCGTAGGTGTCCCGGAAGACGATGAACTCCAGCTCGGTGCCGACCTGCGCGCTCAGGCCGAGCTCGGCGAGCCGGTCGAGCTGCCGGCGCAGGATCTGCCGGGGCGCGGCCACGACCGGGGAGCCGTCGGCCCAGGCGAGGTCGGCGACGAGCAGGACGGTGGCCTGGTTCCACGGGACGCGGCGCAGGGTGCTCAGGTCGGGGTGGAGGGCGAAGTCGCCGTAGCCGCGGTCCCAGGAGGACATCTCGTAGCCGTCGACGGTGTTCATCTCGACGTCGACGGCGAGGAGGTAGTTGCAGCCCTCCGTGCCGTGCTCCAGCACGTCGTCGAGGAAGAAGCGCGCGGCGAACCGCTTGCCCTGCAGTCGCCCCTGCATGTCCGGGAAGGCCAGGACGACGGTGTCGATCTCACCGCCCGCGACGAGGGCGTGCAGTTCCTCGACGCTGAGCGGGGGTGTGCGGTCTGCCACGGAGGGCCTCCTTGGGGCTTCTTCCGTCGTCTGCCGGCTGCTGTGAGGCTGTCGCCGGCCGGGCCGAGAGCCATAAGGTATTGCGGAGAACCATTGCTTGGGAAGGGGGCTCGCAAGATGGCGCTGGATCCGGTGGATTCCGACGGCGGCAGCGGTGACCGGCTGGCACCGGTGCTGCGGCCCGTGCGCGCCGGCAACGGCTTCGAGGAGGCGCTGGAGCAGATCCTGCAGGTCGTACGGCTCGGCCTGGTGCCGGGCGGTGAGCGGCTGCCCGCCGAGCGGGAGCTGGCCGAGCGGCTCGGGATCAGCCGGGTGACGCTGCGCGAGGTGCTGAAGGTGCTTCAGGACCAGGGCCTGGTGGAGGCGCGGCGCGGACGGTACGGCGGGACGTTCGTCCGGCCGCGCACGGACGCCGGCGGCGAGGACGAGCTGCGGCGGCGGGTGGCCGGGGTCGACATCGAGGACGTGCTGCGCTTGCGCGAGGTGCTGGAGGTGGGCGCGGCCGGGCTGTGCGCGGCGCACGGGCTCACGGACCGGCAGGCGGAGCGGCTGCGGCAGGCGCTGACGGCGACGCACGAGGCACCGCTGGCCGACTACCGGCGGCTGGACACACTGCTGCACCTCACGCTCGCCGAACTCTCCGGGTCACCGACGCTGACCGCGCAGTACGCGGCGGTCCGGGCCACCGTGAACGACCTGCTGGACTGCATCCCGCTGCTGGTGCGCAACCTGGAGCACTCGCAGCGCCAGCACGCCGCCGTGGTGGAGGCGGCGCTCGACGGGGACGCCGACGGGGCGCGGGAGATCATGCGGGAGCACTGCGCGGGGACGGCGGCCCTGCTGCGCGGATTCCTGACCTGAGACCGGCCCCGCGCACCGGGACGGCGTTCACCACGGATTGACGCAGGGGTCTTGCTTTCCGCTCCCCCTCCCACAAAGGTATCCATTCACTCCATTGAAGCAACGCCGAAAGTCCCGGCCGCAGCGCCTGCGAAAGCCCCCGTCCGTGCCCGCCGCCCCCTGGGGAGTCGTCCCATGACCGTGGATCCCTCGACACCGCCCGCCGCCCCCGAGGCGGACGACTATCTGCAACGCCGGGCGCTGCGCCGCGGCAGTGCCGGCTGGCTGCTGCTGACCGGCCTCGGCGTCGCCTACGTCGTCTCCGGCGACTACTCGGGCTGGAACTTCGGCCTGGCCGAGGGCGGCTTCGGCGGCCTGGCCATCGCCATGCTGCTGATGGGGGCCATGTACACCTGCATGGTGTTCGCCCTCGCAGAGCTCTCCTCGATCCTGCCCACGGCAGGCGGCGGCTACGGCTTCGCGCGCCGGGCCCTCGGCCCGTGGGGCGGCTTCCTGACGGGGACGGCGATCCTCATCGAGTACGTCCTGGCGCCCGCCGCCATCGTCATCTTCATCGGGGACTACGTCGAGTCGCTGGGCCTGTTCGGCCTGGAGTCGGGCTGGCCGGTTTACCTGGTCTGCTTCGCGATCTTCCTCGGCATCCACCTGTGGGGCGTCGGTGAGGCACTGCGCTTCAGCTTCGTCGTCACAGGCATCGCGGTGGCCGCGCTGGTCGTGTTCGCGGTGGCCGCCCTGCCCTCGTTCGACCTCTCCTCGCTCGACGACATCCCGGTGGACACCGCGGCGCTCGGCGCGAACTCGTGGCTGCCGATGGGGCTGCTCGGCATCTGGGCGGCGTTCCCGTTCGGCATGTGGTTCTTCCTGGGCGTGGAGGGCGTGCCGCTGGCCGCCGAGGAGACCAGGGACCCCGCCCGTACCCTGCCGAAGGCGATCCGCTGGTCCATGGGCATCCTGGTGGTCCTAGCGGTGGTCACCTTCGTCGCGGCGGCCGGAGCGCGCGGTTCGGCGGCGGTCCAGGACGCCGGCAACCCCCTGGTCGAGGCGCTCCAGCCGGACGGCGAGGCGACCGCGCTCAGCCGGATCGTGAACTACGCCGGCCTCGCGGGCCTGGTGGCCTCCTTCTTCTCGCTGATCTACGCCGGCTCGCGCCAGTTGTTCGCGCTCTCCCGTGCGGGCTACCTGCCGAGGTTTTTGTCCCTGACCAGCGGCCGCAAGGCTCCGTACCTGGGTCTGCTGGTGCCCGGGGTGATCGGCTTCGGCCTGGCCGCGGCCACGGGCGACGGAGCGCGGCTGCTGAACGTCGCGGTCTTCGGCGCCACCATCAGCTACGCGCTGATGTCCCTGTCGCACATCGTGCTGCGCCGCCGGGAGCCGGGGCTGCCGCGGCCGTACCGCACGCCGGGCGGTGTGCTGACGTCCTCCGTGGCCCTGGTGCTGGCCTGCGCGGCCCTGGTGGCCACCTTCCTGGTCGACGTCACCGCCGCGTTCATCGCGCTCGGTGTGTACGTCGTGGCGGTGGCCTACTTCGGCCTCTACAGCCGTAAGCGGCTGGTGGCGAAGGCACCGGAGGAGGAGTTCGCGGCGCTGGCCGCCGCCGAGGCAGAGTTGGTCAGGGACTGAGGACCGGCCGGTCCGCCGGCCCCCTCGCCTCCGTCCGTCCTCATCCCTTCGTCCAAGGAGCGCAGCGTGACCAGGCCACTCATCGGTGTCAGCACCTATCTGGAGCCCGGGGCGCGCTGGGGCGTGTGGGAGCTGGACGCGGCGCTGCTGCCGGCGGCCTATCCACGCCTGGTGCAGCGGTCGGGCGGCCTCGCGGCGATGCTCCCGCCGGACGCTGCGGACCACGCGGAGGCGACCGTCGCCCGCCTGGACGGCCTGGTGATCGCGGGCGGTCCGGACGTCGACCCGGCCCGCTACGGCGCCGAACGCGATCCGCGCACCGGCCCGCCCGCCCGGGAACGCGATGCCTGGGAACTCGCGCTGGTCGACGCCGCGCTGGCGGCGCGGGTGCCGCTGCTCGGCGTCTGCCGCGGGATGCAGCTGCTGAACGTCGCTCTCGGCGGCTCCCTCGTACAGCACCTCGACGGGCACGCGGAGGCCGTCGGGGTCTTCGGCGGCCACGCCGTCAAGCCGGTCCCGGGAACCCGGTACGCGGCTGCCGTGCCGGAGGAGGTGACCGTCCCGACGTACCACCACCAGTCCGTGGACCGGCTCGGCACGGGCCTGGTGCCGTCGGCCCACGCGGCGGACGGGACGGTGGAGGCCGTCGAGCTGCCCGGCTCCCCGTGGGTGCTGGGGGTGCAGTGGCATCCGGAGATGGGTGACGATCCGCGGGTGATGCGGGCGCTGGTGGAAGCGGCCGGGTGACCGGGGCGCGCCGGGGGCGCTCATCTCCCCTTGGGTGACTTGCGCGTCAGCCCCAGCAGTTCCCGCGCCGGCCCCGCCGGGCGGTGGCCGGCGCGCCACACCGCCCGCAGGTCCCGCCGCAGCCGTACGCCGTCCACGGGGACGCTCACCAGGCGCCGGGTGGCCAGTTCCTCGCCGACGGCCAGTTCGCTCAGCACCGCGGGTCCCGCGCCGCCGACCGCCGACGCCTTCACGGCCGTGGTCGAGGACAGCTCGATCAGGGGACGGGCGAGGCCCCCGAGGGCGGCGTCCAGCACCTGGCGGGTGCCCGACCCCTTCTCCCGCAGGACCAGCGGGGTCGCCGCCAGTTCCTCGGCCGGCAGGGGGCGGCGCCGACGGGCCCAGGGGTGTCCGGGTGCCGTCACGACGACGAGGTGGTCGTGGGCGACGACCACCGAGTCCAGCCCCGCCGGAACCGTCAGGCCCTCCACGAAGCCCAGGTCGGCCTCGTCGGACAGCAGCCGCTGCGCGACGGCCGCCGAGTTTCCCGCGAGCAGCGACACCGCCGTGTCCGGCCGCCCCGCCCGCAGCGCCAGCAGCCAGCCCGGCAGCAGATACTCCGCGATGGTCATGCTGGCCGCGACGCGCAGCCGCGAGTCCCGCCGGTCCCGCAGCGCCTGCGCCCCCACGTCGAAGGCCTCCGCCGCCTCGACGACCCGCCGCGCCCAGTCCGTGACCAGCACACCGGCGTCCGTGAGGCGGGAGCCGCGCGGCGAGCGGTCCACCAGCGCCACTCCCAACTGCCGCTCCATGGACCGGATCCGGCTGCTCGCCGCCGGCTGCGTGACCCCCACCTCCCGGGCCGCCGCGCCGAGGCTCCCCAGCCGCGCCACGGCCAGCAGCAGCTCCAGCGCGCCCAGATCCGGTACCCGGTGGGCCAGCGACCCCACCCCCGGGGTCGTCCGCCCGTCGCCCCGCCCCTCCGCACCGCTCATAACCCCACCTTATGCCCCCATAGGGAAATGGTCCCTGGTGGCGACCCCCGGCCGGCGTCACGGTGAGCACATGGTCACCGCCGCCCACCCTCTGCCGCGCCCCGCCGGGCGTGCCCTCGCCGTCCGTCACCTCGGGCCGAACTGGTACGCCGTCGTCATGGGCACCGCCGTGGTCGCCTCCGCGGGCGCCGCGCTGCCCGTGCGCCTCCCTGGCCTGCGCACCGTCTGCGCGGCCGTCTGGGCCCTCTCCCTGGCCCTGCTGGCGGCGCTGCTCGTCGCGCGGGCCCTGCACTGGACCCACCATCGCGACCAGGCGCGCGCCCACCTCCTGGACCCGGCGACGGCACCCTTCTACGGCTGCCTGGCCATGGCCCTGTCGGCCGTCGGCGCCGGCACGATCACCGTGGGGCGGGACTGGATCGGCACCGGGGCGGCGGTGGCTCTCGACGCCGTGCTGTTCACGGCCGGGACGGTCCTCGGGCTGGCGGCCGCCGTGGCCGTCCCGTACCTGATGGCCGTGCACCGCCGGCCGGATCCACGGCAGGCCACTCCGGTCTGGCTGCTGCCGCTGGTCGCGCCGATGGTGTCCGCGGCCGCCGGGCCGCTCCTCGTGCCGTATCTGCCGCCCGGGCAGGCGCGGGAGGCGCTGCTGCTCGCCTGCGTGGCGCTGTTCGGGCTGAGCCTGTTCGCCACCCTGCTCACACTGCCCGTGATCTTCGCCCGCCTCCTCACCGCCGGGCCGCTGCCCCTCGCCCTCACCCCCACGCTGTTCCTGGTGCTGGGCCCGCTGGGGCAGTCCACGACCGCCGTGGGCAACGTCGCGGACGCCGCGCCCCACGGCGACAGCGCCCTCGTCGTGCTGTACGGCGTGCCCGTGATGGGCTTCGCGCTGCTGTGGGCCGTACTGGCGACCGCGCTGGTGGTGCGGGCCCGCCGGCACGGCATGGGCTTCGCGATGACGTGGTGGTCGTTCACCTTCCCCGTCGGCACCTGCGTGACCGGCGCCGAGGCCCTCGGCCGGCACACCGGGCTCACCGCCTTCGACTGGCTGGCGACCGGTCTCTACGGCGTCCTGGTCGCCGCCTGGGCCGTCGTCGCCGTGCGGACGGCGCGCGGGCTGCTCAGCGGCCGGCTGCTCGCAGGGCCTCGTCCAGCACCCGCGGCGCCTCGGCCAGTGACGGCCCGTACCAGGTGAGATGCCGTCCGCTGACGAGCGCGCAGGGCAGCCCCGGGAAGGCCTCCGGGCCGTCGTCGGCGGTGAAGCGGTAGGGCTCGTCCGGCAGGACCACCACGTCCGGGGCCGTGGCCCGCAGGGCGTCCGGCGAAACCTTCGGGTAGCGGTCCGCGTCACCCGCGTACCGGTGGTCGACGCCGAGGCGGGCCAGGACGTCGCCCGCGAAGGTGTCACGGCCCAGCACCATCCAGGGCCGCCGCCAGATCGGCACCACGGCCGTCACCCGCGGGTCCCGCGCCGGTGGCCGCGCCCAGGCGGCCTCCGCGTCCCGCAGCCACGCCGGGCGCGGCCGGGCCCCGCAGGCGTCCAGCACGCGGGCCAGTTCCCGGAAGGCCTGCGGCACGTCGCGCACCTCGGTCACCAGGACCTCGGCACCGGCCGCGCGCAGGGCGTCGAGATCCGGGGCGCGGTTCTCCTCCTCGTTGGCGACCACCAGGTCGGGGGCGAGCGCGAGGACGCGGTCGATCGCGGGGTTCTTGGTGCCACCGACACGGGTGACGTCGAGGTCCGCCGGGTGGGTGCACCAGTCGGTGGCACCGACCAGCACACCGGGCGCGGACACCGCGACCGCCTCCGTCAGGGACGGCACCAGGGAGACGACGCGCACGGCTAGCGGTGCCGGTCCTGGACGGCCTCGATGTGCTCGGCGACGGCGACGACGAGCACGCGCGTGTCCGGCACGGTCGCCCGCCAGCGGTGCCGGACTCCCCCGGTGAGGTAGAGGGTGTCGCCGCGGCCCAGGCGGTAGGCGCGGCCCTCCGCCTCGATCTCGACGGCGCCGTCGGCGACATACATCAACTGGTCGTTGCGGTACTGGAATTCACGCCCCGCCTCGTGGTCCCCGGTGAACTCCGAGGCGTGCATCTGGTGGTGACCGCGCACCAGCGAACGCACCTGCGGGAAGGGGCCCGGCTCGGTGGTGTCGGCGCGCACCACGTCGACACTGCACGCCGGGTCGGCGGCGGCGAGGAGTTCCACGGCGGTGGTGCGCAGGGCGTCGGCGACCTTCTCCAGCGAGCTCTGGCTGGGCCGTGCGCGGTCGTTCTCGACCTGGCTCAGGAAGGGGACCGACAGGCCACTGCGCTCGGCCACGACGGCGAGGGTGAGCTCCAGGGCGCGACGGCGCCGCCGCACGGCTGCGCCCACCCGAAGGGGCTGCTCTTTGTGGTCGACCATCGCTCCGGCTCCCTCCTTCGCTCGTCGGCCGGTCCTCGTACGCCGCTGTCCGGGCGCACCCCTTTCTGATGAGTTCTCTGCACCCTACGCATGTTCGGCAAACCGTTTCATGCGCCCGTCACGTCCCCGTCACGCAGCGTGGCCCGGGACCTCACACTTCGCGCCACCGGAACAACCCCACGGCGGCGACGGCCGCCGGGCTCCTCCTGCGCGGCGAACACGCTGACCAGCGGGCCGCACTCCGCCGTGCACCACGGGGCCGCGCCGTTACGCCGCGACCCTGACCATCGATCAGTACGAGCCTCCCGCTGTTCTGTTCAATGCGCGACCGGTCACCGTTGTTCCCGCCGCGGGCCTGAGCCGACAAGGGGGCCGGGCGCCCCGCAAGTCCAGCCGGAGGCAGGGAAGTTGACACCGAACCCAGGGGGTGGCGTAGCGCTGCGTGGTTGTCCGGATCCTTTTCGTACGTACGGTGCACTCCGCGTGCCGGCCACACCACGAGGGGTGGGCAGCGAGGCCACACACCCGCGCGTGTGTGCCTCGCCGCCCACCCCTCGCCCCGGCGGCCGGGCCGGTCAGGTCAGGTCACCCGGCCGCCCGCCTCTGCCCCTCGCCCACCGGGGCCCACTTGCCGACCAGGCCGGGGTGCTGCTTCAGCCAGGTACGCACGGCGTCCTGCTCCTGCCCCTCGCCGGCCTTCTGGATCTGCGCCTCCGGGCCGGCGAGCTGCTGCTCCGTCATGGAGAAGTTCCGCAGCCACTCGCCGACCCGCGGGTTGTCACCGGCGAAGCCCTTGCGCGCCAGGGTGTGCACACCGTCGCCCCTGCCCCAGGCGCCCGTGGGGTCCTTGAGCTTCTTCAGGTCGCGGTCGCTGTACGCCGGGTGCGGCGACCAGAGCGTGACCACGATCGGCTGCTTCTTGGCGTGCGCCCGCTCGAGCTCGGCGAGCATCGCGGGGCGTGGAGCCGTCGAGGACGTTGCTGCATGCTCCCGACAGTTCGTCGGGCCAGGACGTCGCCCAGCCGTCAGGTCCGCACAGGGCCGGCGTCCCGCCGGCGCGGCGCTCGCGCTCCCGCGCGGGGCACGCCCCGCACGGCCAGGCCGTAGGCGGCGTTCTCCAGGACGCTGCGGTGCGGGAACAGCGCGAAGTGCCGGAAGACCGCGCTGATCTTCTTCGAAACGGTTGGAAACGCAACTTGCCTCGCTCCGGGGCGGCGCTTGCCGGACGTGATCGACGCGTCCTTCACCGTGGAACCCGGCGAGATCTTCGTCGTCATGGGTCTCCGCGGATCCGGCAGGTCCACCCTGCCGCGCCGCGCGTCGTCCAGGCCTGAGGCCCAGCATCTCCACCGCGTCCCGCCCGAACCCGGCCGTGATCCGCTTCACAGGGCGTTCGCGACTGCCACGCCCCGCACAGGAGCCCGTTCCTGTCGGTGGGGTACGGCATGATGCGGGACGTGACCGGACGACTGATGCTCCTCGACACCGCCTCGCTCTACTTCCGCGCCTACTTCGGCGTCCCGGACTCCGTGAAGGCACCCGACGGCACCCCGGTGAACGCCGTGCGCGGGCTGCTCGACTTCATCGAGCGGCTGGTCAGGGACCACCGGCCCGCACACCTCGTGGCGTGCATGGACGCCGACTGGCGCCCGAAGTGGCGGGTCGACCTGATCCCGTCCTACAAGGCGCACCGGGTCGCCGAGGAGCAGGAGACGGGGCCGGACGTCGAGGAGGTGCCGGACACGCTCTCACCGCAGGTGCCGGTCATCGAGGCGGTCCTGGACGCGCTGGGCATCGCACGCGTGGGGGTCGAGGGCTACGAGGCGGACGACGTCATCGGCACGTTCACCGCACGGGCCACCGGCCCGGTCGACATCGTGACCGGCGACCGGGACCTGTACCAGCTGGTGGACGACGCACGCGGCGTGCGGGTGCTGTACCCGCTGAAGGGCGTGGGCACCCTGCAGCTCACGGACGAGGCGTGGCTGCGCGAGAAGTACGGCGTCGCCGGCGGTGGGTACGCGGATCTGGCCCTGCTGCGCGGCGACCCCAGCGACGGCCTGCCGGGCGTGCCGGGCATCGGCGAGAAGACGGCCGCCAAGCTGCTCTCCGAGTTCGGCGACCTGGCCGGGATCCTGGCCGCGGTCGAGGACCGCGGGGCGAAGCTGACGCCGGCCCAGCGTAAGCGGCTGGACGAGGCGCGGCCCTACCTCGCGGTGGCGCCGACGGTCGTCCGGGTGGCGTCGGACGTGCCGCTGCCGGACGTCGACACGACCGTGCCGCGCACACCGCGCGACCCGGCGGCGCTCGACGCGTTGTCGGGGCGCTGGGGGCTGGGCGGCGCGTTGCAACGCCTCCTCACCACGCTTGAAGCGTAACGATTCGGGCGACTCGGACTCTTACACTTGAAAACCCTGGAGACGCACTTGGACAGCTAGGAGGCGTCCGCGGGGCGGAGGTGCTAGCTTAGGTAAGCCTAAGTTATTCGGATCAGGGAGGCCGTCATGGCAGAACGTCCGGCCCGCCAGCAACGCAAGGCTCACTCCGCTCAGGTCGTCCGCACCGAGCGGCTGACCCCTCACATGCAGCGAGTGGTCCTCGGCGGGGACGGCCTCGCCGAGTTCGAGGCGGGCACCTGCACCGACCACTATGTGAAGCTGCTGTTCCCGGCCGAGGGCGCGTCCTACCCGGTCCCCTTCGACCTGCAGCGGATCCGCGAGGAGCTCCCCCGCGACCAGTGGCCGGTCACCCGGACGTACACCGTGCGGTCCTGGGACCCCGAACTGCGCGAGCTGACGCTGGACTTCGTGCTCCACGGCGACGAAGGCCTGGCCGGCCCCTGGGCGATGCGCGCCCAGCCCGGCGACACCCTGCGCTTCCTGGGCCCCGGCGGCGCCTACGCGCCCGACGCGAGCGCCGACTGGCATCTGCTCGCCGGTGACGAGAGCGCGCTGCCCGCGATCGCCGCCGCCCTGGAGTCGCTTCCCGACGGCGCCGCGGTGCGGGCCTTCATCGAGGTCGCCGGGCCCGAGGAGCAGCAGAAGATCGACTCGGACGCGGAGGTCGTGTGGCTGCACCGCGGCGACCGCCCCGTCGGCGAACCGCTGGTCGAGGCGGTACGGGCACTGGAATTCCCCGAGGGCCGGATGCACGCGTTCGTGCACGGCGAGGCGGCCTTCGTGAAGCAACTGCGCGCGCTGCTGCGCCTGGAGCGCCAGGTCCCGCGCGAGGACCTGTCCATCTCCGGCTACTGGCGGCTCGGCCACAACGAGGACGGCTGGCAAGCCTCCAAGCGGGAGTGGAACGCCCGCATCGAGGCGGAGCAGGAGACCGGCGCCGGGGCGACGGCCGCGTAGACGACCGTCCGGGAGGCGGCGGCACCTCGCCGTTCACCGGCCTCCCCGTCCTTGGAGACCGCCCCGGGCGAGCGCCTACGCTGGACGGTCATGAGACGCAGGACCCGCATTCCGCCCTCCCCGTTGCCGCAGCGTCACGGGGTGGACCCGGTGCGGGTGCGGCTGCCCTTCGAGGGCTCGTGGGCGACCGTGCGGGAGCATCTGGTGGAGCGGCTCACGGGAGCCGGCGCCGGGGTCGTCGACGGGATGTTCGCGTCGGGGCTGATCGTCGGGGCGGACGGCACGGCGGTGGCGCCGGACGCGGCGTACGAGCCGGGGATGTTCGTGTGGTTCCACCGGGAGCTTCCCGACGAGGTGCGGGTGCCGTTCCCCCTGGAGGTCGCCTACCGCGACGAGCACATCGTCGTCGCCGACAAGCCGCACTTCCTGGCCACCACCCCGCGCGGCAGCCATGTCACCGAGACGGCGCTCGCCCGGCTCCGCCACGAACTGGGGATACCCACGCTCACCGCCGCGCACCGGCTGGACCGGCTCACCGCCGGGCTGGTGCTGTTCACGGTGCGGCCCGAGGAGCGGGGCGCCTACCAGACGCTGTTCCGGGACCGGCTGGTGCGCAAGGTGTACGAGGCGGTGGCGCCGTACGATCCGGCGCTGGGCCTGCCCCGGACCGTGCGCAGCCGGATCGTGAAGGAACGCGGCACGCTGACCGCCCGCGAGGTCGAGGGCGAGCCGAACGCGGTGAGCCGCGTCGAGCTGGTCGAGCACCGGGCGGATCTGGGCCGGTACCGGCTGGTGCCCGGCACCGGACAGACCCATCAGCTGCGGGTGCACATGAACGCGCTGGGCGTGCCGATCCTCGGCGACCCGCTCTACCCGGTGGTGACCGGCCCCGTGCCGGCCGGCGACTTCCGGCGCCCGCTGCAACTGCTGGCGCGGGAGCTGGAGTTCACCGATCCGGTCACGGGACTGGCCCATGCCTTCCGCAGCGGACGGACACTGACGGCCTGGTCCGCGGACGCGGAGTGGGACGGCCGACGGGAGGCCTGACGGGGCCGGTCGGCGGCCTGACCGGACGGTTCGGCGGGAAGTGACCGAACGGGCCGGCCCAAGGCCCGAGTGGACCGGTCGGCTGAAGGCCTCAGGGGACCGGTCCACAGCACAGGACCGAAATGACCGCTCCGCAACGGGAGCGAAGCCGACCCACCCCCAGCAAGCCCGAGGCGAACCGCTCCGCGACCGGAACCACGCCGGCCCACCCCCAGCAGGCCCGAGGCGGACCGCTCCGCGACCGGAACCACGCCGGCCCACCCCCAGCAAGCCCGAGGCGGACCGCTCCGCGACAGGCCCGACGTGCGCGCCCCGCGCACGGTGCGCGTCAGTACCCCCGCCACCAGCGCAGGAACCGCTGCCAGGCGCCCAGCCTGCGCGTGCCGCCCGGTTCCGCCACGGGGGCGGGCCGCACGGGCTGTCCGGGTGCCACGGTGGCGTCGGCCGCCAGGTCCGCGGGGGCGGACACGGGCTCGGCGGCGGGTGCCGGCTCGGGGGCCGCGGTGCCGACCTGCCAGTCGGTGCGCCGGCGCGGCACGGACGGCAGACCGGGCTTCTTCATCACTTCCTGCTGCGGCTTGGGGCCGAACCGCACGGGCAGTTCCACCAGATGCCGTGCGGAGATCGACTCGGCCCAGTCCAGGTCCTCCTCGTCGCAGTCGAGTTCGACGTCCGGCAGCCGCATCAGCAGCGTGTCCACCCCGATGTCGGCGATGGCACGGCCGATGTCCTGGCCCGGGCACTCGTGCGGGCCGCCGCCGAAGGCGAGGTGGGAGCGGTTGCCCTGCATGTTGGCGGTGAGGTCGGGACGCACCCGTGGATCGACGTTGCCGGGGGCCGGGGCGAACAGCAGCCCGTCGCCCTTGCGGATCCGCTGGCCGCCCAGCTCCGTCTCCTGCTTGGCGAAGTAGGCGAAGACCGCGCTGAACGGCGGCTCGTCCCACAGGGACTGCTCGACCGCCTCGGGCACGGTCATCTGCCCGCCGTTGAGCTGGGCGCGGAAGCGCGGGTCGGTGAGCACCGTGCGCAGCACGTTGGCCAGGAGGTTGGCGGTGGCCTCGTAGGCGGCGATGAGGACGACCCGCAGGTGTTCGCGGACCTCGTCGTCGGTGAGACCGGCCGGGTGGGTGACCAGATGGCTGGTGAAGTCGTCCTCGGGCTGGGCACGGCGCTGGGCGGCGAGCCGTCCGAGGGCGTCCACGATGTACTGGTTGCTGGCGATCGCGGTCTCGGTGCCTCTTAGCATGTCGCGCGCGGCGTGCACGATCCGGTCGCCGTACTCGTCGGGCATGCCGAGGATCTCGCACATCACGGCCATCGGCAGATGGTCGGCGTACTGGCCGACGAGGTCGGCCTCCCCCGCCTCGCAGAACCGGTTGACGAGGATCTGGGTGTAGCGGGTGATGTGGCGGCGCAGGCTGCGGAAGTCGATGGTGGAGACGGCGCCGGTGACCGCGCCACGCAGCCTGAGGTGCTCGTCGCCCTCGGCGTGCGAGCAGATCGGCTGCCAGGCGATGTGCGGCATGAGCGGGTGGTCGGGCTTGACCATGCCCTCCAGCAGCGGGCTCCAGATGCGGCTGTCCCGGGTGAACTGCGTGGGCGAGCGCACCATGTGCAGGTTCTCGGCGTGGCCGAGGACCACCCACATCGGGACGTCGTCGTGCAGCAGGACCGGCGCCACGGCACCGTGCTCGGAGCGGAGTTTCTCGTACAGGGCGCCCAGGTCGCGCGCGTCGGGGCCGTAGAGCCGGTGCAGCCCGCCGGGGCCGAGGTTGTGGGCGGGGCAGCCGGGGGGCGGGGTGATGCCGAGGTCGTCCGTGTCGGTCGTGGAGTGGGATTCAGGCGTCACAGCGAGTCGCTTTCGGAGACTGTGGGGGACCGTTGTCTGGGGAGTGGGGCTGCGGCGGTGCGGGCGGGGTCAGGTGAGCTGGCCCGTCATCGCGAGGGAGTGCAGAAAGCTCATCAGCGTCATGAGGACCTCCTTGCTGGAGGCGCGGCGCCGGGCGTCGCACTCCAGGATCGGGATCTCCTCGGACAGGTCGAGCGCGGCGCGCAGTTCGGGCAGGGGGTAACGGGGGCCGTCCGGGAAGGTGTTGACGGCGACCACGAAGGGCACGCCGCACTCCTCCAGCCGGCCCATGACGTCGAAGCTGACCTCCAGCCGGCGGGTGTCGACCAGGACGACCGCCCCCAGCGCGCCCTCGAACAGGCCGTTCCACAGGAACCAGAAACGTTCCTGGCCGGGCGTGCCGAAGAGGTACAGCACCAGCTGGTCCGTGATGCTGATGCGGCCGAAGTCCATCGCCACCGTGGTGGCCGTCTTGGAGTCGGAGCCGTAGTTGTCGTCGACTCCGACGCCGGCCTGCGTCATGGTCTCCTCGGTGGTCAGCGGCTTGATCTCGCTGACCGAGCCGACCATGGTGGTCTTGCCGACGCCGAAGCCGCCCACGATGACGATCTTCACCGCGGCCTGTGCCGTGTGCGGCAGATGGTCCTCGGTGCGTGGGCCCGGGATCGACTCAGAGCTTTTGAAGTCCATGCATCACCGCTTCGAGGATGGAACGGTCCGGCAGCGCCTGGCGGACGACCGGGGCGCGTGCCTGTACGAGTTCGGCCGTCAGCATCTGGGTGAGCAGGACGGTGATCACGCTGAACGGCAGGCTGAGGTAGGCCGACAACTCGGCCACGGAGAGCGGGGCGGCGCACAGCCGGAGCACCGCCGCCTGTTCCGGGCTGGTGGACGGCTTCGGCTCGGCGCGCGCCACGATCAGCGTGACGAGGTCGAGCTCGGCGCGGTCGCCGTCCACCTCGCCGATCACGAACAGGCGCTCGGGGTTGGAGGGCTTGCCGTCCTTGCCCTCCGTGCCGTCCGTGGTGCCGTCGCCCGCGCCGCCCTCCTGGGAGGACGGCTGCGGCAGCGGTGGCGGCTCCTGCCTCGGGGAGCGCCGCTTGCGTTTCGGAGGAGTCATACGGCCTTCCCGTTGCGCCTCGGCGGACTGGTCAGGTGGGGACCGATCCGGTCGACCAGGTCGCGCATCTGGGCGCTCATCAGCCCCGGTTCGGCGACGATGTTGGACAGCACCGCGAGATAGGCGTTGGGCCCCGCGGCCATCAGGTAGAAGTAGCCGCCGTTTACCTCGATGAGGACCATGCGCATCTGACCGTCGCTGGTCGGGATCTCGTCGGCCACGGCGCTCGCGAGGCTCTGCAGTCCGGCGCAGGCCGCGGCGACCCGGTCGGCGGTGTCCGGGTCGCCGCCGTGGCGGGCGATACGCAGTCCGTCGGCGGAGAGCACCACGATCATCTGAATGCCCGGCACGCCTTTGGCGAGGTCCTGGAGCATCCAGTCGAAGTTCGCTCGGTACGCCATCAGTTGGGGTCCCTCTCGTCGTCGGCCTGGACACTGGCCGGCTGGTCGGTCGGCTGGGTGGACGAGCCCGGCTTCGGCCGCTTGAGCCCCTCCATGAACGCCTCCACCCACATTCCGGGCGGAGGCTGGTCCTCGGGCTCTGGCTTGGGTTCGGGGGTGCCCCAGACGGGCCGGGGCTCGCGGCCCTCCCGCTCGGCGGCCTCCTTCTCGGCGCGCTCGGCTGCGTACTGCTCGCGGATCCGCTGGCTGAGCGGCGTCTTCATGCGGCTGCGGCGCTGCGGAAGGCCGCCCGCGGTCCACTCGGTGACGACCGGGACGTCGTCCTCCATCGAGACCGAGGCGGGGATCTTCGGGCTTGTCGGACGGCGCCGCTTCGGGGGCCGCTTGGGGCCCTCCAGCGCGTCGGGCGAGACGTTGGGAACGGAGGTGGCGCCGATGCCGTGGGCGAGTCCGACGCCGGGCTCGTCGGTCAGCATGTTGCTCGGCACGATGACCACGGCACGGACGCCGCCGTACGCCGAGGAGCGCAAGGCGACCTGCATGTTGTACGCCCGGCACAGCCGTCCGACGACCGCGAGGCCCAGACGCGGGGCCTCACCGATGTCCTGGAGGTCGACGCCGGCCTTGGCCCGCTCCAGCATGCCCTCGATCCGGGCACGGGCCTCCTCGCTGAAGCTGACGCCGGCGTCCTCGATCTCGATGGCGATGCCGGTCTGCACCTGGACCGCGGTGACGTGCACGTCGGTGTGCGGCGGCGAGTAGCGGGTGGCGTTGTCGAAGAGTTCGGCGCAGGCGTGGATGACCGGCTCGACGTAGATGCCCTTGACGCTGATGCGGCAGATGTTGTCCAGCTTGATGCGCCGGTACTCCAGGATGCGCGACATGGCGCCGCGCAGCGTGCTGTAGAGCGACACCGGCAGGGGCCACTGGCGGCCGGGGCGGCCACCGCCGAGGACGGAGATGGAGTCGGCGAGGCGGCCGATCAGCGCGTTGCCGTGGTCGATGCGCAGCAGGTCGTCGAAGACCTCGGGGTTGCGGCCGTGGTCCTCCTCCATCTCCCGCAGTTCGTTGGCCTGCTGGTGGACGATCGCCTGGACGCGCCGGGCGACGCTGACGAAGGAAGCCGCCGCGGAGTCGCGCAGGGCTTCCTCGTGGTCGACGATGCGGATGAGCTTCTTCAGCAACTGGCGTTGCGGGTCGGGCATGTCCCGGAACACCGGGTCGATCAGGCTCAGCTGGCGGATCACCTCAACGGCGGTGACACCACCGGCCATCCGCCGCAGCGCGGTCGGCACGACCTCCTCGCCGAAGCGGGCCCAGTCGTCGTGATGGGCGGTGATACGCCGCTCCAGGGACGCGCTGTGTCGGGCGTGCTCGGCCTGCGCGTCCCGCAGCGCGCGGCCGCGGCGCACCGCCTCGGACGCGGTGGCGATCACCAGCAGCGTGGCGACGACGCCGCACAGGGCGACCGCGGTCCGGGCCGAGGGCGTCACCAGGGCGACGGCGGCACCGGTCGCCGCGGCCATCAGTATCGCCGGGAGCAACAGCACGCGCGCGTAGGGAAGTTCACGGCGTGCGGGTGGGGATTGAACACTCACCATGGGGCCCTCTGAAAGCAGTCGGCGGAGAGTCGGGAGGCTTGTGGGGGTATGCGTCGTGGCACTGTTGGGATCATCAGGATTTTTGGGAACAAGCGCACGAATACACCGCAACTCGGTGCGCTGCGGGCGAGCTTAGTCCGACCGGATCATCGCCGTGTCATATTCGGCAAGCACCTGAAACGGGGCACGCAACAGGAGTACGCTCGGCCCCATTTGCACGCTGGGATCACATTCGAACACGGTGCGTAATGGTGTTCTGGCATGCGAAAGTCACTCACCGTGATGAGTGAAACCGGCGGTCGCTCAGTGGACCGCCTCAGGAGTGCGGGGGCTACGCGACCGCGGCTCGCCCCGTGGGGGCTACGCGACCGTGGCCCGCCCCGCACCCGCCGGGCGCGACGTCACCCCACCGACGAGTAGGCGACAACCCCCCGCAGCAGCCCCTCGACGGCCTTGCGCGCGTTCTTCACGACGGTCGACCCCTCAGGCGCTGCCGCCGAGATCTGCCCGAGCACGTCGATGACCTGCTTGCACCAGCGCACGAAGTCACCCGCCGGCATCTCCGCCTCGCGCAGCACCTCGTCGAGCCCCTTCCCCGAGGCCCACATGTACGCGGCCCAGGCGAACCCGAGATCCGGCTCCCGCTGCCCGACCCCCTCGGTCTGGGTGATCCGGAAGTCCTCCTCCAGCGCGTCCAGCCGCCCCCAGATCCGCACCATCTCACCGAGCGCGGCCTTCGCCCTGCCCGAGGGCAGCTTCGGCGCCATCGCGTCGTCACTGACCCGTGCCTCGAACACCAACGCCGAGACGCACGCGGCGAGTTCCGCCGGTCCCAGCCCTTCCCAGACCCCCTCGCGCAGACACTCGCTGGCGAGCAGGTCCAGCTCGCCGTACAGCCGCGCCAGCCGCTTGCCGTGCTCGGTTACCTCGTCGCCGCGCAGATAGTCAAGCTCGGTCAGCAGCGCGACGATCCGGTCGAAGGTGCGGGCGATGGTGTTCGTACGGCCTTCGATCCGCCGTTCCAGCTGCGAGGTGTCACGCAGCAGGCGGTGGTACCGCTCGGCCCAGCGGGCGTGGTCCTCACGGTCGTTGCACCCGTGGCACGGATGTGCCCGCAGCGCCGCCCGCAGCCGCGCGATCTCCCGGTCGTCCGCGGCCTGCGACCGCCGCTTGCGCTGCCGCTCAGGCGCGATGTGCCCGGCCTTGCTGCGCAGCGCCGACGCCAGATCGCGCCGCGACTGGGGTGAGCGCGGGTTGAAGGACTTCGGGATCCGCATCCGCTCCAGCGCCTCGACGGGCACCGGGAAGTCGATCGACGCCAGCCGCTTGACCTGCCGCTCCGCGGTCAGCACCAGGGGCCGCGGCCCGTCGTGGGACTCGAAGCCCCGGTGGCCGTTGGACCGCCCGGCCGGCAGTCCCGGATCCAGCACCAGCGCCAGCCCCGCGTACTTGCCGCTGGGCACGTGGATGACGTCACCGGGCCGCAGCCTCTCCAGCGCCACGGCCGCCTCGGCCCTGCGCTGTGCCACGCCCTGGCGCGCCAACTCGGTCTCGCGGTCCTTCAGTTCGCGCCGCAGCCGCGCGTACTCCTCGAAGTCCCCGAGGTGGCAGGTCATGGACTCCTTGTAACCTTCGAGCCCTTCCTCGTTGCGCTGCACCTGACGCGAGATCCCCACGACCGATCTGTCGGCCTGGAACTGGGCGAACGAGGTCTCCAGCAGTTCACGCGAGCGGTGCCGCCCGAACTGCTCGACCAGATTGACCGCCATGTTGTACGACGGCTTGAAGCTCGACCTCAGCGGATAGGTCCGCGTCCCGGCCAGTCCCGCGAGGTGCTCGGGGTTCATCCCCCGCTGCCACAGCACCACGGCGTGACCCTCGACGTCGATGCCGCGCCGCCCCGCACGCCCGGTCAACTGCGTGTACTCGCCCGGGGTGATGTCGGCGTGCTGTTCGCCGTTCCACTTGACGAGCTTCTCCAGCACCACCGACCGCGCGGGCATGTTGATGCCCAGAGCCAGTGTCTCGGTGGCGAACACGGCCTTCACCAGCCCGCGGACGAACAGTTCCTCGACGACCTCTTTGAAGGTCGGCAGCATGCCCGCGTGGTGGGCGGCGATGCCCCGCTCCAGGCCCTCCAGCCACTCGTAGTAGCCGAGCACATGCAGATCCTCGGCCGGGATCGAGGCGGTACGCTCCTGAACCAGCGTCCTGACCTGCTCCCGGGCCTCCTCGTCGTTCAGCCGCAGCCCGGCGTACAGGCACTGCTGGACGGCGGCCTCGCAGGCGGCGCGGCTGAAGATGAACGTGATGGCGGGCAGCAGCCCCTCCGCGTCCAGCCGTTCTATGACCTCGGGCCGGCCCGGTGTCCAGCTCCGCGACCGCTGCCGCCGCTCCCGCTCCCGGTCGGCCTCACGCATCGCGCGGCCCCGTCTGCGGTCCTGGAACGACGGCCGGCTGGCCTCCATGCGCGCCATGCGCGTGAGGTCGGGGTTGACGGCCTTGCGGTGGCCCTCGCCCTCCTCGAACAGGTCGTACATCCGGCGCCCGGCGAGCACGTGCTGGAACAGCGGCACGGGCCGGTGCTCGGAGACGATCACCTCGGTGTCGCCACGGACCGTGTCGAGCCAGTCGCCGAACTCCTCGGCGTTGGACACGGTCGCGGACAGTGACACCAGGGTCACCGACTCGGGCAGATGGATGATCACCTCTTCCCAGACGGCGCCCCGGAACCGGTCGGAGAGGTAGTGCACCTCGTCCATCACCACATGGCCGAGGCCCAGCAGCGTCCGGGAGCCGGCGTAGAGCATGTTCCGGAGCACCTCGGTGGTCATCACGACCACCGGGGCATCGGAGTTGACGCTGTTGTCGCCGGTGAGCAGGCCGACCTTGGCGCTGCCGTAGCGCCGGCACAGGTCGTTGTACTTCTGGTTCGACAGTGCCTTGATGGGTGTCGTGTAGAAGCACTTTCTGCCCTGCTGGAGGGCGAGGTGGACGGCGAACTCGCCGACGATCGTCTTGCCGGAGCCGGTGGGCGCCGCGACCAGCACGCCCTTGCCCGCCTCGAGCGCCTCGCAGGCCTCGATCTGGAAGGGGTCGAGGCCGAAGTCGTACATCTCGCGGAAGGACGCGAGCGCGGTGGCCTGCTCGGCGGCGCGCCGACGCGCCGCCACGTACCGCTCGGCCGGTGAGAGGTCCTCAGTCATCGTGCCTTCGAGCGTACCGGCCCGCACCGACAACAGGACGATCATTATCCGGATCCGCTTCCCCGGACCCGGCGATACGCCCAGCTCAGCGCCCCACGACCCGGAGCCTGCCGGCCCCGGTGCACCGTCGGGACAACCCGCGGGCGCGGCTCGGGGGCGCCCGCGGGGACCGGGCGAAGCCGTCACCCCGCGACGCGTCACGGAGACAGGGACGAGGTGGCCGGCGGTCTCGGACCAGCCCCGTGACGACCGCGGACTCAGGTCACGTCGTCGTACCCGTTGACGCGGTCCTTGCCCGGCTGCTCGGGAAGGGCGCGGCTCGCGCTGACGGTCTCCACCTCGCCGATCGCGTCGGGGGTGAGGTCCAGCTCGGAGGCCTCGTCGTCGGCGGGTCCCAGGGCCTCGCGCCGGCGGCGGCGCCGGTCGTTGAGGAGGGAGAGGACCACGGCGGCGAAGTACAGGATCCAGATCGGCCCGGCCAGCGCCAGCATGGTCAGCGGGTCGGTGCTGGGCGTGGCGATCGCCGCGAAGACCGTGATGCCCATGATCATCGCCCGCCACCAGCCGAGCATCCGCCTGCCGGAGATGGCGCCGGTGAAGTTGAGCATGACCAGCAGCAGCGGCAGCTCGAAGGAGAGACCGAAGACGATCACCATGCGCGTGACGAGGTCGAGCAGGTCGTCGAGCGGCAGCAGGTTGTCGACACCGAACGGCGTGAACTCGATCAGCACGTTGGCGGTGGTGGGCAGCACCTTGTAGGCGAAGAAGGCGCCGCCGAGGAAGAGCGGGAAACCGGTGGCGACGAACGCGTAGGCGTACTTCTTCTCGTGCCGGTGCAGGCCGGGGGCGACGAAGGCCCACAACTGGTAGAGCCAGACCGGCGAGGCCAGCACGACGCCGGCCATCAGGGACACCTTGAGCGCCAGCGTGAACGGGGCGAGCAGACCGTTGATCGTGATCTGGGCGCACGGCTCGGTGTTCTCGGCGGAAGCCGCCCGGGCCAGCTCCTCGAACGACTGCGAGCAACCGACCGAGTCGAGGATCGGTTCGGTGAAGAAGTTGATGATGTCGTTGTAGAAGAAGGCGGCGACGATGGTGACGCCGACGACGGCCAGCAGCGCCTTCGCGAGCCGGTTGCGGAGCTCACGAAGGTGCTCCGCAAGGGGCATCCGCCCCTCGGGATCCTTCTCCTTGCTGCGGGCAGGCTTCAGCAACCCACGTTCCCATCTCGTGCGGCAGGCCGGGGGTCTCCGGCCCTGCGTCAGCGCTTGGTCGTGTCCGTCGGTTCGTTGACCGGGCGGGAGCTGGACACGTCGCCGGGCGAGGACTGGATGATGCGCTGAGCCGGGGCCTGCTCGTCGTGGTGGGGCGGGTCGGCCGGGGCGGAGTTCTTGTTGTCGTCCTTCATCGCCTTGGCCTCGCTCTTCAGGATCCGGGCGGACTTGCCGAGCGAGCGCGCCATGTCCGGAAGCTTCTTCGCGCCGAACAGCAGGATGATGACGACGAGGATGAGAATGATCTCGGGGGCTCCGAGCCTTCCGAACATAAGCCTTTACCTTCTCACCGAGGCGGGTGTGTGGGTGCTGTCCGACCGGCCGGACAGCTGTCCGAACGACCGTGCTGGCAGCGATCGTAACGCTCAGGGGTGAACGTGAGGCAATCCCCGTGCGTACGCCCGGTCCACGGCCCGGGCCTCGTTTTCCGGGCCGCGATCAGCAGCGTACCTTCCGCGTGCGGGAAGTTGACAGGGCGAAGCGACCCAAAGGGACATCAAGCGCAGGAATCACCGGCCTGCTCAGGACACCTCAGGGCAGCTCACAGCGCGTCCACGGACCGGGCCGTGCTCACCGCGGACCGCTCCAGGTCCTCCGCGGCCCGGTTGATGCGGCGCGCGGACTCCGACACCTGCCTGCCCAGACGCTGTGCCTCCAGGAAGACCCGGACGGCGAGCACGCCGAGAACGGCGATTCCCAGGAAACCCACAGCTACCGCGAACATCGGCCAGAACATGCCCCTGAGCCTAGGCCCTGCCGCGCCACGGGCGCACACAGGGTGCGCCGGCGCCGCTACAGCGTGGAGTGCAGCCGCAGGGTCCGGACCCCGCCCCCGGTGAGCAGTTCGACCACCCGCTCCCCGGCCGGCTTGCGCACGGACGCGCCGCACTCCGGGCAGGTGAAGGAGTAGAAGGTCGTACGGCTCGTGGCGCCGATGGCCAGCCGCAGGGCTCCCGCGGCGAGCTCGAAGCGGCCCCGGCAGTCCGGGCAGCCGGCCCGGAACACCACGGGAGCCACGCTTCTCATCCCCGCGAACGCGGACGCCACCGTCATCTCCCGCACCCCAGCCGCCGGCTCGCTCAAAGTACCTGCTCCTGCCTGTCGTGTCCGTGGTGGCCCGGGTCCCCCGCCGCCGGGGGCCCCGCCTCGATCCCGTCGTACGCCGCCAGCGCCTCGCGGGCCGCCTGCCGGGCGCTGTCGGCCAGCTCCTGCGGGGCGGCGATCCGCCCGTCGCGCCCGAGGCGCAGGGCCAGGCGGCGCAGCGACGCCGGGTCGGGCGTGCGCAGGGTGATACGCAGCCCGCCGTCCGCGAGCTCATCGGCGGTGTCGTGCGGGTAGTACTCGGCGACCCAGCGCCCGCCGGGCCCGACCTCGACGACGACCTCCGGGTCCTCGGCCGCGGGCTGCACCAGCCCCTCGGAGAGGTCCCGCAGCTCGACCTCGGGCGGGGCGGAAGGCTGGTCCAGGACCTTGATCTCGGCGACCCGGTCGAGCCGGAAGGTGCGGCGCGCCTCGGAGCGGTAGCACCAGCCCTCGACGTAGGTGTGGCCGACGCTGACCAGCCGGATCGGGTCGACCTCGCGCTCGGTGACCTCGTCGCGGGCCGGCGAGTAGTAGCGGATCCACAGCCGGCGGCGCTCCGAGATCGCCCGGTCGACGTCGGCGAAGACACCGCCCTCGGACTCGAAGGTCACCGACAGCCGCGAGCTGGCCCCGGCCGCCTCGCCGGCCGCCGCCTCGACCTTCGCCGTCGCGCGCAGCAGCGCCTGCCGGTCGCTCTCGCGCAGGCCGGGCAGGGTCGACACGGCCCGCGCGGCCACCAGCAGGGCGGTCGCCTCGTCGGCGGCCAGACGCAGCGGCTCGGCCGCTTCCGCCCCGAGGGCGGCGGGGTTGTGCCACCAGATGCGCTCGCCGTCGGTGTCGATGTCGAGCAGATCGCCGCCCCGGAAGCTGGTGCCGCACATCGGCAGCACGTCGAGGTCGGAGACGAGCTCGTCCTCGGTGATGCCGAAGGCGCGCGCGACGTCCTCCACCCGCGCCCCGGGCCGCTCCCTCAGATAGGTCACCAGGGAGAGCATCCGCCGGGTCTGGTCGATGGCGTTCGCGGGCCTGATCGGTTTGCCGGCCACTGTCTTCTTCCGCTCCCCCTCAGCCCTTGGCCACGGCACGCAGCCGGTCCACCACGTCGGCCCGCAGCTCCGCGGGCTCCAGGACCACCACGTCCGGTCCGAACTCCACCAGCCAGGCGTCCAGCCCGTGGCCGTACGGAATCTCCAACTCGTCCCAGCCGTCCCCGAGTTCCCGGACGGCGGTGGCCTTCGCCCGCAGGGGGTATCCGGCGCCGGACCGCAGCCGGATCCGCGCGCTGCGGTCGGCGGTCTCGCCGGCCCACCCGGCGACGGTCTCGCGCACCGTGACGACATCGGGGACGGGCGCGGTGTACCGGCCGCCGCGGGTGCGGACCCTGCCGGTGATCCGGGACAGCCGGAAGACCCGCTCGGCGCCCCGCTCCCGGTCCCAGCCCGCGAGGTACCAGTGGCCGCGCCAGCACTCCAGCGCCCAGGGCTCCACCTGCCGGGCCTCGGGGTGGGCGGCGGTCGCCTTGCGGTACTCGAAGACGACCGGGCGGCGGTCGCGGCAGGCCAGCATCAGCGGCTCGAAGGCGGCCTCGTGCACGGGGATACGGGGCTCCAGGGCGCTGTGCGCCTCGTACGGGTCGACGTCCTCGGGGAGCCCGGCGGCGCGCAGCTTCTGCAGGGCCCCGCTGGCCGCGCCGGCGAGCCGGGCCTGCTGCCACACCTTGGCCGCCAGGCCCAGGGCGGCGGCCTCCTCGGCGTCGAGGGTGATGGGCGGGAGGCGGTTGCTGTCGCGGTGGGCGCGGTAGCCGACCTCACCGTCGAGGTTCTCGACGGTCTCGATCACCAGGCCCAGTTCGCGCAGGTCGTCCTTGTCCCGCTCGAACATCCGGTTGAAGGAGTCGTCGCTGCCCGCTTCGAGATAGGCCTCGATGGATTCTCGAAGCTCACGCTTGCTGAGCGGCCGCCGTGTTCCCAGCAGACACAGTGCCAGGTTCATCAGCCGCTCGGCCTTGGCAATGGCCATCGACGCCCTTCCCTATGGTGCCCCCGACCGATGACCGTACCGCTCCGCGGGGCCGTGGCAAAAGCCGAGGCCCATGCCTGGTCGGGCATGGGCCTGAGGTGATCGGCTCCGGTCGGTCCTGCTCAGACGCCGAGCAGGTCGACCACGAAGATCAGGGTCTCGCCGGGCTTGATCGCCGGGGTCGGGCTCTGGTCACCGTAGGCGAGGTGGGCCGGGATGGTGAGCTGGCGCCGCCCGCCGACCTTCATGCCCTGCACGCCCTGGTCCCAGCCGGCGATGACACGGCCGCCGCCCAGCGGGAAGCGGAACGGCGTGCCGCGGTTCCAGCTGGCGTCGAACTCCTCGCCGGTGCTGAAGGCGACACCGACGTAGTGCACGGTCACCGTCTGACCGGCCTGCGCAACGGGGCCGTCGCCTTCCCAGATGTCCTTGATCTCGAGGTCCGCCGGGGGCTCGCCGCCCGGGAAGTCGATCTCGGGCTTGTCGATGCTCACGTCTTCAGCTCCTGCTCGTGTGTGGAAAGGCGAACACGCACAGTCTTACATTCCCGGCGATCACATCGCCGCGAGGATGTCGACGGAGAACACCAGCGTCGAGTCCTTCTCGATGCCGCTGCCCTGCGGCGGGTTGTCGCCGTACCCGAGCTCCGGCGGGATGACGATGAGGACCCGGCTGCCGACCTTCTTGCCGGTCAGGCCCTGCGCCCAGCCCTTGACGACCTGCTGGAGGGAGAAGGAGGTCAGGGCCTTGCGGCTGTACGACGAGTCGAACTCCTTGCCGGTGTCCCACAGCACGCCCTTGTACTGCACGAGCACGGTGCTGTCGGCGGCCACCTCCGGGCCGTCGCCCTCGATCACGTACTCGGCCACGAGGCCGGTCGGGGCGTCGGTCTTGGGGACCTCGATGGAGGGGGCCTTGCCGTCGGTGTTGGTGCCGACCTCGGGCAGCGCCGCGTCGTCCTGCGGGACGTCGGTGCCCTGGGCGGAGCTGGAGGCGTTGTACGTGCCCTCGATGTCGATGACGAAGACGAGCGTGTCGGTGCCCTTGATGCCCGCCTGGGCGTTGCCCTGCTCGCCGTATCCCCAGGTGGGCGGGACGGCCATCTCGACGCGGCTGCCGGTCTTCCTGCCGCTCAGCCCGTAGCGCCAGCCGTCGATGATGCTGCCCTGGGAGAGCTGGATGAGCAGCGGCGTCTTGCGGTCGTAGGAGTTGTCGAAGACCTTCGCGGTGGCCCAGATCTGGCCCAGGTAGTTGGCCACGATGTAGTCGTTCTCCGCGACGGTGCGGCCGCCGCCCGCGATCACGGTCCTCACGGCGAGGTCCTTCGACGGCTCGCCGGTCCCCTTGGCCACCGTGGGCTTCTCCCCGAACTTCGTGCCCGCGGTGATCGCCGGCAGCGGCCCGTCGACGATCTTCGGCGACGGCGCGGCGGAGGCCGCGGGGTCCGTGGGCGACGCCGTGTCGCTGGCCTTGCCGGAGTCGGAGCCTTCGTCGCCGCAGGCGGCGAGTGTGGCCAGTCCGGCGGGAACGGCGATGAGAAGTGAGCGTCGGCGCACGGTGGGGGCCTCGTAATCGTCGATCTTGTTGATGGCGTGCGCGCAACTCTACGGCGTGAGAAGGGCGCCGTACGGGAAACGTACGGCGCCCGTGTTGCGTTCCGGCCTCACCGGTGACGCATGGCTCACATGCCGGCGATCAGCTTCTCCACCCGGTCGTCGACGGAACGGAACGGGTCCTTGCACAATACCGTCCGCTGGGCCTGGTCATTGAGCTTCAGGTGCACCCAGTCGACGGTGAAGTCCCGGCGCTGTTCCTGCGCCCGGCGGATGAAGTCGCCGCGCAGACGGGCCCGAGTGGTCTGCGGCGGAACCGACTTGCCCTCGAAGATCTTCAAGTCGTTGCAGATCCTCGCGGCCTGGCCCTTTTTCTCCAGCAGGTAGTACAGGCCCCGGCGGCGGTGGATGTCGTGGTAGGCGAGGTCTATCTGGGCGACCCGCGGATGCGACATGGTCATGTTGTGCTTCGCCCGGTACCGCTCGATGAGCTTGTACTTCATGACCCAGTCGATCTCGGTGTCGATCCGGTCCAGGTCCTCGGCCTCGATCGCGTCGAGCGTACGGCCCCACAGCTCCAGCACCTGTTCGACGGTGCCGGTGCGGATGCCGCGCCGCTCGCAGAAGTCCACGGCCTTCTCGTAGTACTCGCGCTGCACCTCCAGCGCCGAGGCCTCCCGGCCGCTGGCCAGCCGCACCTTGCGCCGGCCCGTTATGTCGTGGCTGACCTCGCGGATCGCCCGGATCGGGTTCTCCAGGGTGAGGTCGCGCATCACCGTGCCCGCCTCGATCATGCGCAGCACCAGGTCGGTGGCGCCGACCTTGAGCAGCATGGTCGTCTCGGACATGTTCGAGTCGCCGACGATGACGTGCAGCCGGCGGTAGCGCTCGGCGTCGGCGTGCGGTTCGTCGCGGGTGTTGATGATGGGCCGGGAGCGGGTCGTCGCCGAGGAGACGCCCTCCCAGATGTGCTCGGCGCGCTGGCTGACGCAGTACACGGCGCCGCGCGGCGTCTGCAGCACCTTCCCGGCTCCGCACAGCAGCTGCCGGGTGACCAGGAACGGAATGAGGATGTCCGCCAGCCGGGAGAACTCCCCGTGCCGGGCCACCAGATAGTTCTCGTGGCAGCCGTAGGAGTTGCCGGCGGAGTCGGTGTTGTTCTTGAAGAGGTAGACGTCGCCCGCGATTCCCTCCTCGTGCAGGCGTCGTTCGGCATCCACCAGGAGTCCTTCGAGAATGCGCTCGCCGGCCTTGTCGTGGGTGACCAGCTCGGTCACGTTGTCACATTCGGGTGTCGCGTATTCCGGATGCGAGCCCACGTCGAGATAGAGGCGGGCGCCGTTCCGCAGAAAGACATTGCTGCTGCGGCCCCATGACACGACACGGCGGAAGAGGTACCGCGCCACCTCGTCAGGCGACAGACGGCGCTGTCCCCTGAACGTGCACGTGACGCCGTACTCGTTCTCCAGCCCGAAAATGCGGCGGTCCATGACTGAACATTACGCCCGATCCCCTGAACTGAAACGGGGTTCGGCAGCACGATTTGGATCATTTTCCGATGAAGCCGCAACGACCGCCGTCCTGGCGGGAGCTGCGAGGACCCGCCCCGTGGCCAGCAGAACCAGCAACGACACGGCCCCCGCCGCGCCGGGCACGGCGAAGCCCCACAGCGCCCCGCCCCGCTCGACGACCGGCCCCGCCAGCCCCGTTCCGACCGAGGCGCCCACGGTGAACGTCGTGACAAGCCAGGAGAACGCCTCGGTGACGGTTCCTCGCGGAGCGTGCCGGTCGACGATGACGAAGGCGCACGCGATGGCGGGCGCGAGGAAGACCCCGGACACCGCGGCCAGGACCGTCATGAGGGCCGGCCCGGGCATCAGCATCAACGGCAGGTAACACACCGCCAGAAGCGCGACGAGCACACGCAGTCGCCGTTCGGGGGCACCCGCCCACTGCCGCGCCCCGTAACCGACGCCGCCGACCAGGGCGCCGAGCCCCAGGGCCGCCATCAGCCAGCCGTACACCACGTCGCCACCGCGGCCGTCGGCGTAGGAGAGCGCCGCGACCGTGATGGAGCCGAGCGCGACACCGATGAACAGGAACGCGGCCAGCAGTGCGAGCAGCCCGGGCGAGCGCAGCGCGCCGAGCCAGTGCGCCTCGCGCGGCGCCGACCGCCACGCGCGCGAGGGGGGCGACAGCACCACGGAAAGCGCGCCGAGCACACCCAGCACGTTCAGCACCAGCAGCGCGGCCTGCGCCGACCACAGCGACGCGCAGAGCGTCACCAGCAGCGGCCCCACCGTGAACATCACTTCCTGTGCCACCGCGTCCATGGCGTACGCCGTGTGGACCTGGTCCTCCCTGCGCAGCACCGACGGCCACAGCGCCCGCAGCCCGCCCTCCAGGGGCGGCGTGAAGAGCCCGGCGGCGCCGACGGCGGCGTAGGCGAGCGGCGGCGCCCCGGTGCCGCTGAAGGCGAAGACGGCCATGGCCAGTGCCGACAGCAGCGCGGCGGGCAACTGGACGCGTGGCTGTCCGTGCAGGTCGACAAGCCGTCCGAGCAGGGGCTGGCCCACGGCGTTCGCGACCCCGTAGACGGCCGCGAGAGCGCCGGCCAGGCTGTAGGAGCCGCCCTCGGAGCGGACGAACAGCACGATGGCGATCGCGGCGGTGGCGTTGGGCAGCCGGCCCACCAGGGTGCCGGTCAGCAGCCTGGCGGCGTGTCTCGCCCTGAGGATCTCGCCGTATCCCGCGGCCATGCGCCCGCCCTCCGCCGAAGTTTTACGTATAACGTCCACTGTCATACGTACCATGTGCGCTGTTCACCCGTCCAGGCGGAGCCCGGACCCAGCACGACGAAGGAGCAGGCCGAGTGGCACGAGCCGGCACCCGCCCCACCAGCCGGGACGTCGCCGAGGCCGCCGGGGTCTCCCAGGCCGCCGTCTCGCTGGTGCTGGGCGACAAGTGGCGCGGCCGCGTCTCGGAGGCGACCGCCGAACGGGTGAGGGAAGCCGCCCGTGACCTTGGCTACCGGCCCAACCTGGCCGCCCGCAACCTGCGCCTCGGCCACACGCGCACCGTCCTGCTGGTGGTCCCCGCCCTGACCACCGAGTTCTTCGCGGGCGTCTACACCGGGGCCGCCCGGGTGGCCGCCGCGCACGGCTTCGGCGTGGTGCTCTACCCCTCCCCCGAGGGCATCGGGCCGGCCCGTGACCCCTTCGCGTCCGCCCAGGCCGCCCTGGACGGCGTCATCGCCTCCTCCATGGCCGCCGACGCCCTCACCGCCATCCGGGGCGACCAGCTGCCCCTGGTGATGCTCGACAGCGACCCCACGGGCAGCCTGGGCGCGGCCACGGTCAACCTCGACATCGCCGACGGCGTCCACCAGGTCGCCGATCACCTGCTGGGCCTCGGGCACCGCCACTTCCTGCACCTCGCGGCCGACGTGCCGTCCTGGACCTTCGAGATCCGGGCCCACGAGCTTGCCGCACGCGTGGCCGCCGTCCCCGGGACGACCCTGGACACGGCCCGCGCGCCCATCTCCATCGACGGCGCCCTGACCGCCGCCGAGGCCGCCCTCACCGCACGCCGGGCCACCGCGGTCGTCTGCGACGACGACAAGCTGGCGGCCGGCGCCTGCAAGGCCGTGCGGCGGCTGGGCCTGCGTGTGCCGGACGACGTCTCCGTCACCGGCCTCGACGACCTGGCCCTGGCCACCGCCCTCGACCCGGAGCTGACGACCGTACGCCTGGACGCCGAGCTGTTCGGGGAACGCGGAATGCGGGCCCTGCTGGCGGTCCTGGAGGGCCGGGAGCCCGAGGGCGGGGACATCCCCGTCGAGCTCGTCGTGCGGGGCTCCACGGCGCCGCCACCGGCCCCATGAACACGGGATGCCCCGGCCGTCGACGGCCGGGGCATCCGCGGCCGGGTGGGACGCGGCGGAGTGGGACGCTGCTACTCGTCCTCGGAGGTGTCGTCCTCGGCCTCGGTGGCGGACGAGGCGCCGTCCGCCCCGAGCAGCCGGGCGAGCTGGCGACCGGAGATCCGCTTGAACTTGCGCTTCTGCGGGCGCGTCCGGTCCAGCACCGCCACCTCGAGGCGCTCGGCGGGGATCTCCCGCTGGCTGCCGTTGGTGTCACGGGACAGGGCCTGCACGGCCAGCTTCAGCGCCTCGGCCAGGGTCATCCCGTCCTGGTGGCGCTGGTCCAGGTAGCTGCTGATCTGCTCGGCGTTGCCACCGACCGCGACCGAGCCGTGCTCGTCCACGATCGAGCCGTCGTGCGGCAGCCGGTAGATCTGGTCGCCCTCGGGCGTCTCCCCGACCTCGGCGACGACCAGCTCCACCTCGTACGGCTTCTCCGCCGCGCTGGAGAAGATCGTGCCCAGCGTCTGCGCGTAGACGTTGGCGAGGCCGCGGGCGGTCACGTCGTCGCGGTCGTAGGTGTATCCGCGCAGGTCGGCGTAGCGGACACCGCCGATGCGGAGGTTCTCGTACTCGTTGTACTTGCCGGCCGCGGCGAAGCCGATCCGGTCGTAGATCTCGCTGAACTTGTGCAGCGCGCGGGACGGGTTCTCGCCGACGAACACGATGCCGTCGGCGTACTGCAGCACGACAAGGCTGCGGCCCCGGGCGATGCCCTTGCGGGCGTACTCCGCCCGGTCGGCCATGGCCTGCTGAGGTGAGACATAGAACGGCGTCGACACCGGTTATCCGTCCCTTTCTGTCGAAGTCACTGGATCACCCTCACAAAAGCAGCGGCCGCCGCTACAGCAGCGCGGCGCGCGGGCCGTCGGGCTGCTCCAGCCGCCGCTCGAGGATCGAGCGGGCGATCGCGGAGCCCTCGTCCTCGGTGAGCCGGCGGAAGCCGTCCTCGGTGATCACGGTGACGATCGGGTAGATCCGGCGGGCGACATCGGGACCGCCGGTCGCCGAGTCGTCGTCTGCCGCGTCGTACAGGGCCTGCACCACGAGGGTCGTGGCCTGGTCCTCGGTCAGGTCCTCACGGAAGAGCTTCTTCATCGCGCCGCGCGCGAAGATCGAGCCGGAGCCCGTGGCCGCGAAGCCCTGCTCCTCGGAGCGGCCGCCCGTCACGTCGTAGGAGAAGATGCGGCCCTTGCCGCGGTCCACGTCGTAGCCGGCGAAGAGCGGCACCACGGCGAGGCCCTGCATGGCCATGCCGAGGTTGGAACGGATCATCGTCGACAGCCGGTTCGCCTTGCCCTCCAGGGACAGCTGGGCGCCCTCGACCTTCTCGAAGTGCTCCAGCTCCAGCTGGAACAGCTTGACCATCTCGACGGCCAGACCGGCGGTGCCGGCGATGCCGACGGCCGAGTACTCGTCCGCAGGGAAGACCTTCTCGATGTCCCGCTGCGCGATGACGTTGCCCATGGTGGCCCGGCGGTCACCGGCGAGCACGACACCGCCCGGGAACGTCACGGCCACGATGGTGGTGCCGTGCGGCGCCTCGATCACACCCTGGGTCGGCGGCAGCTGCCGGTTGCCCGGCAGCAGCTCCGGCTGGTGTCCCGCCAGGAAGTCCATGAAGGAGGAGGACCCAGGCGTCAGGAAGGCAGCTGGTAGACGCCCGGTGCTACGAGTGTTGGCTTCCACGCGTTTCCTTCCAAGTAGTCGGCACCTCGGTGCACGGCTTCGGGAACGTCCCTCAACAGGCCGAGGCCGGTATCGCAGTTGAAGCAAGATATGCCACGGACCCTACCCGTCTCATGGCGGTGATCCACATGAACGGCGGAAGCCTTCCGGCGGAACACGCGGCGGCGCGGGAGAAAGCTACGCGCGGCTCGGTCGCACCGCACCGCGCGCAGCGCCTCGACTGCTTGTTCGCGTACACCCACGCCCCTGCCGGCCTTCGAATCGAAGGACGAGCTCCCCTACTGCCCGCCCTTCTGAACGAACGACCTGACGAAGTCCTCGGCGTTCTCCTCAAGGACGTCGTCGATCTCGTCCAGTACCGAGTCCACGTCGTCCGAGAGCTTCTCGTGCCGCTCCTTGAGGTCCTCGGAAGCCTGTGCCTCCGTGGCCTGCTCCTCGACCTCCTCGGTGGAGCGCGTCGCCTTCTGCTGTCCGCCGCCGGTGTCCTTGGTCGCCATAACCCTCACCCCGCTCGGTTCGCCCGACATGTTCGGCATCGCTGCCGATCGGTCATGATCAGACCCTACAAGCCGGGTCTGACAATGGCCCCGCAGTTTCTGCAACGTACGAGGGCCACCTCGATGATTCCCGGGCGCCGGGATTTCCACCCTGCGCGCCCGGCCCCGCCCGAGTACCCGCTCAGTTGCCGCTCAGGACCCTGACCAGGTCTTCCGCCGTACGGCAGCGGTCCAGGAGCTCCTTGACGTGATTACGCGTTCCGCGAAGCGGTTCCAGGGTTGGAACGCGCTGCAGGGAGTCCCTGCCCGGCAAGTCGAAGATCACCGAGTCCCAGGAGGCCGCCGCCACGTCGTCGGCGTACTGCTCAAGGCAGCGGCCGCGGAAGTAGGCGCGCGTGTCCTCCGGCGGCTTGGACATCGCCCGCTCGACGTCCTCCTCGGTCAGCAGCCGCTTCATCCGGCCACGCGTGGCCAGGCGGTTGTACAGGCCCTTCTCGGGGCGTACGTCCGCGTACTGGAGGTCGACCAGGTGGAGCCTGGCGGCGTCCCAGTCGAGGCTGTCGCGGCGCCGGTAGCCCTCCATCAGCTCCCGCTTGGCGACCCAGTCCAGCTCGCCGGACAGGCTCATCGGATCGTGCTCCAGCCGGTTGAGGGTGTCCTCCCAGCGCTGCAGGACGTCCATGGTCTGCTCGTCGGCGTCGGCCCCGAAGCGTTCCTCCACGTACTTGCGCGACAGCTCGTAGTACTCCATCTGGAGTTGGACCGCGGTCAGTGTCCGGCCGCTGCGGAGCGTGACCAAACGCTTCAGCGAGGCGTCGTGCGAGACCTGGTGCAGGGTGCGTACGGGCTGGTCGACGGCCAGGTCGACGGCGATGAAGCCGTCCTCGATCATGGACAGGACCAGGGCCGTGGTGCCCAGCTTGAGGTACGTCGAGATCTCCGACAGGTTCGCGTCACCGATGATCACGTGCAGCCGGCGGTACTTCTCGGCGTCGGCGTGCGGCTCGTCGCGCGTGTTGATGATCGGGCGCTTCAGCGTCGTCTCCAGGCCCACCTCGACCTCGAAGTAGTCCGCGCGCTGGCTCAGCTGGAAGCCGTGCTCGTGGCCGTCCTGGCCGATGCCGACGCGACCGGCTCCGGCGAAGACCTGGCGGGAGACGAAGAAGGGCGTCAGATGGCGCACGATGTCCGAGAACGGGGTCTCCCGCTTCATCAGGTAGTTCTCGTGCGTGCCGTAGGAGGCGCCCTTGTTGTCGGTGTTGTTCTTGTAGAGGTGGATCGGCTGGGCGCCAGGCAGCTGGGCGGCCCGCTCGGCCGCCTCGGCCATGATCCGCTCACCGGCCTTGTCCCAGAGGACCGCGTCACGGGGGTTGGTCACCTCGGGCGCGCTGTACTCGGGGTGGGCGTGGTCGACGTAGAGACGGGCCCCGTTGGTCAGGATGACGTTGGCGAGGCCGATGTCCTCGTCGGTGAGCTGGCTGGCGTCGGCGGCTTCGCGGGCGAGGTCGAAGCCCCGCGCGTCCCGCAGCGGATTCTCCTCCTCGAAGTCCCAGCGGGCCCGGCGGGCCCGGTGCATCGCCGCCGCGTAGGCGTTGACGATCTGGGACGAGGTGAGCATGGCATTGGCGTTGGGGTGGCCGGGGACGGAGATTCCGTACTCCGTTTCGATGCCCATTACTCGCCGTACGGTCATGCGGCCCTCCTTGCCCGGCGGTGCCCTCGGTCGTGGACGCCGCTCAGATACCGCTGGCGCTCGGCTGCGTGTGCGGTGCCCGTCCCCGCACTGCGCGATCCGGCGGTACGGAAGAGCCTAGAACGCCTTTGCGCTGGTGGGGAGATCATTTGCGTCATTGCTGTGCTCCAGCCGTGGCCTGAAAAACAGTCGGCTGCGGGTACCCGCTGAGGGCACCCGCAGCCGCCCTGCCTTTTACAGGTACTGACCCGTATTCGCCACCGTGTCGATGGAGCGTCCGGTGTCCGCGCCCTGCTTTCCGGTGATGAGCGTACGGATGTACACGATCCGCTCGCCCTTCTTGCCGGAGATGCGGGCCCAGTCGTCCGGGTTGGTGGTGTTGGGCAGGTCCTCGTTCTCCTTGAACTCGTCCACGCAGGCCTGGAGGAGGTGGGAGACGCGCAGGCCCTTCTGGTGGTGCTCCAGGAAGTCCTTGATCGCCATCTTCTTGGCGCGGCCGACGATGTTCTCGATCATGGCGCCGGAATTGAAGTCCTTGAAGTAGAGGACTTCCTTGTCACCATTGGCGTAGGTCACCTCGAGGAAGCGGTTCTCCTCCGATTCGGCGTACATGTGTTCCACAGCGGTCTGGATCATGCTCTGGACCGTCATGGACTTGTCGTCGCCGTGCTCGCTGACGTCGTCGGTGTGCAGCGGAAGACGCTCGGTGAGGTACTTGCCGAAGATGTCCTTGGCCGCCTCGGCGTCCGGACGCTCGATCTTGATCTTCACGTCCAGCCGGCCGGGGCGCAGGATCGCGGGGTCGATCATGTCCTCACGGTTGGAGGCACCGATCACCACCACGTTCTGCAGGCCCTCCACACCGTCGATCTCGGCGAGCAGCTGCGGGACGATGGTGTTCTCCACGTCCGAGCTGACACCGGAGCCACGGGTGCGGAAGAGGGACTCCATCTCGTCGAAGAAGACGATGACGGGGGTGCCCTCGCTGGCCTTCTCCCGGGCCCGCTGGAAGACGAGGCGGATCTGCCGCTCCGTCTCACCGACGTACTTGTTCAGCAGCTCGGGGCCCTTGATGTTGAGGAAGAAGCTCTTGCCGGCGGCCTGGCCGGTGACCTCGGCGACCTTCTTGGCCAGCGAGTTGGCGACGGCCTTGGCGATGAGCGTCTTGCCGCATCCGGGCGGCCCGTAGAGCAGCACGCCCTTGGGCGGGCGCAGTTCGTGCTCCTTGAACAGGTCCGGGTAGAGATACGGCAGCTCGACCGCGTCGCGGATGGCCTCGATCTGGTTGCCGAGGCCGCCGATCTGCTCGTAGCCGATGTCGGGGACCTCTTCGAGGACGAGTTCTTCGACCTCGCTCTTGGGCACGACCTCGTAGACGTAGCCGGAGCGCGGTTCGAGCAGCAGGGCGTCGCCGGGGCGGATGGTGACGTCCAGCAGCGGCTCGGCGAGCCGCACCACCCGCTCCTCGTCGGTGTGCCCGAGCACCAGGGCGCGCTCGCCGTCCTCCAGGATCTCCTTGAGGGTGACGATGTCCCCGACGCGCTCGTACTCCATGGCCTCGACCACGTTGAGCGCCTCGTTGAGCATGACCTCCTGGCCGCGCCGCAGGTCGTCGAGTTCGACGCTGGGGCTGACGTTCACGCGGAGCTTGCGGCCCCCCGTGAAGATGTCGGCGGTGCCGTCCTCGTTCGCCTGCAGGAAGACACCGAAGCCCGCCGGCGGCTGGGCGAGCCGGTCGACCTCTTCCTTGAGGGCCACGATCTGGTCGCGCGCCTCACGGAGCGTGTTGGCGAGTCGCTCGTTCTGCGCGGACACGCCGGCCAGGTTGGTCTGCAGCTCGACGATCCGCTCCTCGAGAATCCTCGTGTGCCGCGGAGAGTCGGCGAGCTTGCGTCGCAGGACGGCGATCTCCTGCTCAAGGTAGGCAATCTGCCCGGCCGGGTCGTCGGACCCGCGTCCCGGGCGGATGCCGCGGTTCATGTCGTCGTCGTGGGCTGCCACGGTCCTCACCTCCTCCAAGGGGAGCTGGACGCTTCCAGACCCTACCTGGGTGGGTGTCGATTGAAACCCCTAGATCACAAAGACTGTCGGGGTGTGTCCGATCTTCACCCTTGCGCTCTCCCTCACGCCAGGGGAATACCCAGCGAACGGGATACGAAAGCGAGCGAAGGTAGGGTCGAAGCGTTCAACACCCGTCAGAGCTGGCCGGATTCCCGTACGGCCGGGCGGGCAATCGGCAGGAGAGGTGAACGTGCAGCAGGAGGCCGGAGTCGACAGCGAGGCACTCGAGGTCTGGATCGATCAGGATCTCTGTACCGGCGACGGCATCTGCGCCCAGTACGCGCCCGAGGTGTTCGAGCTGGACATCGACGGTCTGGCCTACGTGAAGAGCGCGGACGACGAGCTGTTGCAGGACCGGGGGGCCACAACGCCCGTACCGCTGCCGCTCCTCACGGACGTGGTCGACTCGGCGAAGGAGTGTCCGGGCGACTGCATCCATGTACGACGGGTTTCGGACAGGGTCGAGGTCTACGGGCCGGACGCAGAGTGACCGGATCTCTACACCCTGTTACGACTGTCTGATTTCTCACACGCGCGGGTTGCGCGCCTCAGACGCTCCGGGCGCCGGCGGGTGACGAGCGGACGAACGCACCGTTGTGCCACTGCCACTTCGCGTCCTCCTCCAGGTCCGGGCAGCAGGTCGGGACGCCGGAGGACGAGTAGCCGAGCAGCGTCGCGAGGACGGCTCCGTCCCGGAGGGTGAAGTCGCGGACGGTGAACCGGTCCTTGGGGTCGACGAGCGTGGCGACCACGCGGGGGCGTGCCGGGTCGCTTCCGTGAGTGAGGACGTACACACCGTCGGGGGGCGTGCTGATGCCGGCGTCGCAGTGCACCACGGCGACCGTTTCCGGCCGCCCGTCGCCGTCGAGGTCTCCGGACGCCTTCCGCTCCACCACGGCCTTCACGGGTCCGCATTCGAGGGGGAAGGCGACGCCCTCGGTGGTGGGAGGCGCGGCGGCCGGCCGGGCGTCCGGTACCTGGGCGGCGGTCGCCGAGTCCGTCGGCAGCAGGGACGACAGGGCGACGACACCCGCGACGGCGGTCGCGGTGGCGACCCAGTGGATGGGACGGGTGTGCGTGTGCGCCAGTTCCGGAACGGCGGGTTGCTGCACGAGGAGTGTCTCCTGTGAGGGCTGTGCCGGTGGGGGTGGCCAGCATGGTGCCACACGTCACAGTGTCGGGGAACGGCGGGGTCGGCCCTTGTACGACGGGCGTCAACGCGGCGGCGCCGTGGCCGCGTTCCCCGGGGTCTGCGGGAACTCGGCCACGGCGCCGTCACGTTGTACGCGGTACGGAGGCCGCCTCAGCGGCCCATGCCTCCGTCGGCGTTGGGGCCGGAGTAGTCCTCGCCGTAGGCGCCCTTGGCGGGGCGGCGGCGGCGCATGGGCGGCTCGACGCCGTCGGCGAGGCGGCGGGCCGTGAGGAGGAAGCCGGTGTGGCCGATCATCCGGTGGTCCGGGCGGACGGCGAGGCCCTCGACGTGCCAGTTGCGGATCATCGTCTCCCAGGACGTCGGCTCGTTGAAGCAGCCGATCTCGCGGATGGACTCGACGGTCCGGGCGAGCTGGGTGGTGGTCGCGACGTAGCAGCACAGGATGCCGCCGGGCACCAGCGCCTTGGAGACGGCCTCCAGGCACTCCCACGGGGCGAGCATGTCGAGGATGACGCGGTCGACGTCGGCGTCGGACAGGTTGTCCTGGAGGTCGCCGACGGTGAGCTGCCAGGCCGGGTGCGGGCCGCCGAAGTAGCGCTCGACGTTGGCCCGGGCGATCTCGGCGAAGTCCTCGCGGCGCTCGTAGGAGTGCAGCATGCCCTGGTCGCCGATGGCGCGCAGCAGGAAGCTGCTGAGCGAGCCGGAGCCGACGCCGGCCTCCACGACGCGCGCGCCGGGGAAGATGTCGGCGAAGGACAGGATCTGTCCCGCGTCCTTGGGGTAGACGACGGCTGCCCCACGGGGCATGGACAGGACGTAGTCGGGGAGCAGGGGACGCAGCGCGAGGTAGGCGACGTTTCCGGTGGTGCGGACAACGCTGCCCTCGGGAGCGCCGATCAGTTCGTCGTGCGGGAAGGAACCCTTGTGGGTGTGGAAGTTCTTCCCGGCCTCGAGCGTGAACGTGTAGTGGCGGCCCTTGGGGTCGGTCAGCTGTACCTGGTCCCCGACCTTGAAGGGCCCGCGCCTGCGGGCGGCACCGGTCGGTTCGGACATGTGAACAGCCTACCGGCGTTTGCAGGGGCCGCCGACCACTAGGAGGGCCTGGCCATGGCCTTCACGAAGGCCCGCTCGACGTCCGCGGCGGACAGCACGCCGTAGATCTCGCCGGTCTCCTCGACCACCAGGTACTCGGTGGCGGGGTTGGCCCGGAGCACCTCCAGGAGGTCCTCGCCGGCCAGCTCTGCGGAGACGCGCATGCCGTCCGTGAGGTCCTGGGCGAGCCCGCTGACCTCGACCCAGGGACGGCGGTGCTCGGGTACGCCGACGATGGCGGCCTCGCGGACCAGCGAGAGCGGGTTCCCCTCGGCGTCGACGACGACCAGGGCGCGCGCTCCGGCGGCGTTGGCGCGGCGCAGGGCCTCGGACAGGGGGGTGTCGCCCTCGACCGGGACCGCGCGCCGGGTGAGGTTGCGGGCGCGCAGTTCGGGGAGGTGCTCGCGCAGCCGGGCGACGCGCAGGCTGTTGCCGGCGCCGGTCCAGATGATGGCGGCGAGGATCGCGGCCAGCAGGGCGTCCAGGACGGTGTCCATGCCGACGTTGTCCACGGCGTCCCGGCCGAGCGCGCCGGACTGGGTGAGCAGCGGGAGCCCGATCAGCACGGAGACGGCGAGGGCGCGGCCGACCCAGGCGGCGGCGACGGTGCCGCTCATCGGCCTGCCGGTGATCTTCCAGACCACGGCGCGGAGCATGCGGCCGCCGTCGAGGGGGAGGCCGGGCAGGAGGTTGAAGACGGCCACGAGTAGGTTGGAGATCATCAGGCCGGCCAGCAGGACGCCGGGGACCGTGCCGGGCTCGACGGGCTGCATGGCGAGGTAGAAGAGGCCGGCCAGCACGAGGGAGAGCAGCGGGCCGACGAACGCGAGTACGAACTCGCGGCCCGGTGTCTCGGCCTCCTTCTCGATCTCGGAGACCCCGCCGAAGAACTGGAGCTGGATACGGCGGACCGGCAGCTTGTAGCGCAGCGCGACCACGGTGTGGGCCAGCTCGTGCACGAGCACGGAGGCGTAGAAGGCGACGGCGAAGAACAGGGAGACCAGGTAGCGGGCGGCGCCCAGTTCGGGCAGCACGCGCTCCAGCTGCCCGCCGAACACCCAGGTGATCAGTGCGGCGACCAGGAACCAGCTGGGCGCGACGTACACCGGCACTCCGAAGAGTCGCCCCATCAGCAGCCCGCCGCGCGGCTCCGGGGGCCGGGGGGCGGCACCTTTGCCGGGGGCGGAGTGGGCGAGGGTGCGGTGGGCCGGGTGGGACGCGTGGTCGCCGCGTGGCTGGTCCGCCCCGTCTTGTGCGACGTGACCGGGGCGGGGCCGGCGGTCGTCCTCGGGGCCGTTCGGCTGATCGTGAGCGGCTCGTGCCTCCGGGGCCGGGCCGTGCTCGGGCCGGTCGGCGGTGGCGGGTGGGGATGCCGGCCGGGACGGGTCCAGGCGCGCGGGGCCCGTGGCCGGGGTCGTACGGTCTGGCTGGTGCCGGTGCGACTCGTCTGTGCCCGGCCGCGGCTGCCCGCTCCCGCCGCTCTCGTCCACGGTGTCCCCTCGTTCGAAGCGTCTCCCGCGCCTGCCGGGCGGAAGGGTCTCGGGTCGATGGTATGCGTCCGTTGGGGCGCGTTCCGCCCCGGCACCCCCTCTGTTTTCCCCGTCCTCGCCCCCTCAAGACCCGCGGCCGGGGTCACTGTCGGTGGCGGGCCGTATGGTCTGTGGGCATGGACACCAGCACCGAGGGCGCGGCGCAGCAGCCCCCAGGCGGCGGCAGGGCCGAGGCGGCGGCGGATCCGGATCCGTCCGTCGTGGTCGAGCCTACGACGCAGAGCGCGACGACGACGGTGACGGCGGCAGCCGGGGCCGCCGCCACGGCAGTGGTCGCCGAGCCCGTCGTCATAGCGCCGACCTCGCTCTCCCCCTCACGTGCCGGCGACTTCATGCAGTGCCCCCTGCTCTACCGGTTCCGGGTGATCGACCGGCTGCCCGAGAAGCCCAGCGCGGCCGCGACCCGGGGCACCCTGGTGCACTCGGTCCTGGAGCGCCTCTTCGACGCCCCCGCGGGCGAGCGGACCCCGCCGCGCGCCAAGGCCCTGATCCCCGGCCAGTGGCAGCGTCTGCGCGAGGCCAGGCCGGAGGTGGAGGAGCTGTTCGCCGACGACCCGGAGGGCGAGCGGCTGGCCGGCTGGCTGACGGAGGCGGAGCAACTCGTCGAGCGCTGGTTCACGCTGGAGGATCCGACCCGGCTGGAGCCCGCCGAGCGGGAACTGTTCGTCGAGACGGAGCTGGCCTCGGGCCTGCGCCTGCGCGGCATCATCGACCGGGTCGACGTGGCGCCGACCGGCGAGGTCCGGATCGTCGACTACAAGACGGGCAAGGCTCCCCGGCCCGAGTACGCCGAGGGCGCCCTGTTCCAGATGAAGTTCTACGCCCTGGTCGTCTGGCGGCTGAAGAAGGTGGTCCCACGCCGGCTCCAGCTCGTCTATCTCGGCAGCGGTGACGTGCTGACGTACGACCCGGTCCTCGCCGATCTGGAGCGGGTCGAGCGCAAGCTGCTGGCGTTGTGGGAGGCGATCCGCCAGGCCACGGAGACGGGCGACTGGCGGCCCCGTCCCACCAAGCTGTGCGGCTGGTGCGACCACCAGGAGCACTGCCCGGAGTTCGGCGGCACTCCCCCGCCGTATCCCCTGCCGGTGCGCCCGGCTGCCGGCGAGGCCCTGCCCGCTTCCGTGAGGGCGCCCGGATCGGGCGAAGCCCAGCAGGGCAGAATGGGGCCGGACTAGCGAAGGAGACTTCCGTGGCCATCCGCGTCCTACTGGTCGACGACCAGCCGCTGCTGCGTACGGGCTTCCGCATGATCCTGGAGGCCGAGCAGGACATCGCGGTCGTCGGCGAGGCCGGGGACGGCCTCCAGGCACTCGACCAGGTCCGGGCCCTGCAGCCCGACGTGGTGCTGATGGACATCCGCATGCCGCGGATGGACGGCGTGGAGGCGACCCGGCAGATCACCGGTCCCGGCCGGGACGGCCCGGCGAAGGTCCTGGTGCTGACCACCTTCGACCTCGACGAGTACGTGGTGGAGGCCCTGAAGGCCGGCGCCAGCGGCTTCCTGCTGAAGGACGCCCCGGCCACCGAGCTGGTGCAGGCGATCCGGGTGGTGGCGGGTGGTGAGGCGATGCTCGCCCCGAGCATCACGCGCCGGCTGCTCGACAAGTACGCCACGCATCTGCCGTCCGGGGAGGAGCCCGTCCCGGACGCCCTGGGCACGCTCACCGAGCGCGAGGTCGAGGTGCTGAAGCTGGTCGCGCGCGGCCTGTCGAACGCCGAGATCGCCGCCGACCTGTTCGTCAGCGAGACGACGGTCAAGACGCATGTGGGCCATGTCCTCACCAAGCTGGGGCTGCGCGACCGGGTGCAGGCCGCCGTGTACGCGTACGAGAGCGGTCTGGTGCGTCCCGGCGCGCAGTGACCGGCCGGCGGCCACGACGCCGAGGGCGCCCGCTTCCCCGGGGAAGCGGGCGCCCTCGGCGTTCGGCGTGAGAGGGCCTCAGCCCTTGCTGATCTCCCAGAAGCGGAAGACGGTCGAGGCGTCCAGGCAGTACTCCAGGCCGTAGACCTCCTCGCGGACTACCGCGTACTGCTTGGCCTGCCAGACCGGCAGCAGGGGGACGTCCTCGGCGACCATGTCCTGCAGCTCGCCGTACTCGTCGTCGGTGGCGGCGCGGTCGCTCTGGGCGGCCGTGCGCGGGATGAGCGAGCCGGTGATCGTGTCGTTGCTGTAGTTGTTCTCCAGGACGTTGCCCTCACCGAAGAACGGGGCGGTGAAGTTGTCGGCGTCCGGGTAGTCGGGCACCCAGCCCTTGACGTACACGCCGTACTTGCCTGCCGCGATGTCCTGCTCGTACTGGTCGAAGGCGACGGACTTCACGTCCGCGGCGAACAGGCCGCTGCCGTTCAGCTGGGCCGCTATGGCCTGCAGTTCCTCGTCGGTCGCCGGGCCGTAGCGGGACGGGGTGGACCACAGGGTGATCTTCACCTTGTCGGTGATCCCGTCGGCACGCAGCGCCGCCTCGGCCCTGGCCTTGGACGGGCGGGCGCCGTAGGTGTCGAAGAAAGCCGTGTTGTGGCCGGCGATACCGGCCGGGATGATCGAGTACAGCGGGGTCGCGGTGCCCTGGTAGACGTCCTCGATGAGGGCCTCGCGGTCGATCAGGTGGGCGATGGCCTGGCGGACGCCGAGCTTTCCGGCGACCGGGTCGTCCATGTTGAAGACCAGGTGCTGTACCTCGGCGCTGCTGCCCTCGATGACCTTGACGCCGGAGTCGGTGTCGGCCTGCTCGATGTCGGCGATGTCGGCGGCGCTCAGGCCTCGGTAGGCGATGTCGACGTCCTTGGCCTGGAGCGCCTTCTTCAGCGCGCCGCGGTCGCCGTGGAAGAACTTCAGGGTGACGCCGGAGTTCTGCACCTCGGCGGTGCCCTGGTAGTTCTCGTTGACCGAGAAGACGGCCACGTCCTCGGTGAACGAGTCGAGCTTGTACGGGCCGGAGCCGACCGCCTTGCCGTCCTTGCGCAGCGCGCCGGGGTCGTATTCGCGGTGGTTGACGATCGAGCCGGCGCCCGAGGCGATCTTGCTCGGGAAGGTGGCGTCGGCGACCTTCAGGTTGAACACGACGGTCTGCGCGTTCGGCGTCTCGACCGCGTCGAGCATGGGGAACATGATCGCCGGGCCGGCCTCGTCGTTGACCTTCAGCATGCGGTCGAAGGAGAACTTGACGTCCTTCGACGTGAGCGGGTCACCGTTGCTGAACTTCAGGCCGTCCTTCAGGGTGCACTTGTAGACCTTCGCCGAGGTGTCCGTGAAGTTGCACGCCTGGGCCAGGTCCGGCTGGGGCTCGGTACCGCCCTTGGGGAAGCTGAGCAGGGACTGGAAGACGTTGTTGAACAACAGCCAGGATCCGGGGTCGTAGCCGGACGCCGGGTCCGCGGCGAGGACGTCGTCGGACATCCCCACGACCACGTTGGAGCCGTTCTCCGCGGAGTCGCCGGACTCGGAACCGCATCCGGTCAGCAGGCCGGAGGCCAGACCGGCCACGATCGGCAGGACCGGCCACTGGTTGCGCATGTTCACGTGCGTGCCTTACGTCGTTCTCGAAGTTCCCCAGGCCGCCGTCCAGCACCCGGGTGCGTGCCGGTGGTCGTCAGTCGCTCACACCACGGCCGAGCTCCCACAGTTGGAGGGTCGCGGAGGAGTTGAGCGCGTAGGCGACGCCGGTGACGTCGCTGTGTGCCGCCACGTACTGCTTTCCCTGCCACAGGGGCAGCACGGGTACGTCCTCGGCCACGATGTCCTGAATCCTGTTGAGGCTGTCGGAGGCGGCGAGACGGTCGGCCTCGCGCCGGGAGTCCGGGATCAGGGTGTTGCGGATCTCGCTGTTCGCATACGGCGACTTGAGGAAGTTGTCCTTGTCCAGGAAGGGCGCGACGTAGCTGTCGGCGTCCGGGAAGTCGGGGAACCAGCCCATCCCGAAGACGTCGTACTCGCCGTTGCGCTCGGCCGGGACGAAGGTGTCCCAGGGGGCGCCCTCGATGCCGACCTCGAACAGGCCGCTGCCGTTGAGCTGCGCGCGCAGTTCCTCGAACTCCTTCTTGGTGGCGGCGCCGTAGTGGTCGGTCGTGTAGTGCAGGGTCAGCTTCACCGGCGTGGCGACACCGGCGTCCTCGAGCATGGCCTTGGCCTTGGCGACGCTGGGGTCGCCGTACTTGTTGAAGAACGCGTTGGAGTGGCCGGTGATGGAGGCGGGGACCAGCGAGTACAGGGGCTCGGCCTGGGAGCCGTAGACCGCGGAGACGAGTTCGTCGCGGTTGACGATCTGCGCCATGGCCTGGCGCACGGCCTTGCTCTTCACCCTCGGGGCGTCGGTGTTGAAGGCCAGGTAGCGGATCTCCAGGCCGGGCATCTCGACCAGGTCGACATCGCTGTCGGCGGTCGCCAGCTTGTTGATCTGCTCCGGCGTCATGGTGCGGGTCATGACGTCGATGTCGCCCTCGTCGAGGGCGGCGCCCATGGCGTCGGCGTCGTCGTAGGACACCATGTCGATCTCCTCGTTGTTCACCTTCAACGCCCCCTGGTAGTGGGGGTTCTTGGTGAACACGGATCTGACCAGCTCGCCGTCCTTCTCCTCGGCCTTGAGGGTGTACGGGCCGGAGCCGTCGACCTGGAAGCCGTCGCGCAGCTTGTCCTTCTCGTAGTTGTCGGGGTTCACGATGCCCGCGACCGGGGTCGACAGCTTGTACGGGAAGGTGGCGTCGGCGGTCCTGAGGTGGAAGATGACCTCTTCGTCGCCCTTGGTCTCGACCGTGTCGACGGTGGACAGCAGGGCGAAGACACCGCTGTCCGCCTTGATGGCGAGAGCCCGGTCGATGGAGAACTTCACATCGGCCGCGGTGACGTCGTCGCCGTTGGAGAACTTCAGGTCCGGGCGCAGCTTGCAGGCGTAGCGCTCGTTGCCGGAGTCGGTGAAGCCACAGCTCTCGGCGGCCTCGGGGACAGGGGCGCCCTCGCCACGCGGCTGGACCATCAGGGTCTGCACGGTCTGGCGGAGCACGTTCCAGGAGCCCACGTCGTAGGCGTACGCCGGGTCGAGGGGGGCGGGGGCGTCCTTGGTGGCGATGAACCGGTCCGTGGTGCCGACGGCGATCGCGGCGCCACCGCCACCTCCGCCGCCGGACCCTGCGCACGCCGCCAGCGCGGGAGCAAGCAGACTGACCACGGCCGGCAGCACCAGGGTCTTGCGGTTCATGCTCGGATTCTCCACAGCTGTCTGGTCCGTGTACCCGGCATGCAGGGGTGGCGCAGCCGGGCACAGGGGCGAGGTGAGGTTCTCGCGATGAGATTAGTGCGCGCTCGTGACGGGGCTGGCGGGCACCGGAGTTGAACGTCCATCACGCTGCGAAACCGGGCGCGGACGCACCGAAAACCCGACAGGGGAAGGATTCGTGCGGCATCCCCTGAATCAGGACACAAAGGCGGGGCAGCTGCCCTGCTATGGGGCCGGTCAGCACAGCCGCGCCACCCTGTCGACCCCTGCCGCAGTGGGGAACGTCACACTGCCGACGCGGTGTGGACGTGCCGGGATTCGGCCATCCGCGGGCTGCCCGTTCTCCCGCGATTGAACTGCCGTTCAGCCGCCGCGCGGTGCGTGAACGCCCCGCGCGTTCGTGGCATCAGTTCAGCAGGCCGCGCAGAAACGCCAGGTCGACCTCTTCGAGGGAGCGCACCACGGTGCGCCGCGCGGCCGGGGAGATGGGGGCCACCGAGGGGACGGCGACCACGTGGCAGCCCGCCGCCTCGGCTGCGGCCACACCGGTCGCGGTGTCCTCGACCACCGCGCATCTGGCCGGATCCGCGCCCAGCCCGGCGGCGGCGAAGAGGTACGGGTCCGGGTGCGGCTTGGTGCGGGCGACCTCGTCACCGGCCACCGTCAGGGCGAAGTACTGGGCCCCCAGGATGCCCAGGACGCGGTCGATGACGCGCCGGTGGGAGGCCGAGACCAGCGCCGTCGGGATCTCGTGGGCGGCGAGTTCGCCCAGCAGCCGGGCGGCTCCCGGCATCAGCGGCAGCGCCCGGTCGATCCGGTCCTCGAACCCCTGGTTGAGCAGCACGGTGAGCTCGGCGAGGGTGATGTCGGCGCCGGTGGCCTCGATCAGGAACCCCCCACTGCGGGTCATCGGGCCGCCGACCACGACATGGCGCCAGGAGTCGTCGAGGGTGTGGCCGAGACCCGCGAAGACCTCGCACTCCACGTCCCACCAGAAGCCCTCGGTGTCCACCAGTGTGCCGTCCATGTCGAGGAGCACGGCCTGCAGCGCGGAGCCTTCGGCCGTACGGGTGCCGATTGCGGGGACCGTCGTCGTCATCCGGCGTACCTCCTGGAGGGACGAGCAGGCCGGTTCCCGGGTAGGGAACCGGCCTACTGTGGACCGACCAGTGTACGTCCGATCCGATCAGCGCGCGGTGTGACAGGTCACAGGGAGTCGCGCCGGGCGTCACCGTGCGTTGAAGTACTTCGCCTCCGGGTGGTGGATCACGATGGCGTCGGTGGACTGCTCGGGGTGCAGCTGGAACTCCTCCGACAGCTGCACACCGATCCGCTCCGGCTCCAGCAGCGCGGCGATCTTCGCCCGGTCCTCCAGGTCGGGGCAGGCGCCGTAGCCGAGCGAGAAGCGGGCGCCGCGGTACTTCAGCGCGAACATGTCCTCGATGTCGGCGGGGTCCTCGCCGGCGTAGCCGAGTTCGGCGCGCACCCGCGCGTGCCAGTACTCGGCGAGCGCCTCCGCGAGCTGCACCGACAGGCCGTGCAGCTCCAGGTAGTCGCGGTAGGAGTCGGACGCGAACAGCCGGGCGGTCTCCTCGCCGATCCGGGAGCCCACGGTGACGACCTGGAGGCCGACGACGTCCGTCTCGCCGGACTCCTCCGGGCGGAAGAAGTCCGCCAGGCACAGCCGGCGGCCGCGGCGCTGGCGCGGGAAGGTGAAGCGGGTGCGCTCGTTGCCCGCGTCGTCGAGGATGATCAGGTCGTCGTCCTTGGAGACGCACGGGAAGTAGCCGTAGACGACCGCCGCCTCAAGGAGGTTCTCCGTCTGGAGCCGGTCCAGCAGCCCGCGCAGCCGGGGCCGGCCCTCGCTGTCGACCAGTTCCTCGTAGGAGGGGCCCTCGCCGGTGCGGGCCTGCTTCAGACCCCACTGGCCCTTGAACAGCGCGCCCTCGTCCAGCCAGGACGCGTACTCCTTGAGCTGGATGCCCTTGATGACGCGGGTGCCCCAGAACGGCGGCCGGGGGACCGGGGTGTCGGTGGCGACGTCGGAGCGGACGTGGCCCTCCTCCGGGCGCTCCTCGACCTCGACGGCGGCCGCCCGCACCCGGCGCTGCCGCAGCTCCGGCAGCTTCGCGCCGGGCACGCCGCGCTTGACGCCGATCAGCGCGTCCATCAGGCGCAGGCCCTCGAAGGCGTCGCGGGCGTAGCGGACCTCGCCCTCGTAGATCTCGTGCAGGTCCTGCTCGACGTACGCCCGGGTGAGCGCGGCCCCGCCGAGGATGACCGGGTAGCTGGCGGCCAGGCCCCGGGCGTTGAGCTCCTCCAGGTTCTCCTTCATGATCACCGTGGACTTCACCAGGAGACCGGACATGCCGATGACGTCGGCCCTGTGCTCCTCGGCGGCCTCCAGGATCGCGGAGACGGGCTGCTTGATGCCCAGGTTGACGACGTTGTAGCCGTTGTTGGACAGGATGATGTCGACCAGGTTCTTGCCGATGTCGTGTACGTCGCCGCGCACGGTGGCCAGCACGATCGTGCCCTTGCCGTCGTCGTCGGTCTTCTCCATGTGCGGCTCCAGGTAGGCCACCGCGTTCTTCATCACCTCGGCGGACTGGAGCACGAAGGGCAGCTGCATCTGACCGGAGCCGAACAGCTCGCCGACGACCTTCATGCCCTCCAGGAGCGTGTCGTTGACGATGTCCAGGGCGGGGCGGTCCTGAAGGGCCTCGTCGAGGTCCTGCTCCAGGCCGTTGCGCTCGCCGTCGATGATGCGCCGCCGGAGCCGCTCCTCCAGCGGCAGGGCCGCCAGTTCCTCGGCCTTGCCGGCCTTGAGCGACTTCGCCGTGGCGCCCTCGAACAGCGCCATCAGCTTCTGCAGCGGGTCGTAGCCCTCGCTGCGGCGGTCGAAGACGAGGTCGAGGGCCGTGTTCACCTGCTCGTCGTCGAAGCGGGCGATCGGCAGGATCTTGGAGGCGTGCACGATGGCCGAGTCGAGGCCTGCCTTGACGCACTCGTCGAGGAAGACGGAGTTGAGCAGGATGCGAGCGGCCGGGTTGAGGCCGAAGGAGATGTTGGACAGGCCCAGCGTGGTCTGCACGGCGGGGTGCCGGCGCTTCAGCTCACGGATCGCCTCGATGGTGGCGATGCCGTCCTTCCGGGACTCCTCCTGGCCGGTGCAGATCGTGAAGGTGAGGCAGTCGATGAGGATGTCCTCCTCGCGGATGCCCCAGTTGCCGGTCAGATCGTCGATGAGCCGCTCGGCGATCTCGACCTTCTTCTGCGCGGTGCGGGCCTGGCCCTCCTCGTCGATGGTGAGGGCGATCAGCGCGGCGCCGTGCTCCTGGGCCAGCCGGGTGACCTTGGCGAAGCGGGAGTCGGGGCCGTCGCCGTCCTCGTAGTTGACGGAGTTGATCACCGCGCGGCCGCCGAGCTTCTCCAGGCCCGCCCGGATGACGTCCACCTCGGTCGAGTCGAGGACGATCGGCAGGGTGGAGGCGGTGGCGAAGCGGCCGGCCAGTTCCACCATGTCGGCGACGCCGTCCCGGCCGACGTAGTCCACGCACAGGTCGAGCAGGTGCGCGCCCTCGCGGATCTGCTCGCGGGCCATCTCCACGCAGTCGTCCCAGCGGCCGTCCAGCATGGCCTCGCGGAACTTCTTCGAACCGTTGGCGTTGGTGCGCTCGCCGATCGCCAGGTACGAGGTGTCCTGGCGGAACGGCACGGACTGGTAGAGGGAGGCGGCGCCGGGCTCCGGGCGCGGATCGCGCTCGGTCGGGGTGAGGTCACGGACCCGCTCGACGACCTGGCGCAGGTGCTCCGGAGTGGTACCGCAGCAGCCGCCGACCAGGGAGAGGCCGTAGTCGCGGACGAAGTTCTCCTGGGCGTCCGCGAGCTCCGGCGCGGTCAGCGGGTAGTGGGCGCCGGACGCGGTCAGCACGGGCAGACCGGCGTTCGGCATGCACGACAGCCGGACACGGGAGTGGCGGGCGAGGAAGCGCAGGTGCTCGCTCATCTCCGCCGGGCCGGTCGCGCAGTTCAGGCCGATCATGTCGATCCCGAGCGGCTCCAGGGCGGTCAGCGCGGCGCCGATCTCGGAGCCGAGCAGCATGGTGCCGGTGGTCTCGACGGTCACCGAGACGATCAGGGGTACGTCGTAGCCGGCCGTCTCCATCGCCCGGCGGGCGGCGATGACCGAGGCCTTGGTCTGCAGGAGGTCCTGGGTGGTCTCCACCAGCAGCGCGTCGGCGCCGCCCGCGAGCAGGCCCTCGGCGTTCTGCTGGTAGGCGTCCCGGATCGCGGCGAAGGTGGTGTGCCCCAGGGTGGGCAGCTTGGTGCCGGGGCCCATGGAGCCGAGCACCCAGCGCTGCTGTCCCGTGCGCCGCGTGTAGTCGTCGGCCGTCTCGCGGGCGATGCGCGCGCCGGCCTCGGCCAGCTCGACGATCCGGTCGGCGATGTCGTACTCGCCGAGGGCGGACAGGTTCGCGCCGAAGGTGTTGGTCTCCACGCAGTCCACGCCCGCGTCGAAGTACTCGCAGTGGACGGAGCGGACGATGTCCGGACGGGTGACGTTCAGCACCTCGTTGCAGCCTTCGAGGTTCTGGAAGTCCTCCAGTGTCGGGTCCTGCGCCTGGAGCATGGTGCCCATCGCTCCGTCGGCCACGACCACACGGGTGGCCAGTGCCTCACGGAGGGCGGACGCGCGGGTCCTGCTGTCGGTGACGGGGGACTGCTGCGGCGACGAGGCCATTTAAGGGGCTCCCTGGAGTGCGACGGCTGTCGGCTTTGCGTCTTCCCGGATGCCGTCCGGCACTTCCCGGGAAGGGCGCACGCGGCAAGCGTAGCCGGGACCGGGGCCTTGGGGTCAGGGGCGTCCACGACCCGGACCCGGCGTGGCGTCGGGGCCACTGCCGGGCGGCGTGGGAGACCACAGCGGCTGACCGGCCATTGGCGGGACATCGGCATGGACCGGTAGTGTTCGGCATTGCCGAACAGTGGACATTGCCGTACGGCGGCAGCGACGCCGCTGCCCGACGGTCGAAGGGGACGGAGGCAGGACGGCGATGGCACGGAACATCCAGTCGCTCGAACGGGCGGCCGCGATGCTGCGCCTGCTCGCGGGCGGTGAGCGGCGGCTGGGCCTGTCGGACATCGCCTCCGCGCTGGGTCTGGCCAAGGGCACCGCCCACGGCATCCTGCGCACCCTCCAGCAGGAGGGCTTCGTCGAGCAGGACGAGGCCTCCGGGCGCTACCAGCTGGGCGCCGAGCTGCTGCGCCTCGGCACCACCTACCTGGACGTGCACGAGCTGCGCGCGCGTGCCCTGGTGTGGGCCGACGACCTGGCCCGCTCCAGCGGCGAGAGCGTCTACCTGGGGGTTCTGCACCAGCAGGGCGTGCTGATCGTGCACCACGTCTTCCGGCCCGACGACAGCCGGCAGGTGCTGGAGATCGGTGCCATGCAGCCACTGCACTCCACGGCCCTGGGCAAGGTGCTGTCGGCCTACGACCCGGTCGCGCACAGCGAGGCCCTGGAGTCGGACCGCAAGGCCTTCACGGACCGCACGGTGTGCGACCTGAGCGCCTTCGAGCACGTCCTGGACCTCACCCGCGCGCGGGGGTACGCCGCGGACGTGGAGGAGACCTGGGAGGGCGTCGCCTCCGTGGCCGCGCCCATCCACGACCGGCGGCGCATGCCCGTGGGCGCCGTCGGCATCACGGGCGCGGTGGAGCGCCTCGGCCGGGACGGGGGGCTGCGGCCCGAGCTGGTCGCGGCGGTACGGGACTGCGCCCGCGCGGTGTCGCGCGATCTCGGGGCCGGGCGGTTCTGAGCCGCCTGCGGGCGCCCTGACCAGCACTTGGGTCATTCGCCGGAGGACACCGGGACGTCGTCGCGCCGTTCCGGATCTCGAAATGCCCAAAACGGGCATATAACTCACGTGAGGGCCTACTCGACGCAGGGGCTCATAACTCAACACAACCGATCGCCATCACACTTTCGGCAAGAGACCTCTTGACGTGCGTGTAACGCCGAAGCAAGACTCCCGTCCATCGGTCGGCATTGTCGAACACCTACCGGCAATACGCGCTAGAGTGTGATGACGCCAAGGGCCGACTGAACCCCGAAGGGACTCGGGGTTCCGCTCCCCTGGACGAAGGACAAAGGAGTCGCGGGTGTCCAGCTCCGACATCTTCATCGGCGAGACCATCGGTACCGCCATACTCATCCTCCTCGGCGGAGGCGTCGTCGCCGCCGTCGTGCTCAAGGCCTCCAAGGCCCGAAACGCCGGCTGGCTCGCGATCACCTTCGGGTGGGGTTTCGCGGTCCTCACGGCCGTCTACATCTCAGGGCCGCTGTCCGGCGCACATATCAACCCGGCCGTGACCCTCGCCCTCGCGATCAAGGACGGCGACTGGAGCAATGTCCCCCTCTACTGGGGCGGACAGCTGCTCGGCGCCATGATCGGCGCGACCCTGGTCTGGGTCGCCTACTACGGCCAGTTCCACGCACATCTCACCGACCGGGAGATCGTCGAGGCGGCCGACGCGCAGGTCAAGCAGGCCAAGGCGGTCGAGGCACGCGAGAAGGGCGCAGGCCCGGTGCTCGGCGTCTTCTCCACCGGCCCGGAGATCCGGAACGTGGCGATGAACCTCGCCACGGAGATCATCGGTACGTTCGTGCTGGTCCTCGCCGTTCTCACCCAGGGCCTGAACGACAACGGCAACGGCCTCGGCACCCTCGGCGGTCTGATGGTCGCCCTCGTCGTGGTCGGCATCGGCCTCTCCCTCGGCGGCCCGACCGGTTACGCCATCAACCCGGCACGTGACCTCGGACCGCGCATCGTGCACGCCCTGCTGCCCCTGCCCAACAAGGGCGGTTCCGACTGGGGCTACGCCTGGATCCCGGTGGCCGGCCCGCTGATCGGCGCCGCGGCCGGCGCAGGCCTCTACAACGTCGCGTTCGCCTGAGACGCGGTCCGTCCGCTCTCGCAGCCGCAAGCATCACGCCGTAACCACCCCCAGACCAAACGGACCTCCAGGAGCACACAGTGACCGACGCCCACACGGCCGGCCCCTTCATCGCAGCCATCGACCAGGGCACCACCTCCAGCCGCTGCATCGTCTTCGACCGGGACGGCAGGATCGTCTCCGTCGACCAGAAGGAGCACGAGCAGATCTTCCCCAAGCCCGGCTGGGTCGAGCACGACGCCACCGAGATCTGGACCAACGTCCAGGAGGTCGTCGCCGGAGCCGTCGAGAAGGCCGGCATCACCCGCGACGACATCAAGGCCATCGGCATCACCAACCAGCGCGAGACCACCGTGCTGTGGGACAAGAACACCGGTGAGCCCGTCCACAACGCCATCGTCTGGCAGGACACCCGTACCGACGCTCTCTGCCGGGAGCTCGGCCGCAACGTCGGCCAGGACCGCTTCCGCCGTGAGACGGGCCTCCCCCTCGCCTCCTACTTCGCCGGCCCCAAGGCCCGCTGGCTGCTCGACAACGTCGAGGGCCTCAAGGAGCGCGCCGAGGCGGGCGACATCCTCTTCGGCACCATGGACACCTGGGTCATCTGGAACCTGACCGGCGGTGTCAACGGCGGCCACCACGTCACCGACGTCACCAACGCCTCGCGCACCCTCCTCATGAACCTGCACACCATGCAGTGGGACGAGAAGATCGCCGAGTCCATCGGTGTCCCGCTGGCGATGCTGCCCGAGATCCGTTCCTCCGCCGAGGTGTACGGCGAGATCACCGGCGGCAAGCTGGGCGACCTGCTCGGCGGCATCCCGGTCGCCTCCGCGCTGGGCGACCAGCAGGCGGCCCTGTTCGGCCAGACCTGCTTCTCCGAGGGCGAGACCAAGTCGACGTACGGCACCGGCACCTTCATGGTGATGAACACCGGCGACAAGATCATCAACTCCTACAGCGGGCTGCTGACCACCGTCGGCTACCAGATCGGCGGACAGCAGCCGGTCTACGCCCTGGAGGGCTCGATCGCCGTCACCGGGGCGCTGGTGCAGTGGATGCGGGACCAGATGGGCCTCATCTCCACCGCCGCCGAGATCGAGACGCTCGCGCTGTCCGTCGAGGACAACGGCGGCGCCTACTTCGTGCCGGCCTTCTCCGGCCTGTTCGCCCCGTACTGGCGCTCCGACGCCCGCGGTGTGATCGCCGGCCTGACCCGGTACGTCACCAAGGCGCACCTCGCGCGCGCCGTGCTGGAGGCCACCGCCTGGCAGACGCGGGAGATCGCCGACGCCATGACGAAGGACTCCGGCGTGGAGCTGACCGCCCTCAAGGTCGACGGCGGCATGACCTCCAACAACCTGCTGATGCAGACGCTCTCGGACTTCCTGGACGCCCCTGTGGTGCGCCCGATGGTCGCCGAGACCACCTGCCTCGGCGCCGCCTACGCCGCCGGTCTCGCCGTCGGCTTCTGGAACAGCACCGACGACCTGCGCGCCAACTGGCGGCGGGCCGCCGAGTGGACCCCCCGCATGGACACGGCCGACCGTGACCGTGAGTACAAGAACTGGCTCAAGGCCGTCGAGCGGACCATGGGCTGGCTCGACGAAGACGAGAGCTGATTCGGACGAGGGCCGACGCACCGTCGGCCGACGAGGAGTAAGAACCGACATGACCAGCCAGTCCACCCTGCAGTCCGTGCCTGCCCTGGGCACGCACCCGGCCTCCGGCTCGAACCCGAGCCGAGCCGAGACCCGGGAGCAGCTCGCCAAGGCGTCGTACGACCTTCTCGTGATCGGCGGCGGCATCCTGGGCATCTCCACCGCCTGGCACGCCGCGCAGTCCGGCCTCAGGGTGGCGCTGGTGGACGCCGGAGACTTCGCCGGCGCCACCTCCTCCGCCTCCTCCAAGCTGCTCCACGGCGGTCTGCGCTACCTGCAGACCGGCGCGGTGAAGCTGGTGGCGGAGAACCACTTCGAACGGCGTGCGGTCTCTCGCCAGGTGGCCCCCCACCTGGCGAACCCGCTCACCTTCTACCTGCCCGTGTACAAGGGCGGCCCGCACGGCGCCGCGAAGCTCGGCGCCGGTGTGTTCGCCTACTCGATGCTGTCCGCCTTCGGCGACGGCGTGGGCCACCTGCTCTCCCCCGCCAAGGCGCAGGCGGACGTGCCCGAGCTGCGCACCGAGAACCTCAAGGCCGTGGCCGTGTACGGCGACGACCAGATGAACGACGCCCGGATGGCCCTGATGACGGTCCGCGCGGCCGCCGAGTCGGGCGCCGTGGTCCTCAATCACGCCGAGGTCACGGGCCTGCGCTTCACGCGGGGGCGGGTGACCGGCGCCGAGTTGCGCGACCGCCTGTCCGGCGACGAGTTCGGCGTGAGCGCCCGTCTGGTACTGAACGCGACCGGCCCGTGGGTCGACCACCTGCGCAAGATGGAGGACCCCGACGCCGCGCCGTCCATCCGCCTGTCGAAGGGCGCGCATCTGGTCCTGAAGCGCACCTCCCCGTGGAAGGCGGCGCTCGCCACCCCGATCGACAAGTACCGCATCACCTTCGCCCTGCCCTGGGAGGACATGCTGCTGCTCGGCACCACCGACGAGGTCTACGAGGGTGACCCGGCCGACGTCGCGGTCAACGACAGGGACATATCCCAGATCCTCGACGAGGCCGCGTTCTCCATCCGCGACCAGCAGCTCGACCGGGACCTCATCACGTACGCCTTCGCGGGTCTGCGGGTGCTGCCGGGCGGGCCCGGCGACACCTCCAAGGCCAAGCGCGAGACGGTGGTCACCGAGGGGCGGGGCGGGATGCTGTCCGTAGCGGGCGGCAAGTGGACGACCTTCCGCCACATCGGCCGCACCATCATGAAGAAGCTGGAGTCGCTGCCCGGTCACCCGCTGGGCGAGGACTTCGAGCCGATCTCCTCGCTGCCGAAGAGGCTGCCGCTGCCGGGTGTCGCGAACCCGCGCGCGGTCGCCCACCGGCTGCTGGTCGACGGCCCGGCCCCCGGCCCGCGGATGGCCGCGGACACCGCCAGGCACCTTGCCACGCACTACGGTTCGCTGGCCTTCGACATCGCCCGCATCGCCAACGAGAACCCGGAGCTCGCCCGGCGCGTCCACCCGGACGCCCCGGAGATCTGGGCACAGGTCGTCTGGGCCCGTGACCACGAGTGGGCCGAGACCGCGGACGACGTGCTGCGCCGCCGCACCACCCTGACCATCCGCGGCCTGGCCACGGAGGATGTCCGTGCCCAGGTTCAGGACCTGCTCGACGAGAAGTAGCCGGCACGCCGGTCAGGGGCGGCTCCACGCCGACGGAGCCGCCCCTCGCCGTGCCCGGGAGCGGGGACGGCGCACCGGACCGTTCCTCCTGGTGTTGTCGCCGTTCCGGATGCCGGACGTACGTCGGGGCGACGGCACGTACGTCACCAGCCTGGACCCCCAACTGCTGCTGGAGGCAATGGGCTTCGTCCTCGACTTCCACCGCGACGACACCGTGCTGGGGCTCCTGGCCGTGCGCCGCATCCTGGAGCCGGCCGCCACGGCGCGGCCGCGCGCATCGGCGAGCGGGAACTGGACGTGCTCACGGACCGGTCGGACGCGCTGGGCGCGCAGCCCCCGGCCGAGGAACTCGTCGCCTGCGACCGGGAGTTCCACCGTGCCGTCGTGCGGGCGTCGGGCAACTCCGTGCTGTGCTCACTGCTCGACGGCCTGTCCGGGCCGACCACCCGGGCCCGGATCTGGCGCGGACCGACCCGGCGGGACGCGGTCAGCCGCACCCTGCACGAGCACCGGGCGATCCTCGCCGCCCTGCGCGAGCGGGACGCGGAGGCGGCCCGCTCCTGGGCCACGGTGCACATCGCGAGCGTGGAGCAGTGGCTGCGCGGTTCGCTGTGAGCAAGCGTGTACGAAAGGGTGACAGCTCGGATGAATCGCGGGTGTCCGGGGCGGGCGAACGGGGCAGTGATCCGTTCACTCCCCCGTGCATGGGGGCTGCGGGCGCCCCCGCCGCACGCCGTAAGGTTGGGACGTCAGGCGAGGGCACGTCGGAAGGAGGCGCTGGGTGATCGAGCTCGAGGGGGTTCCCGAGCTGATCGACCCGGTCATGGTGGCCGCGTTCGAGGGCTGGAACGACGCCGGCGACGCCGCCTCCACCGCGGTCGCGCATCTGGAGCGGGAGTGGAAGGGCGAGGTGTTCGCGGCACTGGACGCCGAGGACTACTACGACTTCCAGGTGAACCGGCCCACGGTGTGGATGGACTCCGGCGTCCGCAAGATCACCTGGCCGACGACCAGGTTGTCGGTGGTCCGGGTCGGCGGCGACAAGCCGCGCGACCTGGTGCTGGTCCGCGGCATCGAACCGTCCATGCGCTGGCGCTCGTTCTGCAACGAACTGCTCGGCTTCGCGCACGAGCTGGGCGTGGAGCTGGTGGTGGTCCTGGGCGCGCTGCTCGGCGACACCCCGCACACCCGTCCGGTCCCGATCAGCGGGACCACGTCCGACGCGGACCTGGCCCGCCGGATGGACCTGGAGGAGACCAAGTACGAGGGCCCGACGGGCATCGTCGGCGTCCTCCAGGAGGCGTGCACGCACGCGGGCGTACCGGCGGTGTCGCTCTGGGCGGCCGTGCCGCACTACGTCTCGCAGCCGCCCAACCCGAAGGCCACGCTGGCCCTGCTCAACCGCCTGGAGGACCTGATCGACGTCCGCATCCCGCTGGGCGAGCTGCCCGAGGACGCGCGTGCCTGGCAGGTGGGGGTGGACCAGCTGGCCGCCGAGGACAGCGAGGTGGCGGAGTACGTGCAGACCCTGGAGGAGGCCCGGGACACCGCGGAGCTGCCGGAGGCCTCCGGCGAGGCGATCGCCCGGGAGTTCGAGCGGTATCTGCGGCGCCGGGACGGCGGCGGCACCCCACCCGGCGGCCACGCCACCGACGGCGGGGACGGGCCGCCGTATCTGCGGGACAAACGGCCGCCGAAGGCCGGCAACGACGACGAGGACCCGTCCGAGGACTGAGCACGGCGGTGGGCCACTTCCTCCCGTGGGGGAAGCGGCCCACCTTCGTCTTCCTACAGGGCCACGCCGAGCAGGGCGTCCACGGCACGGCTGACGACGCCGGGGGCGCCCGGGTCCGTACCGCCGCGCTCCCGCTGCTCCGCGGCCCAGCGGTCCACGGCGGCCAGCGCGGCCGGGGAGTTCAGGTCGTCGGCGAGGGCCTCACGAAGCTCCCCGACGAGCCGGTCCGCGCCCGGCCCGTCGGGCCGGGAGACGGCGGCGCGCCAGCGGTCGAGCCGGTCCACCGCGTCCTGGAGCACCTGGTCGGTCCACTCCCAGTCGGCCCGGTAGTGGTGGGCGAGCAGGGCGAGCCGGATCGCGGCCGGGTCGACGCCGTCACGGCGCAGCTGGGAGACGAAGACCAGGTTGCCCTTGGACTTGGACATCTTCTCGCCGTGCAGCGCCACCATCCCGGCGTGCACATAGGCCTTGGCCATGGGGAACTCGCCGGTCAGCACCTGGGCGTGGGAGGCGCCCATCTCGTGGTGCGGGAAGGCGAGGTCGGAGCCGCCGCCCTGGACGTCGAAGCCCATCCCGAGGTGGTCGAGGGCGATGGCGACGCACTCGACGTGCCAGCCGGGCCGGCCACGGCCGAGCGAACCGCCGTCCCAGCTCGGCTCGCCCTCGCGGGCCGCCGTCCACAGCATCGGGTCGACGGGGTTCTTCTTGCCCGGACGGTCCGGGTCGCCGCCCCGCTCGGCGCAGAGCAGCCGCATCGCGGCGGCGTCCAGGTGGGACACCTGGCCGAAGTGGGGGTCGGCCTCGACGGAGAAGTAGATGTCGCCGTCGAGTTCGTAGGCCGCGCCGAGGTCGCGCAGCCGTTCCACCAGCGGCACGATGCCGGGTATCGCCTCGACGGCGCCGATGTAGTGCTTCGGGGGCAGCATCCGCAGGGCGGTCATGTCCTCGCGGAACAGCGCGGTCTCACGCTCGGCGAGCGCGACCCAGTCGATGCCGTCGCGGTCCGCCCGCTGCAGGAGCGGGTCGTCGACGTCCGTGACGTTCTGGACGTAATGGACCTGCCGCTTCGTGTCGAGCCACACGCGCTGCACGAGGTCGAACGCGTTGTAGGTCGCCGCGTGACCGATGTGGGTCGCGTCGTACGGGGTGATGCCGCAGACGTAGATACGGGCGACGGGACCGGGGTCGACGGTGACGAGGCCACCGGTCGCGGTGTCGTGGATCCTCAGGTCGCGGCCCTTGCCAGGCAGGGCGGGGACCTCGGAAGCGGGCCAGGCATGCATGTCATGAGCCTAACCGGACTGGAGTTCCGTATACGAACCGGAGCAGGCCGGATGGCCGGTAAGGCCCTCTTGCGCGAGGGGCCCCGGATGTGCCGCCCGTCACCTCGACGGCCGTGCCGTCACACCGGCGGCCACGGAATCGCCGGCCAGTCCCCGTTGGGCTCCGGGTGCACCCCCGCGGCCAGCAGTGCCCCGACTCGCGCGCGCGTGGCGTCGATCTCGGCGTCCGTGATCAGCGTGCCCAGGCGCTCGGCGAGCGCCCCGCCCGCCTTCAGCTCCCCCTGGATCCGTCGGAGGACCTCCACGGCCTCGGCGGTGAGCGGCTCGCCGGCCCAGCCCCACAGGAGCGTGCGCAGTTTGTTCTCGACGTTGAAGGTGACCCCGTGGTCGATGCCGTAGAGATGGCCGTCCGCGGTCGGGAGCAGGTGGCCGCCCTTGCGGTCGGCGTTGTTGATCACGGCGTCGAGCACGGCGAGCCGCCGCAGCCGCTCGTCGTCGGCGTGCACCAGCAGCGCGGTCCTGCCGTCGCCGACCTCGGCGAACCCGATCGCCTTCCAGCCCGGGGCGGGCTCCTCGGCGTCGACGAGGGCGAGCAACCCGGCGTCCGGGCGCGCCTCGATCCACAGCTGGCACATCCCCTCGCCGTACGGCCCCTCGCGCAGCACGGTGGGCGGGACCAGGCCCCAGCCGGTCGCCTCGGAGACCGCGTACGCGGCGACCTCGCGCCCGGCGAGCGTGCCGTCGGGGAAGTCCCACAGGGGCCGCTCCCCGGCGACGGGTTTGTAGACGCAGGTGGCCTCCTGGCCGTCGTGCGTGATCGTGCAGTACAGCGCCGCGTTGGAGGCGTCACGGATGCGTCCGCGCACGCTCAGCTCGCCGGTGGCGAGCAGTTCCCCGGAGGTCATGCTCCGCGGCGGTATCCGTTCTGGCGCGGGCATACGTGTCCTTCCGGGTCGAGCGGCAGACTGCACAGCGGGCACGGCGGCCGGCCGGCGTTGACGACGTCGAGGGCGCGCTTGGCGAAGGCGCGGGCCTGCGCGCCGGTGAGCCGGACCCGCAGCATCGGGGGCCCGTTCTCCTCGTCCTGAAGGAGCCGCTCCTCGGCCTCGGCGAGGTCCTCGTCGGTGTCGGCGTCGAGCTCCACCAGCGCCTGTGCCTCGACGATCATGCGCTGCTCCTCGCCGTCCCAGGCGAGAGCCATGGTGCCGACGCGGAACTCCTCCTCGATGGGGGTCTCCAGCGGGGCGCTGTCGGCGACCTCGCTGGGTGCCACGGCCGGTACGGCGGCGCTGCCGCCGCTGCGCCGCACCACTTCGTCGAGCAGTTCGTCCATGCGCTCGGCGAGCGCTGCGACCTGCGTCTTCTCCAGCGCCACGCTGGTCACCCGGGGGCCCGCGGTGGCCTGGAGGAAGAAGGTACGGCGCCCGGGCAGTCCGACCGTACCGGCCACGAAACGCTCCGGGGGGTCGTAGAGGAACACCTGACGGGACACGTCCTGTCTCCATTGATCGTGGGTCGACATCGACTTCGTTGACCGACCGGCCGCCGTGCGGTCGCTCGGCTGCGGACAAGTACGGCGTTACTGCGACCGCTTCACCCTACTGCGGGCGACGATCACGGTGCGCCCGCACCGCCTCCCACCGGGGCGTCCCCGCCCGGGGGCTCCTCGCGGGGCACCAGGGACGCGAAGTCGCCGGTGTCTCCGAGGCGTACGAGAAACGGCCTGAGACGGGTGTAACGGATCGCGGTGATGGAACACGGTTCTACGGAGATCCGCTGGAAGAGGTCGAGATGAAGTCCGAGTGCGTCGGCGACGAGAGACTTGATGACGTCCCCGTGCGAGCACATCAGGTACACGGCGCCGGCGCCGTGGTCGCGCTCGACGCGCGCGTTCCACTCCCGTACCGCCTCGGCGGCCCGGTGCTGCATCGCCCGCATCGACTCGCCGCCCGGGAAGGCGGCCGCCGTCGGGTGGGCCTGGACCACCTCCATCAAGGGCTCGTCCCTGAGTTCGGCGAGCTTGCGGCCGGACCAGTCGCCGTAGTCGCACTCGCCGATCCGCTCGTCGGTGTGCGCGCGCAGCCCGGGGCGGGCGTCGAGCAGCGGCCGGACGGTCTCCTGGCAGCGTTGCAGGGGGCTGGTGACGACCTCGGAGACCGGCAGTCCGGCGAGCCGGCCGGGCAGTGCGGCGGCCTGCGCGGTGCCGCGCTCGTCGAGGGCGACGCCGGGCGTCCAGCCGGCGAGCAGTCCCTCGGTGTTTGCGGTGGAACGTCCGTGCCGGACGAGGATCAGCGTGGGCATGCGGCCCAGGGTAGGCGCAGGCCCGGGTGCGACGTCCGTGCGGTGACGGGAGAACACGCTCTGTGATCGTCGACTGTGCCATCTACCGTGACGGACACCGGACGGAGGGACCCGAGGACCTCTCGGACGCCCTGGCCGGGGCACGGGCGGTCGGCGGATTCGTGTGGATCGGCCTGCACGAGCCGAGCGAGCGGGAGTTCGAGCTGGTCACCGAGGAGTTCGCGCTGCATCCGTTGTCCGTCGAGGACGCCCTCAAGGCGCACCAGCGGCCCAAGCTGGAGGTGTACGACGACTCGCTCTTCGTGGTCCTGAAGCCGGTCGTCTACGAGCCGGAGAGCGACGCCGTCACCACCGGGGAGGTCATGATCTTCCTCGGTGACGCCTTCGTGGTGACCGTCCGGCACGGTGTGGGCTCCCCGCTGGCCGCCGTGCGCCGACGACTGGAGCAGGAGCCGGAGCTGCTCGGGAAAGGCCCCACCTCGGTGCTGTACGCGATCGCCGACGCGACGGTGGACCACTACGTGGAGGTGTCGGCCGAGTTGCAGAACGACCTGGAGGAGCTGGAGGCGGACGTCTTCTCACCGGAGAGCGGAGGCTCGCGGCACTCGGCGTCCCGCGTCTACGGCTTCAAGCGGCAGATCATGGAGTTCCGCCGGGCCACCGGGCCGCTGGCGGTGCCGCTGACCCGGCTCGCCGGCGTGGGAACGCTCGGCGGTTCCGTGCCCTTCGTCGACGACAAGGCGCGGCCGTTCTTCCGCGACGTCCACGACCATCTCACGCGGGTGAACGAGTCGGTGGAGGGCCTGGACCGGCTGGTGTCGGATGTGCTGTCGGCGCATCTGGCGCAGATGAGCGTGCGGCAGAACGACGACATGCGGAAGATCTCCGCGTGGGCGGCCATGGCGGCCGTCCCGACGATGATCGCCGGGGTCTACGGCATGAACTTCGAGCACATGCCGGAGCTCCGCTGGGTGTGGGCCTATCCGGCGGTGCTCGCGGTCATGGCCGCCCTGGAGGTGGTGCTCTACCGGACGTTCAAGCGGCGGGGCTGGATGTGAGGGACTCGGTCGTCAGGCGAACTCGGGGGCGGTGCCGGCCGGGCCGCCGAGGGCGTCGCGGCGTTCCGGCATCTTCAGGCTCACCATGCGCCGCCAGCCGCCGAGCCGCTCGTAGCCGTACACGGCGTGGATCCCGAACGCGAGCACCGCGGCCTTCCGGCGGGACCAGCCGAGGATGCGGCCCATGCGTGCCATGACCGCGAGGCTCACGTCCCGGTGGACGCGGATCTCGGCGAGCGCGCACTCGCGCAGGGTGCGCCGGATGTCCCGGCCGTGCCCGGCGGCGGCCAGGCGCAGCAGCTCCTCGTGGGTGTACGCGAGATGGTCGTCCTCGTCCGCGGAGATCATCCGGACCGCCCTGCCGAGCACCGGGTGGTCCGTGAAGTGCTTCGTCAGCATCATCATCTGTTCGGCGGCGCGCTGTTCGGTGACGCGGCTGTGGGCGAGGTAGGTGATGATGTCCCGCACGGTGAGCGGCTGATCCGCCTTCAGCTTCTCGTGCGCCAGGCCGATGCCCCGCTTCTCGAGCAGCATCGTGTAGTCGGTCTCCGGCGGGACCTCGACGGGTTCGAGGCCGCGCTTCTTCAGCAGCGCGTTGAAGATCCGCCCGTGCTTGTCCTCGTCCGCCCCATGGCGGGTGATCTTGGGGGCGAGGGCGCGCTCGCTCGCGGGCACGAGCGCGGCGATGCGGGCGTTCTCCCAGCCGCCCTGCGCCTCACCGCTGGCCGCGATGGAGCAGAACAGCCTGAACGACTGGTCGTTGTCGAGGATCTCCTGGAACAGACTCCTGGCCGAAAGCATCTGAGAGCACCTCTCTGCAGAATTCCGCAAAGAACGAGTCAAATGCCCCTGCGGCCCCAGGGCAACAGCTTTGCCGGACAACTCCACCGAAAGACGGACCGACGGGCGGGCGTCGGGAGCGTAACCGCGCGTGGGCAGGCGCGTTGTTCCCCGTGACGGCCGTGGCGGGGAAGACCCCCGAGCCCCCACCACGGCCGTAGAGACGTCCCGCGCGGGTACGGCGCGTTACGCGAGTCCCGCCAGCTCCAGCGCCTCGGAACCCGCCCGCAGCGAGGCGAGCCGCTCCTCCAGGGTGAAGCCCGCGGGCGCCAGCGACAGCGTCGTGACCCCGGCCGCCGCGTAGGCCTTCATACGGTCGGCGATGCGCTCCACCGAGCCGAGCAGCGTGGTCTGGTCGATCAGTTCGTTCGGTACGGCGGCCGCGGCGCCCTGCTTGTCGCCGGAGAGGTACTTCTCCTGGATCTCGGCGGCCTGCCGCTCGTAGCCCATGCGCCGGGCGAGCTGGTTGTAGAAGTTCTGCTTGGGGCTGCCCATGCCGCCCACGTAGAGGGCGGTGTAGGGGCGGAAGGTGTCGGCGAGGGCGGTCACGTCCTTGTCGTCACCGACGGCGAGGGGGAGGGTCGGGCAGACGTCGAAGCCGTCCATGGTCCTGCCCGCCTTCTCACGCCCGGCGCGCAGGTGCCTGATCGCGGTGTCCTCCAGGTGCTCGGCGGACGGGAAGATCAGCAGGGCGCCGTCGGCGATCTCGCCGGTCTGCTCGAGGTTCTTGGGACCGATCGCGGCGATGTACAGCGGGATGTGCTCGCGCTGCGGGTGGACGGTGAGCTTGATCGGCTTGCCGGGGCCGCCGGGCAGGGGCAGCGTCCAGTGCACGCCGTCGTAGCTGAGCCGTTCGCGGGTCATGGCCTTGCGGACGATCTCGACGTACTCGCGCGTACGGGCCAGCGGCTTGTCGAACTCGACGCCGTACCAGCCCTCGGAGACCTGCGGGCCGGAGACGCCGAGGCCGAGGCGGAAGCGTCCGCCGGACAGCGAGTCCAGGGTCGCGGCGGTCATCGCGGTCATCGCGGGCTGGCGGGCCGGGATCTGGAAGATGGCCGAGCCGACGTCGATGCGCTCCGTCTGGGCGGCGACCCAGCTGAGCACGGTGGCGGCGTCGGAGCCGTAGGCCTCGGCCGCCCAGCAGACGGCGTACCCGAGGCGGTCGGCCTCCTGGGCCACGGCGAGATTGTCCGCGTCCATTCCGGCGCCCCAGTAGCCGAGGTTGATCCCGAGCTGCATGGCCTTCCCCTTACTCATCAGTAACGTCCCTTGTGGCGTCGACACTAGCGTGGGCGCGGGGGCTCGCCCAGGCCACGGGTGGAGTCACGGGCGCGCCGTCCGGGAACAGGGGCCCCGATCACGTGAATCGGTTGTCCACAGGCAACCCACGGCACCAGTTCTGGCCAGTAATCTCGGCGGACATGGAGCAGAGGCATCTCGGCCGTACCGGCCTGCGTGTGTCCCGGATCGGACTCGGCACCCTGACCTGGGGGCGGGACACCGACGAACATGATGCCGCGGACCTGCTGAAGACCTTCTGGGAGGCGGGCGGGACGCTCGTCGACACGGCGGACGTCTACGGGAACGGGGAGTCCGAGTATCTCCTCGGCCGGCTGATGGAAGGGCTCGTGCCGCGACGGGACCTGGTGCTGTCGACCAAGGCCGGAAGCGTGCCGGACCCGGACCGGCGGTTCGACGGGTCACGGGGGCATCTGCTGGCCGCGCTGGACGCCTCGCTCTCCCGGCTCGGCACGGACTACGTCGACCTGTGGCACATCCACGCCTTCGATCCGCAGACCCCGCTGGAGGAGACGCTCCAGGCGCTGGACCTCGCCGTGGGCAGCGGACGGGCACGGTACGCGGGCGTCTCCAACTTCTGCGGCTGGCAGCTCGCCAAGGCGGCCACCTGGCAGCTGGCGGCGCCCGGGACGCGCACCCGGCTGGCGAGTACGCAGATGGAGTACTCGCTGCTGCAGCGCGGCGTCGAGCGTGAGGTGCTGCCGGCCGCGCTGGACCTGGGCATAGGGCTGCTGCCGTCGTCGCCGCTGGGGCGTGGGGTGCTGACCGGGAAGTACCGGGGCAACGCCCTGCCGCCGGACTCCCGGGGCGGCTCGGACCATCTGGCGCCCTTCGTCGAGCCGTACCTCGACGACACCGCGAGCCGCATCGTGGACGCCGTGGCGACGGCGGCCGACGGGCTGGCGGTCACACCGCTCCAGGTCGCCCTCGCATGGGTGCGGGACCGGCCCGCGGTGGCCGCGCCGATCGTCGGCGCGCGCACCGCGCAGCAGCTCACGGCGGCGTTGTCGGTGGAGGCCCTTAGTCTTCCTGACGAGATCTGCCGGGCGCTGGACGATGTGTCGGCGCCCGTGCACCGCTATCCCGATCACGACTGGAGCACGCTGTGAGCACGGAGCCGGAGACCACCGGGGACGCCGAGCCGAGGAAGCCGGACGCCACGGAGACCGAGTCTGCGACGGCCGAGCCGGCGAAGGGCGAGGGCGGGCAGCCGTCCCGGACGGTGGAGGCCGGGGGCGGTGAGACCGCCGGGGCGTCGGGGGCCGGGGCCGGTGAGATGGCTGAGGCGGCGGGAGCCGGGGGCGGTGAGACCGCCGGGGCGTCGGGGGCCGACGGTGAGTCCCCTGAGGCGGCAGAGGCTGAGGCGGCGGGGGCCGGGGACGAGACTGCCGGAGCGGTGGAGACCGCGGCCGGTGACACCCCTGGGGCGGCGGGAGCCGGGGGGCGTGAGGTGGATGAGGCCGCGGCCGAGCTGGCTGCTCAGCGAGTGGAGCGGGAGCGGATCGAGCGGCGCAAGGCGGAGAAGCAGGCGCCCGTCGACGCGGGCGCGAAGCTCAGCGGGAAGGCGGCAGAACTGCTGGCGGCGGTGCGTGCGGTGGAGAGCGGGGCGAAGCCGCCCGCGACGGTGTTCCAGGAGCCGCCGCCGCGGCGCCAGACCCCGGAGCCGGTACGGCGGACGCAGCCGGTGGTGCCGGTCGCGGTGGGCGCGCCAGCGCCCGAGGCCGTCGAGGGCGTGCGGCGGGTGCTGAGCGACGGAGGTGCTCCTGAGACGCTCGCCGTGCAGGCAGCCGCCGTCCTGGGTGAGGGAGCGGACGAGCGGCTGCGCGCCGACCCCTGGCAGCTGCTGAGGGTCGCTGGGGTGCGGCCGGAGCAGGCCGACGGTTTCGCGCGGGCGCTGCTGGGGCCGGAGTGCGGGCCCGGCGACGAGCGGCGGGGGCGTGCGGTCACGGTGTGGCTCCTGCAGCAGGCGGCACTCGCCGGGCACACCGCGCTGGAGATGCCCGTACTGACCACGGCGCTGGCTCAGCGGGGGGTGCCGGATCCGGCGGAGGCGGTGCAGGGGGCGCTCGCCGAAGGAGACGCCCTCGCCTTCCAGGACGGGTTGGACGAGAACGAGGCCGAGGCGTCGGGCGAGGGCGACGGCGAACTGCAGGACGAGGACGGGAGCGAGGAGCGGCCTGTGCGCGTCCTCGTCGGGCTGGAGCGTTACGCGCTCGCCGAGGAGAGTCTGGCCGACGGTCTGGCCCGGCTGATCAACTCCGCGCCTGAGGAGCACGGTTCGGGCGAGGCCTGGGAGCGGGCGGCAGCCGGCGCCCGGGGGGCGGCCGCCGAACTCGTCCGGGCGGTCGCCGGCCACGGGCTGGTGCTGCACACCGGCGGGGAGGCCTCGTCGGCCGAGACGGCTGAGCTGGTGCGGGCGGCGCGTGGGCTCGGGCTGCGGGCCTGGGCCGCCGCACACGGTCCGGCCGGCAGGGGACGGTTCGCGGCTCTGGTGGAGGGACCGGAGACGGGCGTGACGACTGTCGCCGGACTGCTGGCCGGGGCCGAGGGGCCGGGGCGGGACTCCGACGGCGCGCTCGACCTCGATCTGCTCGTCGTCCTCGACGCACCCCAGCTCGACGTGGAGGCGGCGGCGCTGCTCGTCGAGTCACTGCCGGACGGGGCCCGGCTGGTGCTGGCGGGCGACCCGGGGGTGCTCTGGTCGATCGGTCCCGGGCGGGTCTTCGCCGATCTGCTGGCGGTGGGCAGGTGCCCGCACGTCGCCTCGCGGCGGCCGGATCCCGGTCCGCTCGGGGAGCTGGTGTCGGGCATCGGCGTGGGCGAGCTGCTCCAGGTCGAGGCGCCCGGCAAGGAGGTCGTGATCGTGCCGGTGCGGGACGCGGGAGAGGCGGTGCACCGGACCGTGCAGCTGGTCGCCGACTCGGTGCCGCGGGCGATCGGGGTGCCGGCTGACCAGACGGTGGTCGTCACGCCGGGGCACGGGGGCGCGGCGGGCACGCGGGTGCTGAACGCCGCGCTGAAGGAGCGGCTCAACCCCGGCCCGGGACGCTTCGGGGGCTTCGACCCCGGTGACCGCGTCGCCTACTCCCCCGCGCCGGGCCGTACGCTGCCGGGTCACGTGGTCGGGGCCGACGCCGAGGGACTGCGTCTGTCGTGCGCCGGGGACGCCGTGGTCGTACCGAAGGAGCGGGTGGAGCAGTCGGTGCGGCACGGCTGGGCCCTGACCGCGCACCAGGCCGTGGGCACCCGCTGGCCCGCGGTGGTCACGGTCCTGCCCGGCGACGCAGCCCAGGCGCTGAGCCGCCCCTGGGTCTACACGGCCTTCGGACGCGCGGAACGCCACCTGTCGGTGGTCCACGGAGTGGACCAGGCCCTGCCGAAGGCGGTGGCCGAAGTCCTGGCGAAGCCCCGCACGACCCGCCTGCCGGAACTGCTGGAGGCACAGGTTCCGGCGGAGGGCTGAGGCGGGCCGCGCGGGCTGACGGCGGCGAAGCGCCCTGCGCGACCGAGGGCCCGCGCGCCGCACGGCACCACGGGCCCCCGGCGGACCGGCGCGGCTCCCCCGCCGCCACCGACGGCGGGGGTCACGGCGCTCGGCGACCACCGGCGAGTCCCACGGGCAAACGGCCGGGACGACGTGGCGGCCGCGGGGTGCCCCCGTGGCCGCCGGTCAGTGTCTGTCTCTCGCGTTCCTGGTCAGCGGCGGTCCGCGTCCAGGGGTTCCAGGTCCTCGTCCTCATCCAGGTCCAGTTCGTCCTCAAGGTGCCCGGGGATGTCCTCGTCGTCGGGCTCGTCGTCGTCGAAGACGGCGCTGACGTCGAAGCGGCAGACCACGCTCTGCGGGTCGACTGCCTCGAACGGGGCCTCCAGCCACTCGCCGGGGTCGGCGGGCTCCTCCGCCGCCGTCACCCACATCGTGGAGTCGCCCTCCTCCAGACCGAACTCCTTGTGCCGGGAGGCGATCTCGTCCGGCTCGAACTCCCCGAAGAGGATGCCCAGCGCCCCGTGGATCGTGCTCGCGGCCTCCGCGTCCGTACTGTCCTCGTCCGCCGCCTCGATCCGCTGGGCCTGCGCCAGCAGCCGCTGTGGCTCCGCCACCGCGTAGTCGCGGCGGATCAGCACACTCAAGGCGTTCGGTTCCTCGGGCCCGGTGTACGGCGGCAGGGTGTCCTCGGCGCCGGGGATCTCGAAGGGCGTGACCTCGTCGTAACGGTCGTAGAGCAGCTCGTCGTACGCCTCTGCGGCCGCGGCCAGCTTGTTGAACGCCTCGTAGACGGCCGGGTCGTCCTCACCCGACCTGCGTTCGACCGCCGCGAGATGACGGTCGAGCGCGGTCTTGACCGCCTCGGCGGCGGCGCGTACCTCGGCAGCGGTGGGCTGCGCAGCATCAGACATAGAGCAGACGCTATCCGTACCGGGCCGTTGCCCGCACAATAGATGCGATGCCGGAATACGAATTTGTCGACGTGTACGTCCCGCGCGGGGTCTCCCGCAAGGACGCCACACGCCTGCTGACGGACCATGCGGAGTACGGACACTGGGAGTTGCACCGCCTGAGCCTGCTGCGCGACGGCAGCCGCAGGGTGCGGCTGCGCCGGCGGATCATCCGCCAGGTACGGGCCACGTGGTGAGCTGAGGCGGCGGAAACGGAGCGGAGCGGGCCCCGCGGGGTGCGGGGCCCGCTCCGGCTGCCGGTCACGGACGTGCGGGCGCGCCGGACGGGCTACGCCGAGGCGCGTGCCCTGCGGTAGAGCACGGCGCCCGCCAGCAGCGCCCCCGCGCCCAGCGAGGCGGCCGCGCCCATGGGCAGCTCGCTGCCGGTCTGTGCCAGCCGGCCGCCGCCGAGGTGGGTGACGGCCGCGGCGCCGGAGCGGTCGTCGTCCCGGGAGCCGGTGCCGTCCCCGGCGGAGCCGGTGCCGGAGCCGCTGTCGCCCCGGGTACCGGAGTCGGCGTCGACGCCCTTGTCGTCCGGCGTGCCGGGCTGTCCGGGCGTGCCCGGCTCACCGGGGTCTCCCGGGCCGCCCGGCGTCCCCGGCGGGGTCGTGCCGTCGCCCTCTCCCCCGGGCGGCGTGGTGTGGCCGTCGCCGCCGCCACCGTTCACACAGTCCTGGCCCACGGCTGCGTTGCCGACGCCGATGACGTCGACGCTGTTGCCGCAGACGTTGACCGGCACGTGGACCGGCACCTGGATGTGGTTCCCGGAGCCCACGCCGGGCGAGCCCTCGGCCTGCCCGTCCGCGTGCGCCCCTGTGCCGGAGGAGCCGTGGTCACCGGAGCCGCCGTGACCGTCGTCGCCGTAGCCGCCCGGCGTCCCGTGGTCTCCGCCCCGGTTGGCGCAGGAGTTGCCGACGGCCGGGTTCAGGATGCCGACGACGCTGATGGTGTTGCCGCAGACGTTGATCGGCACGTGCACCGGGACCTGCACGGTGTTGCCGGACAGCACGCCCGGTGATTTCGAACTGGAGCCGCTCGCGCCCGAGTCGGCGTGGGCGTGGCCGCTCGCGGCCGCGATCACGCCGGTTGCCGCCGCCACGGTCATCAATCCCTTGCGGGTGCCCTGTCGCATTGCTGAATTCCTGCCTTCCCCCTCTTGACCTACGTGAAAGACCGGTCGGTCCCGGAACGCATGGCGCGCGCTCCGGGACCGACGGCGTGGACGACCTCAGAAAGGGAGCGTCACTTGTTGATGCAGGTGTTGCCGAAGGCGGGGTTCAGCAGCCCGATCACCGAGATCGTGTTGCCGCAGACGTTCACGGGAACGTGCACGGGAACCTGAATCACGTTGCCGGACACGACACCCGGGGAACCCACGGCGGCACCCTGGGCACCGGAGTCGGCGACGGCGAGGCCCGCGCCCGCGAGAACCAGACCACCGGTGGCTGCCGCAGCGGCGACGACCTTCTTGATCATTATTCCTCCTTGTTGGCAATGCGATCACAAGTAGCTGATCGCATCACCAGTAACGAGGAGGAACTAATAGGGCTACGACCTGATGAGCGCATTCACTCCCCACGGTCACGCCGGGCACATGTGCGCGAATACTGCAGTGTCGTTTCAGTGGGCCAATTCAGGACGCGTCGATGAACCGGTCGAGCACGCGTACGCCGAACTGCAGCCCCTCCACCGGCACCCGCTCGTCGACGCCGTGGAACATCCCGGCGAAGTCCAGCTCCGGCGGCAGCTTCAGCGGCGCGAAGCCGAAGCAGCGGATGCCGAGATCGTCGAAGGACTTGGCGTCGGTGCCGCCGGAGAGCATGTACGGCACGGCCCGCGCGATCGGGTCCTCGGCGCTGAGCGCGCTCTGCATGGCGTCGACGAGCTTGCCGTCGAAGTCGGTCTCCAGCGCCTTGTCGGCGTGCACGTCCTCCCGCCTGACGCGGGGGCCGAGCAGCCGGTCGAGGTCGGCGAGGAACTCCTCCTCGTGGCCGGGCAGGAACCGCCCGTCGACGTGCGCGGTCGCCTGGCCGGGGATGACGTTGACCTTGTAGCCGGCGCCGAGCATGGTGGGCGCGGCCGAGTTGCGCAGGGTCGCGCCGATCATCTTGGCGATGCCGCCGAGCCTGGCGAGCGTCTCGTCCATGTTCTCGGGGTCGAGCTCGACCCCGAGGGCGTCGGAGAGCTCGTCGAGGAAGGACCGCACGGTCTTGGTGACCCGCACCGGCCACGTGTGCCGGCCGACCCGCCCCACCGCCTCGCAGAGCTCGGTGATCGCGTTGTCGGTGTTGGTCATCGAGCCGTGCCCTGCGGTGCCGTCCACGGTGAGCCGCATCCAGTGCATGCCCTTCTGGGCGGTCTCGACCAGGTAGAGCCGCAGCTGCTCGTTGACGGTGAAGGAGAAGCCGCCGACCTCGCCGATGCCCTCGCTCACGCCCTCGAACAGCTCGGGGTGCTTGTCGACCAGGTACCGCGCGCCCCAGGTGCCGCCCGCCTCCTCGTCGGCGAGGAAGGCGAGCACGATGTCGCGCGGGGGCCTGCGCCCGCTGCGCAGCCGCTCCCGGACGACGGCGAGGGTCATCGCGTCCATGTCCTTCATGTCGACGGCCCCGCGGCCCCAGACGCAGCCGTCCGCGATCTCGCCGGAGAAGGGGTGGTGGGTCCAGTCGGCCGCGTTGGCCGGCACCACGTCGAGATGGCCGTGGATGAGCAGCGCGGGCCGGGACGGGTCCTCGCCCTCGATCCGGGCCACGGTGGAGGCGCGGCCCTTGTGGGACTCGATGATCCGCGGTTCGAGGCCCACCTCGGCGAGCTTGCCGGCGACGTACTCGGCCGCCTCGCGCTCACCGGGCCCCGAGTGGTCGCCGTAGTTGCTGGTGTCGATCCGGATCAGCTCGCGGCAGAGGTCGACGACCTCGTCCTCGCCGGTGACGCCTTCGGCCGTGCCCGTGTCACTCACGCCGCTTCCTTCCGCAGTCGCCGCTGGTGGTCCCCCTCATCCTCCCCCCGAGCCCGCCCCCTCCCCAAGACCGCACCCGCCCGTCACAGGGCGTTCACGGCGATCCGGGCCGCGCGGGGGTGTGATCAGCCACCTGCGAAAGCCTGGTAATGTTTACGTCGTCGCCGCGGGGAACCCCAGCGCGACAGACACCTTGTCCGGGTGGCGGAATGGCAGACGCGCTAGCTTGAGGTGCTAGTGCCCTTTATCGGGCGTGGGGGTTCAAGTCCCCCCTCGGACACCAGCTCAGACCCCTGTTCACCAGGGGTCTTCTGCTTTTCCGGGAGGGCTCGCCCGGCGCCGTGTGGGCCATCTCTCGCCCACCGGGAGGATCCCGAGGTCAGGGCCCCCAATACCCCCTGCCGAGCGGCCCGAACGGCCTCTCCAGGTGGCCGCCGCACAACGACGAACCTAGCGTCGTACTAAAATTTCCGGCTTGTTACGGAGCTGGAGCCGGACAACCCCAGGCAGACCTGCGGGCCCGCCAGCGCCCCGGAGGCTTCCGGGATCGAGACGCGAGGACCCGATGGCAACCACACACGAGAGCAGCGCTCTCGGCCTGCTCGACGAAGAGATCCGCGAACAGTTCGGTGACAGGGCACGGTTCTCCGGGGGGACGGCGGCCTCCCCGCGCACGCTCGTGGACATCTTCGAGGCCTCCGTGCGGACGCATCCGGACGAACTCGCCCTGGACGACGGGGCGGTCCGGCTCAGCTACCGGGCGCTCGCCGTGGAGGTGGAGCGGCTGCGCGTGCGGCTCGCCGCCGCGGGGGTGGGGCTCGGGGACCGGGTGGGCGTCCGCGTCCCGTCGGGGACCAACGATCTGTACGTCGCGATTCTCGCCGTACTGGCGGCCGGCGCCGCCTATGTGCCCGTGGACGCCGAGGACCCCGACGAGCGGGCCGAATCGGTGTTCGGGGAGGCGGGGGTGCGGGCCGTCGTCGGGGCCGGGCACGAGGTGAGTGTCCTTGGGACGGGCGGCCCGGCCACCGGGCGGCCCGGGGAGGAGCACGACGCCTGGATCATCTTCACCTCCGGATCCACCGGGAAGCCCAAGGGCGTCGCCGTCAGCCACCGCAGTGCCGCCGCGTTCGTGGACGCCGAGGCCGCGCTCTTCCTGACCGAGGATCCGATCGGGCCCGGCGACCGGGTCATGGCGGGTCTCTCGGTCGCCTTCGACGCGTCCTGCGAGGAGATGTGGCTGGCCTGGCGGTACGGGGCCTGCCTGGTGCCGGTGCCACGGGCGCAGGTGCGCAGCGGGGCGGATCTGGGGCCCTGGCTGGTCGAGCAGGAGATCACGGTCGTGTCGACCGTGCCGACGCTGGCCGCGCTGTGGGAGCCGGAGACCCTCAACGACAAACGGCTGCTGATCTTCGGCGGTGAGGCCTGTCCGCCCGAGCTGGCGCAGCGGCTGGTGACCGAGGGGCGCGAGGTCTGGAACACCTACGGGCCCACCGAGGCGACCGTGGTGGCCTGTGCGTCGCTGATGGGCGGCGAGGAACCCGTGCGGATCGGGCTGCCGCTGCGGGGCTGGGAGCTGGCCGTCGTGGACGAGGCCGGGGAGCCCGTCGCGATGGGCGGCAGCGGCCAGTTGGTGATCGGGGGCGTGGGGCTCGCCCGCTACCTCGACGCCGAGAAGGACGCGCAGAAGTACGCGCCGCTTGGGTCACTGGGCTGGGAACGGGCGTACCGCAGCGGTGACGTGGTGCGGGCCGAGCCCGAGGGGCTGGTCTTCCTCGGGCGGGCCGACGAGCAGATCAAGCTGGGCGGGCGGCGGATCGAGCTGGGTGAGGTGGACGCCGCGTTGCAGGCGCTGCCGGGCGTCGCGGGCGCCGCCGCAGCCGTGCGGACGGCACGCAGCGGCAACCAATTGCTCGTGGGCTATGTCGTGACCCAGGAGGGCTGGGACGCGGGGGTGGCGGTGGAGCGGCTGCGGGCCGAGTTGCCGGCGGCGCTGGTACCGCTGCTGGCGCCGGTCGACGAGCTGCCGACGCGGACCTCCGGGAAGGTGGACCGCGATGCCCTGCCCTGGCCCCTGGAGGGGGTCGGGACGGGTGTCAGGGCCGAGCAGCTCCACGGCACCGAGGCCTGGCTCGCCGAGCAGTGGACCGAGGTGCTCGGGATTCCGGTGACGGCGCCGTCCGACGACTTCTTCGCGATCGGCGGGAGCAGTCTGGCCGCCGCCCAGCTGACCACGCGGCTGCGCACCCGCTACCCCGGCGCGGCCGTGCTGGACATCTACCAGCAGCCCACCTTGCGGAAGCTGGCGCGACGGCTCCAGGAGTCCGCGCGGGACGACGGCCCGCGGCGGACGGTCGCCCCGGTGCCCCGGCGTGCCCAGGTGATCCAGCTTCTCGCTCTCGTGCCGCTGTCCGCGCTGACCGGACTGCGGTGGATGGTGGTACTGGCCGCCCTCGGAAACGTGCTGAGCGGGTACGCCTGGCTGCCGACCGCCTCCTGGTGGGCCGTCGGAGCCGGGGCAGTGCTGCTGTTCACCCCGCCGGGGCGGCTCGCGCTCGCCGCCGGTGGGGCGCGGCTGCTGCTGCGTGGCGTGCGCCCGGGGCGTCATCCGCGCGGTGGAAACGTGCATCTGCGGCTGTGGGCGGCGGAGCGGCTGGCCGAGGCCACTGGCGCGACCTCGCTGACCGGGGCGTGGCTGGAGCGGTACGCGCGGGCACTCGGTGCCCGGGTCGGCCAGGACGTGGATCTGCATTCGCTGCCGCCGGTCACCGGCATGCTCAAGCTGGGCCGGGGCGCGGCCGTCGAGTCCGAGGTCGACCTGTCCGGGTACTGGCTGGACGGGGACCGGCTGGAGATCGGTCCGGTGAAGGTCGGCGCGCATGCCGTGGTCGGTACGCGCAGCATCCTTTTCCCGGGGGCGCGGGTCGGCAAGCGGGCCGAGGTCGCGCCGGGGTCGGCGGTCGCCCGGCAGGTCCCGACCGGGCAGCGGTGGGCGGGCGCGCCCGCGGTGAAGCTCGGCAAGGCCAAGCGCAACTGGCCGAAGGAGCGGCCGGGGCGTGGCCTGTTCTGGCGGATGATGTACGGGACCTCCGGGGTCGCGCTGTCGGCCCTGCCGGTGCTGGGCGCGGGTGCCGCCCTGCTGGTGGCGCGCCTGTTCGTCGCCCCTGCCGACGGCCTGGCGCAGGCCCTCGGTGGCGCCGCGCTCGCGCTGGTGCCGGCGACGCTCGCCTTCGGGGCGGCGTACGCGCTGCTGATCCTCGTCGGGGTGCGGCTGCTGAGCCTGGGGCTGCGGGAGGGGACCTACCCCACGCACAGCAGGACCGGGTGGCAGGCGTGGACCGTCACGCAGCTGATGGACCGGGCCCGGGACACGCTGTTTCCGCTGTACGCCGGGCTCGTCACGCCGGTGTGGCTGAGGCTGCTCGGGATGCGGATCGGGCGCGGGGCCGAGGTCTCGACCGTGCTCGCGCTGCCGACGCTGACGACGGTGGGGGACGGCGCCTTCCTGGCCGACGACACCCTGACCGCGCCGTACGAGCTCGGCGGCGGATGGATGCGGATCGGGCGCGCGGAGATCGGGCGGCGGGCGTTCCTCGGGAACTCCGGCATGACCGCGCCGGGGCGGAGCGTGCCGGACGGCGGGCTGGTGGGCGTGCTGTCGGCGACGCCCAAGAAGGCCAAGAAGGGCAGCTCCTACCTGGGGCTGCCGCCGGTGAAGCTGCCGCGCAGCGCGGCCGACGGCGACCGGAGCCGGACGTACGATCCGCCGGCCCGGCTGCTGTGGGCACGGGCACTGGTGGAGCTGTGCCGGATCGTGCCGGTGCTCTGCTCGGCGGGGCTGGCCCTGGTGACGGTGGCCGCGCTGTGCGCGCTGGGCGGCTGGGCCTGGCTGCTGGGCGGGGCCGTGCTGCTCGCGGGGGGCGTGCTCGCCGGTGCCGTGTCCGTGCTGGCCAAGTGGCTGCTGGTGGGCCGGCACCGCGGTGCGGAGCATCCGCTGTGGAGCGGGTTCGTATGGCGCAACGAACTGGCGGACACCTTCGTCGAGGTGCTGGCCGTGCCGTGGCTGGCGACCGCCCTGCCGGGTACGCCGGTGATGACGGCCTGGCTGCGTGGTCTCGGGGCACGGATCGGCCGGGGCACCTGGGTGGAGAGCTACTGGCTGCCGGAGGCGGACCTGGTCATCCTCGGGGACGCGAGCACCGTGAACCGGGGCTGTGTACTGCAGACCCACCTCTTCCACGACCGGATCTTGCGGACGGATACTGTGGTTCTCCGTGAGGGCGCGACGCTCGGCCCTGGCGGGATCGTCCTGCCCGGCAGCACCGTGGGGGCCCGCACCACACTGGGTCCCGCGTCGCTCGTGATGGCGGCGGAGTCCGTCCCGGACGACACCCGGTGGCTGGGCAACCCGATCGAGGCATGGCGCCGGTAGGCGCCTCGGCGGTGCCGGGGGGCGAGGGAGGTCGTACGAGCACGGCGCAGGGAGCAGACGCGGAAGTGGCGGTTCAGCAGGCGGCGGGTCCGGACCCGTACTTTCCGGCCAACGGCGATCACCGGTACCGGGTGCACCGCTACGAGATCGCGCTGGACTACCGGCCGGGGCCGAACCGGCTGGCGGGCACGGCCCGGATCAACGCCATCGCGGGGCGGGCCGCGCTCACCGAGTTCCAGCTCAACCTCGCGGACTTCAAGCTCGGGCGGGTCCGGGTGGACGGCCGGCCGGCGCACTACACGCACCGGGGTGGGCGCCTGCGGGTACGGCCGGGCAAGGCCGTGCGGGCCGGGGCCGCGTTCACCGTGGAGGTGCACTGGTCGGGCAACCCCAGGCCCGTGAACAGCCCGTGGGGCGGGATCGGCTGGGAGGAACTGGTCGACGGGGCGCTGGTGGCGAGCCAGCCGGTAGGGGCGCCGTCGTGGTACCCGTGCAACGACCGGCCGGCCGACAAGGCGGCGTACCAGATATCGGTCACCACGCCGTCCGCCTACACGGTGGTCGCCGGCGGGCGGCTGCTGACGCGTACCACGAAGGCCTCCACGACCACCTGGGTGTACGAGCAGCCCGCGCCGACGTCGAGCTATCTGGTGGGGCTGGCCATCGGGAAGTACCGGACGGTGCTGCTCGGCGACCCGGGCCCCGGCGGCGTGCCGCAGCACGGGCACATCCCGGCGCAGCTGCTGCCGGAGTTCTCGCGGGACTTCGCCCGGCAGCCGGCGATGATGGAGCTGTTCCAGGAGCTTTTCGGGCCCTACCCCTTCGAGGAGTACGCCGTCGTCGTGACGGAGGAGGAGCTCGATGTGCCGGTGGAGGCGCAGGGGCTGTCGCTCTTCGGCGCCAACCATGTGGACGGGGCCCGGGGCTGGGAGCGGCTGATCGCGCACGAGCTGGCGCATCAGTGGTTCGGCAACAGCGTGTCCCTCGCGGACTGGCGGCACATCTGGCTGAACGAGGGGTTCGCGAAGTACGCCGAGTGGCTGTGGTCGGAGCGCTCGGGCGGACCGACCGCGCAGCAGCACGCGGCGTCCGCCCACCGGTTGCTCGCGGGGCAGGCGCAGGATCTGAGACTCGCCGATCCCGGGCGCAAGTCGATGTTCGACGACCGGTTGTACCAGCGGGGTGGGCTCGTGGTGCACGCCGTGCGGTGTGCGCTGGGGGACGAGGCGTTCTACCGGATGCTGCGGGGCTGGGCGGGGCAGCACCGGGGAGGTGCGGTCACCACGGCGGCCTTCACCGCGCATGCCGCCCGGTTCGCGTCCGAGCCGCTGGACGAGCTGTTCCGGGCGTGGCTGCAGGAGCGGGCGCTGCCGCCGCTGCCGGAGCAGGACGTGCGCATTCCCGTCCGGCCCTCCTTCCCGCCCGGCGGCTGAGCGCCCGGCACCACGGTCTCGGCGGGTGGCTCCCCGTCCCCGGAGGGCGTGGAGCCACGGCCCTGCTCAGGAGTCCGGGACCTTCAGCTTGTCCCAGCTGGACTTGCCCGGGATGCCGTGCGCTTCCTTGCCGTTGAACTTGCCCTTGAAGCCGGGCTTGTGCTGCCAGGCCGGGTAGGAGCGGCGGTCGGCCTCGGTCACCTCGGGGCCGGGGCCCTCCTCGTCGCAGCCAGTTCTCGGCGACCGGGCGGCGGCCCATGTCCGCGGACATCCCGGACCGGCGCGCCAAGACCCCCTCTCATGGGCGGCGGTGCTCCGCGCACCGCATCAGTACCCCGTACACACGCCGTGGGGGCAGCACACGTGGGTGCAGCACAATGGGGCGCATGTCCCGACGCACCGGCAGATCCCGCAGCCCACACTCCGCCGCAGCGGCGCGCAACCCGGAATGTCCGTGCGGTCTCGCGGAGACCTACGAGAGGTGCTGCGGCCGATTCCATCGGGATGACGCCGAGGCCCCGACCGCCGAGGCTCTGATGCGCTCGCGCTACAGCGCCTTCGTCCGGCGCGACGAGGGGTATCTGCTGCGGACCTGGCATCCGCGCACGCGCCCGGCGCAGCTCGGCCTCGACGCCGGGACGCGCTGGACGGGGCTGGAGATTCTCGGCACGACCGGGGGGTCGGCGTTCCACAGCACGGGGACGGTGACGTTCCGGGCGTCCTTCACCGGCGGCTCGCTGCACGAGCGCAGCCGGTTCGAGCGGGCCGGCGGGGCGTGGACGTACGTCGACGGGGACTTCCTCGACTGAGCGGCGGCCGCCGCCGCGCACCGGCGACGGCCCTACGGCGCGAGGATGTCCAGTTCCTGGAGCGCGCCGACCGTGATCTCCCGGGTCAGCCCCTCCGCGCGTTCCGCGTCACCCTCACGCACCGCCTCCGCGACCTTGACATGCAGGGTGACGGCGGCCGGGTCGGGATCCTCGAACATCACGTCGTGATGGGTGCGGCCGGCCAGCACCTCGGCGACGACGTCACCGAGGCGGGCGAACATCTCGTTGCCGGAGGCGTTGAGGATCACGCGGTGGAAGGCCACGTCGTGGAGGAGATAGCCCTCCAGCTGGTGCCCGCGTGAGTGGGCGACCATGCCGAGCGCGCACTGGGTGAGCTCGGCGCACTGCTCGGCGGTGGCGTTCCGGGCGGCGAGTCCCGCCGCGACCGGTTCGACCGCGGAGCGCAGCACGGTCAGGGACCGCAGCTGGTGGGGGCGGTCGGCGCCGGCCAGCCGCCAGCGGATGACCTGAGGGTCGTACACGTTCCACTCGGTCCTGGCGCGGACCGTGACGCCCACCCGGCGGCGGGACTCGACGAGGTGCATCGACTCCAGAACCCGGACCGCCTCGCGCATCACCGAGCGTGAGACGTCGAAACGCTGCGCCAGTTCGTCCGTGCGCAGCACGCTGCCCGGGGGGTACTCACCCGCCGTGATCTCGGGGCCGAGGGTGTCCAGTACGCGGCCGTGCAGCCCCCGGCCCATCGTGCTCATGCACACAGCGTACGGGCCGGATCACGCCAACAAAAAGTCAGACTTATTCGTCACAGCCTCTTGAATTCGTCGTACCTAAAAGGTTTCATTTGGCCGACGTCGGATGCGACGTCGTATGTCGAGGAAGACAGCGAGGCAGTCATGCGTACCCCCCACGTCGTCGTGGTGATGGGCGTCTCGGGCACGGGCAAGACCACGATCGGTCCGCTGCTCGCCGCCCGGCTCGGCGTTCCCTACGCCGAGGGCGACGACTTCCACCCGCAGGCCAACATCGACAAGATGACGGCCGGCACCCCGCTCGACGACGCGGACCGGTGGCCGTGGCTGGACGCCATCGGAGCCTGGGCCCACGAGCGGACCGGGCTGGGCGGGGTGGTCAGCAGCTCGGCGCTGAAGCGGTCGTACCGCGACCGGCTCAGGGCCGCGGCTCCCGGAGTCGTGTTCGTGCACCTCACGGGCGACCGGGAGCTCATCGAGGACCGGATGACGCAGCGGCGGGGCCACTTCATGCCGGCCGCGCTGCTGGACTCCCAGTTCGCCACGTTGCAGCCGCTCCAGGCGGACGAGGCGGGAGTCGCGGTCGACGTCTCCGGCACCCCCGAGGAGATCACCGCGCGCGCCGTGGCCGCGCTGGACACCCTCGACTCCCCGTCGCCCTCGGCGCCGTAACCCCCTCCACCACCCCCGTACCTGCAAGGGAACCCCCGTGACCAGACTCAGCGTCGAGATGCTGGCGGCGGACCCCGTCGAGCCGATCACCTCGGCGGGACACGCTCAACTGGGCATCGCCGTACTGGCGGGCATCGCCGTCATCGTCGTGCTCATCACCAAGTTCAAGCTGCACGCCTTCCTGGCACTGACCATCGGCTCACTGGCGCTCGGAGCCTTCGCCGGGGCGCCCCTCGACAAGGTCATATCCAGCTTCACCACCGGACTGGGCACGACGGTCGCCGGCGTCGGCGTGCTGATCGCGCTGGGCGCCGTCCTCGGCAAGATGCTCGCCGACTCCGGCGGCGCGGACGAGATCGTCGACACCATCCTCGCGAAGACGGGCGGGCGTTCGATGCCCTGGGCGATGGTGCTCATCGCCTCGGTGATCGGCCTTCCCCTGTTCTTCGAGGTCGGCGTCGTGCTGCTGATCCCGGTCGTGCTCATGGTCGCCAAGCGGGGCAACTACTCGCTGATGCGGATCGGCATCCCCGCGCTCGCGGGCCTGTCCGTCATGCACGGCCTGGTCCCGCCGCACCCCGGTCCGCTGGTCGCGATCGACGCGCTCAAGGCCGACCTGGGCGTGACGCTGGCGCTCGGCGTGCTGGTCGCCATCCCCACGGTGATCATCGCGGGCCCGCTGTTCTCCCGGTACGCCGCCCGCTGGGTGGACGTCCCGGCACCGGAGCGGATGATCCCGCAGCGGGCGTCCGAGGAGCTGGAGCGGCGCCCCGGGTTCGGCGCCACCCTGCTCACCATCCTGCTGCCGGTCATCCTGATGCTGTCCAAGGCACTGGTCGACATCGTCGTGGACGACCCCGAGAACACCACCCAGCGCGTCTTCGACGTCGTCGGCTCCCCGCTCATCGCGCTGCTCGCCTCCGTGCTGCTGGGCATCTTCACGCTGCTGCGCCCCGCCGGGTTCGGCAAGGAGCGCGTCTCCGGACTCGTGGAGAAGGGCCTCGCGCCGATCGCCGGCATCCTGCTGATCGTCGGCGCGGGCGGCGGCTTCAAGCAGACGCTGATCGACACCGGCGTCGGCCAGATGATCCTGGACATCTCCAAGGACTGGTCGATTCCGGCGCTGCTGCTGGCCTGGCTGATCGCGGTGGCGATCCGGCTGGCGACGGGTTCGGCGACCGTGGCGACCGTCTCGGCGGCCGGTCTGGTCGCGCCGCTCGCCGCCGGCATGTCGACCGGTGAGACGGCCCTGCTGGTGCTGGCCATCGGCGCCGGTTCGCTCTTCTTCAGCCATGTCAACGACGCCGGTTTCTGGCTGGTGAAGGAGTACTTCGGGCTCACCGTCGGCCAGACGCTCAAGACCTGGTCGGTCATGGAGACGATCATCTCGGTGGTCGCGGGCGCCTTCGTCCTTCTGTTGTCCTTGTTCATGTAGGCGTTCACAGGCGAGGGCGGTTCATAGAGGTGAGGACGGCTCACCCCCCTCTTCGGCGCCGGCGGCGGGATCGCCCTGGCGTGACGTCGAAGGTGCGGGGGTGGCCTGGGGGTGGCCGCACCCGCCGGACACCGGCGGGTGCGGCGCGGCGGGATCGTCGTCCCGTCGGGCGGCGCCCTCAGTCCTCCGGGTGGCGCCACAGCGAGTGCTCCCGTCGCGCCCACTCCCGGCTCACCTCACCCGTGCGCATCCCCCGCCGGGCCTCGGGGTCCGCGAGCGCCATGCCGATGTGACCGGCGAGGACGATGCCGAGGGTGAGGGCCAGCCAGTCGTGGACGAACGTCGCGCCGGTCCGCCAGACCAAGGGGGTGAGGTCGGTGAACCACATGATCAGGCCCGTTCCCAGCATCACCAGCGTGGCCCCGGCGACCCAGGCGGCGTAGACCTTCTGCCCGGCGTTGAACTTCCCCGCCGGACGTGCCGAGTGCCGCTTGTCACGGCGCAGGGCGGCGTGCAGCCAGACCCGGTCGTGCGGACCGAAGCGGTTCAGCAGCCGCAGGTCGGAGCGGAAGGCGCGGGAGGCGAGGCCCAGCAGGACCGGCACCGGCAGGATCAGGCCCGCCCACTGGTGGACGGTGACGACGAGGGCGCGGCGGCCGACGAGCTGCGCGAGTTCGGGGACGTACAGGCATGCCGCCGTCAGGACGCACACCCCCATCAGGGCGGCGGACGCGCGGTGCACCCACCGTTCGGACCGGCTGAACCGATGGACGCGGGTGGCCCGGACGGGCGCGTCAGCTCGTAGGCTCATCGTCCCGTCCGTTCGAGCGTCCGACCCAGGCGTCGGTGTCGTAGCCGCGCTCCTCCCAGTAGCCCGGCTGCACCTCCTCGGTGACGGTGATGCCGGAGAGCCACTTCGCGGACTTGTAGAAGTACATCGGCGCCACGTAGAGGCGGACGGGACCGCCGTGGGCGTGGCTGACGTCCTCGTCCTGCATGCGCAGCGCCACCAGGACGTCGGCGCGGCGGGCCTGGTCGAGGGTGAGGCTCTCCGAGTAGGTGCCGTCGAAGCAGGTGAAGCGGACCGCCCTCGCGGTGCGGCGTACGCCGGCCGCGTCGAGCAGCCGGGACAGCCGGACGCCCTCGAAGGGGGTGTCGGGGACACGCCAGCCGGTGACGCACTGCACGTCCCGCACCAGGCGGGTCTGCGGCAGGGCGCGCAGTTCCGGCAGCGTGTAGGCGCGCGGCCGGTCCACCAGCCCGTCGACGGTGAGGCGGTAGGTGGTGGCGTTCTTGCGGGGGACGGATGCGGCGACGGAGTAGTAGCGGAAGCCGCCACCGTTCGGGAGCAGGCCGGTCAGGCCCGTGGGGTCCTTGTCGGCGGCGCCGCCGAGGAAGGACTCCAGTCCGCGTTGCAGGGTGGGCGCGGCGACCACGCCGAGGGCGCCCAGGCCGAGGGTGCCGAGCAGGACGCGGCGGCCGATCGGCCGGCCCTCCTGCTCGGGTTGTCCGGAGTTCACCCGTCCATTCGAGCACCGGTGGGGGCAGGCGGGCCAGGGATCGCCGGTGGCCGTCAGAATTCGGTAATCCCGGCCTGGACCGGGGGTGACGACACCCTGGCTTCCACCAGGGCTGAGGGCGACAGAGGCGAGGACGACGCGGTGAATTGCCCCGGGCAACGGTCCGGGGCCGTCAGATGCGTCACGGCAGCGCCGTGGCCGAAGCCTGTCGCCAAGGTTTGGAGCCACCCGGCCGAGGCCAACCTCGCAGGTCCGTCCTGGAGTTGACGCCCGCCGGCGGCGCGTGGATCACCCACCGGGCCGGTCAGTGTGACGTACGTCATAGCGCCTTGGCATGCGGCCCCTGACCATGGCGGGAACGTCACGCCCACGTTTCCGGCCCCCACGCCGGCCACCGTGACTCACGCGACCGCGACGACGCGGTGCGCCGCACCGCCCCTCGGCGGTGCCCACACCCCCACGCCCCATGATGATCATCGAGGTAGGCAGCTTGTCGGTCCTGGTCCTGGTTCTCGCCGTGAGTGCCGCCTGCTGCCTGGGCTTCGGTTTCGTCCTGCAGCAGAGCGCGGCCCAGCACGCGCCGCGCGCCGACTTCCTCTCCCCCCGCCTGCTGCTCGACCTGATGAAGGTGCCGAGCTGGCTCGGCGGCATCGCGCTGATGGTGGCCGGCATGGCCCTCGGTGCGGCGGCGCTCGGGCAGGGGCAGCTCTCCCTGGTGGAGCCGCTGCTGGCGACCAACCTGCTGTTCGCCCTCGGCCTGTCCCGCCGCCGGACGGGGCGGCCACTGGGCCGTCAGGGCTGGGCGGGCCTGGCGCTGCTGGCGGGTGGCGTGACCATGTTCATCGTGGCCGGTCAGCCCCGCGCCGGGACCGCGGTCTCGGATCCCCAGCGGATGTGGACGATCATCGGCGCGATGGTGGGCCTGGCGCTGCTGCTGACCCTGCGCGCCAAGCGTTCCCGGGTGAGCTCGGGCCCGGTCATGCTGGCCGTGGGGGCCGGCCTGCTGTACGGCGTGCAGGACGCGCTGACCCGGGTCACCGGCGACCGCTTCGCCGCGAGCGGCCTGGCCGGGCTCCTCACCTCCTGGCAGCCGTACGCCGTGCTGCTCATCGGCGTCACGGGGCTGATCCTGGTGCAGAGCGCGTTCGAGACCGGGTCGCTGTGCAAGTCGCTGCCCGCCCTGACCGCCGCGCAGCCGCTGGCCGGCATCATCTGCGGCGTCGGCTTCCTCGGCGACCGGCTCCGGATGGACGCCGGCGCGCTGGCCTGGCAGGCGACGGGACTGGCGGCCGTGGTGACGGGGATCGTGCTCCTCGGCATGCACCCGGCGATGCCCCGCGCGACGGTGGTGCGGGCGACCGTCCCGGCACCGGCGCTCCAGGGCGCGACGGCACGCTGACCCCGCCGGGCCGGCGCCGGGTCACCGCCCGCTCCACGCCTGCGGGCCGCTTCGCGCGCATCCAGGAGGCCAGGACCACGCGCCGCCCGGACTCACCCGGACACCGGCGGCCCGGCCTGCCCGGGTTCCCGCCGGCGACGCGTGACGCGGTGCCCCGGCGGGCCGCCGGTGCGGCGTATCCGGCGCCGGTCCCACACGAGCCGTGGCGACGCGGGCTGCTTGGATGGCCCCCATGAGCGCTGCAGACGAGATCCTCGACGTCGTCGACGAGCACGACCGCGTGGTCGGGCAGTTCCCGCGCGGGGAGGTGTACGCGCGCGGCCTGCCGCACCGATGCGTGTTCGTCCAGGCCCGGGACGCCGAGGGCAGGGTGTTCGTGCACCGCCGCACACCCACCAAGCTGCTCTTCCCCTCGCTGTACGACATGTTCGTCGGCGGCGTCGTCGGCGCGGGCGAGTCCTACGACGACGCGGCACTGCGCGAGGCCGAGGAGGAACTCGGCGTCAGCGGCCTGCCCCGCCCCTCGTTCCTCTTCAAGTTCCGCTACGACGACGGGGCCGGTCTGAGCTGGTGGTCCGCCGTGTACGAGGTCCGCTGCGAGCTCCCGGTCAGCCCGCAGGCCGAGGAGGTCGCCTGGCACGACTTCCTGCCCGAGGAGGAGGTACGGCGGCGGCTCGGCGAGTGGGAGTGGGTGCCGGACGGCCTGGCGGCGTACCACCGGCTGGAGGCGCACCGGCGCTGACCGCGCCGCGCGCGCCGCTCCCGATAGGGTCGTGCACGTGATCGAACTCGCGCGAAACGTCCGGCTCTGGTTCGGGCCCCAGCGGATCCGGGAGGAAGGCGACACGCCCGACTACCGGTTCTCGCTGGCGAACGAGCGCACGTTCCTGGCCTGGCTGCGCACCGCGCTCGCGCTGATCGGCGGCGGGTTCGCGGTGGACCAGTTCCTGCCGGACCTCAGATGGGGCTGGCGGGTCGGGCTCGCCCTCGCGCTGCTGGGGGCGGGCGTCCTGTGCTCGCTGCGCGCGGTCAACCACTGGATGCGCTGCGAGCGCGCGATGCGCCGGGGCGAGGATCTGCCGGTCTCCCGGTTCCCGGCGCTGCTGAGCGTCGTGGTGGCGGTGGTGGCGGTGGCGATGGTCGTCGTGGTGCTCGCGGGATGGGAGGGGTGAGTGCCGTCGGCACCCCGGAGCGCGACCCCGGGCTCCAGCCCGAGCGGACCCGGCTCGCGTGGCGGCGTACGACCCTTTCCGGCACCGTCGCCGCGGTGCTCGCGGCACGCACGACCCTGCACGGCGATCCTTCGGCGCTCCGGATCATCGCCTGCGCCCTGTGCTGCGTCCTGTGGCTGGGCTTCCTGCTGGTCGCCCACACCCGCATCCGCACCCTCGAGGCGTCCGGGCGTCCCCCGGCCCTGACTCCCCGCTACGCCGCCGCGGCGACCCTGTGCACGCTCGCGCTGGCGGTGTGCGCCTCGGCGCTGGTGTTCTGACGACCCCCCGCCTCCCCGACGCCACCGGCCACGGCCACCACCGGACGGCCCGCCTCCACCCCGGCACCGTGCCACGGGCCACCGCCACAGCCCCGGCACCACCGGCCACGGCCGCCACCCGACGGCACTGGACACGGCCCGTTCGTACCCGGCGGCACCGGACACAGCCCGCCCGCACCCGGCGGCACCGAACACGGCCCGCCCGCACCCGGCGGCACCGAACACAGCCCGCCCGCACCCGGCGGCACCGAACACGGCCCGCCCGCGGTGTGCGCCCCGGCGCTGGTGTTCCGGCGACCACCGGCCCCACCCGCCTTCCCACATCGCCGGCAGCTCGGCGGCGGCGGCGCCACCTCCGCGGCAGTGTCAGGGAGCCGGCCGGATCAGTCACCGGTTCCGGCCATCACCCCAGCCCCCACCACTGCCCCGAGCCCCCCAGGGAACTCGGACGCCACGAACGCCCGAATGCCCCGATATGCCCGTTTCTCATGACAGCCTTTCGGTCGTCCATCACCCGCATCGAAGGTGACCACCATGACCACTCAGCACCAGGAACACTCCACCCACCCGCACACCCACGGCCCGGCCTGTGGGCACGCCGAGGTTCCGCACGGCGATCACATCGACTACGCGCACGACGGCCACCTGCACCGCGCGCACGACGACCACTGGGACGAGTGCGAACCGTCGGGCCACACCGCCCACGAGGGCCACGACCACCGGCACGGCGAGAACTGCGGCCACATGCGGGTGCCGCACGGCGACCACATGGACTACCTCCACGACGGTCACCGGCACGCCGAGCACGACGGGCACTGGGACGACCACTGAGACCGGAGCGGTAGGGACTCCGAGGGCTTCCGGCAGCTCCCCGCCTCCCGCACGGGGAGCTGTCGGCCTATCGTGGCGCCGATCACGTTGGGCCGGCACTCTGGACGGCATACCGACCGGTCGGCATCATTGGTCGGGTCACGTTCACACGTCCGTAGGAGCGACGATGGCTTCCGACCACCCGCCAGGCCTCGACCCCGTACGACTGCGCGGCCTGCTCGACCGTGAGCGGCCCGGTCTGGTGCGCGGCCCGCTGACCGGCCGGCTGATCGAGGGCGGAAGGTCGAACCTCACCTACGCGGTCTCCGACGGCGAGTCCCGGTGGGTGGTGCGCCGGCCCCCGCTCGGTCACGTCCTCGCCACCGCCCACGACATGAGGCGCGAGCACCGGGTGATCAGCGCGCTGGGGCCGACCGGGGTGCCGGTGCCGGGCACGGTGCTGCTGTGCGAGGACGACGAGGTGCTCGGGGCGCCGTTCTACGTCATGGAGTTCGTGCCCGGCACGCCGTACCGCACCGCCGGCCAGCTCGCCCCGCTCGGTCCCGAGCGCACCCGCCAGGTGGTGCTGTCCCTGGTGGACACCCTGGTCGAACTGCACGCCGTGGACCCCGCGGAGGTCGGGCTCGCCGACTTCGGCCGCCCGGAGGGCTTCCTGGACCGCCAGCTGCGCCGCTGGGGCAAGCAGCTGGACGCGTCCCGCAACCGGGAACTGGCCGGCATCGACGAGCTGCACGCGGCCCTCGGCCGTGACCTGCCCGCCTCCCCCGCCCCGGCCGTCGTGCACGGCGACTTCCGCCTCGACAACGTCCTGGTCGGCGCCGACGACAGGATCACGGCCGTCCTCGACTGGGAGATGTCCACGCTCGGCGACCCGCTGACCGACCTGGGCCTGCTGGTGATGTACAGCATGCCGCTCGGCATGCCGAAGTCGCCGGTCTCCACCACCGCCGAGGCGCCGGGACATCCGAGCCCGGCCGAGCTGATCGAGCGGTACGCGGCCCGCTCCGGGCGCGATGCCGGAGCCGTCTCCTGGTACACGGCGTTCGCCTGGTTCAAGCTCGCCGTGATCCTGGAGGGCATCCACTACCGCTACACCCTGGGCCAGACGGTCGGCCCCGGCTTCGACCGCATCGGCGACCTCGTTCCCGTCTTCATCGAGCACGGTCTCACCACACTTCAGGAAGGCTGACCGGCATGGACTTCGCGTTCGACGCACGCACCGAGGAGCTGCGCGCCAGGCTGCTCGCCTTCATGGACGAGTACGTGTACCCGGCCGAGGCCGTGGCCGAGGAGCAGCGGGCCGCGCTCGCCTCCCCGTGGGACACCCCGGCGGTCGTCGAGGAGCTGAAGGCGGAGGCACGCCGCCAGGGGCTGTGGAACCTCTTCCTCCCGGACGCCGAGCACGGCGCGGGCCTCACCAACCTCCAGTACGCCCCGCTCGCCGAGATCACCGGCCGCTCCCCGCAGCTCGCGCCGACCGCGACGAACTGTGCCGCGCCGGACACCGGGAACATGGAGGTGCTCGCGCAGTTCGGCGACGACGCCCAGAAGAAGCAGTGGCTCGAACCGCTGCTCGCCGGTGAGATCCGGTCGGCCTTCGCGATGACGGAGCCCGACGTGGCCTCCTCGGACGCCACCAACATCACCACGCACATCGAGCGGGACGGCGACGACTACCTCGTCACCGGCCGCAAGTGGTACATCTCCGGGGCGATGAACCCGGACTGCAAGATCTTCATCGTGATGGGCAAGACCGACCCGGACGGCCCGGACCTCCGCCGCCAGCAGTCGATGGTCCTGGTCCCCCGCGACACCCCGGGGGTGACGGTCAAGCGGGCGATGCAGGTCTTCGGCTACGAGGACCACTCCCACGGCGGCCACGCCGAGGTCGTCTTCGACCACGCGCGCGTGCCGGTCTCCCACCTCGTCGGCGAGGAGGGCGGCGGGTTCGCCATCGCCCAGGCCCGGCTCGGCCCCGGCCGGATCCACCACTGCATGCGGCTGATCGGCATGGCGGAGCGGGCGATCGAGCTGATGTGCCGACGGGCCGTCTCCCGGAACGCCTTCGGCAAGGCGCTGGCCCAGCAGGGTGTGGTCCACAACTGGATCGCGGACGCCCGCGTCGCCGTGGAGCAGCTGCGGCTGCTGGTGCTGAAGACAGCGTGGATGATGGACACGGTCGGCAACAGGGGCGCCCACACGGAGATCCAGGCCATCAAGATCGCCACACCCCGCACCGTCGTCGGCATCCTCGACAAGGCGATCCAGCTGTACGGCGCGGGCGGCGTGAGCCAGGACTTCCCACTGGCCGAGCTGTACGCGGGCGCGCGCACGCTCATGATCGCGGACGGCCCGGACGAGGTGCACCAGCGCTCCCTGGCGCGGCGGGAGCTGAAGAAGTACCTGTGAGCTGGTGCGTGAGGGGGTGGTCGCCGTGCCGGCCGCCCCCTCACGCGAAGCGGCTCAGGGCCGCAGCGCCCGCAGCAGCAGGTCGGCCAGGTGGTCGGCGACCTGCTGCGGGCTGAGCGGGCCGTCGGGGCGGTACCAGGTGGACAGATGGTGGACGGAGCCGAAGTGGTAGTCGACCACGAGGTCGGCCGGGGTCGCCGTGGAGAACACGCCCGTCTGCTGGCCCTCCTCGATCAGCGCGCGGAAGCGCTCGTGGTAGCGCCGGCGCTCCGCACGGACCTGCTTGTTCTTCTCCGGGCTGAGGTGGTGCATGGAGCGGAAGAAGATCGACGCGTCGTCGAGGTTCTCGATGGTGGTCACCACCACGTCCGCCGCGGCGTCCCGCACCCGCTTCTCCACCGGCTCGTCGGCGTCCGCGAAGGCGTCAAGTCGTTCCTGCTGAACGCGCAGCACGCGCGCGTACACCTCGTGCAGCAGGTCGTCCTTGGAGCCGAAGTAGTGATACAGGGCTCCCTTGGTGACGCCCGCCGCCTCCACGATCTCCTGCACCGAGGTGCGGTCGTAGCCCTGCTCCGCGAAGAGCCGGGTGGCGGCGGCCAGCAGCCGCTGCGGCACAGGCGTCCCGTCCGTGTCCGTCGTCCTGGGCACTGCCGCCACCTGCCTTCCGTGATGTCCTACTGACCTTCTCGCGAACGGGAGCGCAACTCCCGACGGAGGATCTTCCCACTCGCCGTCTTCGGCAAGTCCGGCAGGATCTCCACCAGCCGCGGGTACTTGTACGCGGCCAGTCTCTCCCTGCAGTACGCCGCGAGTTCGCCCGGGCCCGGCGCGGCCCCCGGACGGAGGCTGATGCAGGCCTTGACGGTCTCTCCCCGGTAGCCGTCGGGCACCCCGACGACCGCGGCCTCGCGCACCGCCGGATGGGTGTACAGCACGTCCTCGACCTCGCGCGGCCAGACCTTGAAGCCGGACGCGTTGATCATGTCCTTCTTCCGGTCGACCACGTACAGCCATCCTTCGGCGTCCATGAACCCGATGTCCCCGGTGCGCAGCTCACCGCCGGGGAACGTCTCACCGGTGGCGCCGGGCCGCCGCCAGTAGCCGGGCACGACCTGCGGCCCACGGACGACGATCTCGCCCTGCATGCCGAACGGCACCTCCTCGTCCTCGTCGTCGACGATCCGCACGACGGTGTCGGGGCCGGGTACGCCCACGGCCAGGGTCCCCGAGGCCGGGTCCACGGGCGCCTCCAGGGTTTCGCGGCGTAGCGGGAGCCGGTCACGTGGCCGACTCCCACTTCTGCTGGATGTGGTTCATGCCGGTCAGCCAGCGGTCGGGGTGGGCGGCCCTGGCCTGGTAGTACCCGGCGACCTCGGGGTGGGGCAGGATCAGGAAGCGGTCCTCCTCGATCCCCTCGAACAGCGCGTCGGCCACGTCCGAGGGCTCGATCGCGGTCGGCACCAGCACCAGGTCGCCGGCGCTGCCGGTGGCGGCGAGCATGTCGGTGCGCACACCCTGCGGGCAGATGGCGTGCACCCGCACGCCCCGGTGGCGGTAGGTGAGGGACAGCCACTCGGCGAAGGCGTAGGCACCGTGCTTGGTGACGCTGTAGGGGGCGGCGCCGATCATGGTGAGCAGCCCGGCGGCCGACACGGTGGACACGAAGCGCCCGCTGCCGCGTTCCAGCCAGTCGGGGAGCAGGGCCTGGGCGGCGCGCACGTGCGCCATCACGTTGACGTCCCAGGCCAGCTGCCAGACCTCCTCGGGGGCCGCCTCGGAACCTCCGGAGCCGACTCCGGCGTTGGCGCAGTACACGTCCACGGCACCGCCGAGCGCGTCCTTGGCCTCGGCGACGATCGCGGAGGCGTCGCCGGGGACGGCGATGCCGCCGATCTCGTCGGCGACGCTCCTGGCCTTGTCCGCGTCGAGGTCGTTGACCACGACCCGCCCGCCCTCGGCGGCGAACCTCCGGGCCAGCGCGGCCCCGATCCCGCCTCCCGCTCCGGTGACGACCACTCCGGCACCCTGTACGGCTCCCACCATCGGTCTCCTTCGACGCGCCTCGGCTCAGCCCCGCGCGGTCAGACTAACCGGTCGGTATGTGGGGCGGAAGGGCGATGCCCCGGCCGAAGTCCGGCCCGGTTCGTTCCCGGGAGCGCCGACCGGCGCTAGCGTGCGTGAACATGACACCCACCGCCATGACACCCACCGCCATGACCTCCACCGCCATGACCTCCAAGGCGACCACGGAGGCCACCGTATGAAGCTGTCCCGGCGCAGCCTGCTCGCCACCACCACAGCGACGGTCGCGGCCACCGCGGCCGCCCCGGCGGCGGCTGCCGCGGGCGGCGGCCACCGGCTGCGCACCGGCTTCGAGTCTCTGGCCGCCGGAGGCTACCGCCTCCTCGACGGAGACCGCGTCGGCGTCGTCACCAACCCGACCGGCGTCACCCGGGACGTGCGCCACATCGTCGACGTGATGCACGCCGACGACCGGGTGAACCTCACCGCGGTCTTCGGTCCGGAGCACGGCTTCCGCGGCACCGCCCAGGCCGGCGGCTCCGAGGGCCGCCACGACGACCCCGCCACCGGCCTGCCGGTCTACGACACCTACCAGAAGAGCGGACAGCCCCTGGCCGACATCTTCACGGCCTCCGGCGTGGACACGATCGTCTTCGACATCCAGGACGTGGGTGCCCGCTTCTACACCTACATCTGGACGCTGTACGACTGCATGGAGGCGGCGGGGCTCGCCGGCAAGCGCGTCGTCGTGCTGGACCGGCCGAACCCGGTCGCCGGGGTGTCGGCCGAAGGGCCGGTGCTGCACAAGGAGTTCGCCACCTTCGTGGGACGGCAGCCCGTCTCGCAGTCCCACGGCATGACCGTCGCGGAGCTGGCGCTGCTGTTCAACGAGGAGTTCCTGGCCTCGCCGGTGCCCCTGGACGTCGTCCGTATGACCGGCTGGCGGCGGTCGGACTTCCACGACGCCTCGGGGCTGCCGTGGGTACCGCCGAGCCCCAACATGCCGACGCCCGACACCGCGCTCGTCTACGCGGGCACCTGTCTCTTCGAGGGCACGAACCTCTCCGAGGGCCGCGGCACCACACGCCCGTTCGAACTGCTCGGGGCGGAGGGGATCGACCGCCGGTGGGCGGCGGCGGCGAACGAACTCGGCCTGCCGGGGGTGCACTTCAGGGAGGCGTACTTCGCGCCCACCTTCTCCAAGTTCCAGGGCCGGACCATCGGTGGCGTCCAGCTGCACGTGCACGACCGGGCGGCGTTCGACCCCGTGCGCACCGGGATCGCCCTGCTGATCACCGCCAGGCGGACGTGGAGCGGCTTCGCCTGGCGCTCGGACAACTGGATCGACAAACTCACCGGCTCCACGCTCGTCCGCACGATGATCGACGCCGGGGCGGACACCGGCGACGTGGTGGCGGGCTGGGAGCAGGAGCTGGCGGCGTTCCGCAAGACGCGGCGGCAGTACCTCCTCTACCGCTGAGCGGCACCCGGGGTGACGACGTTCGCGACGGCGTAGGTCGAGGCGGCGCGGCGGCCTGCACGGCCGCGCCGCCCAGGCGCCGAGGGGACGCGGGGACAAAAGACCGGCAATCAGGACGCATACGCGAGCCGTCTTCAGGAACCCGTGAGATCTGTGCGGAGTTCTCAGTCTGTCCAGCGCGACACGCGGGTGCGCCGGCAGGGAGAACGAACGTGCGTCACTTTGCGGGTCGCAACGACCGTCCGCGAGTGGCAGTCGTCACGTGGAGGAAGACGGATGGAGCCGAATCGCCGGTCGATACGTCTATTCGTCGACGTCCGTACGACGACGCCGAAGTGACCGAAGTACAGGTGCAGGTGTGACGGAGGTGCAGGGCGATGGCCGGTTTCCGGAGTCTGGCGAGACAGGTACGCGACCCCCGATGCGATCTCGCGCTACGGCGCTACTCGCTGCGCAAGTGCCTTGAGCGGTTCGCCCCCTACGGGCACAGGGCGACCTGGGACCACTTGTGCACCCGGGCCGGCTTCGGCCCGGAGGACCGTTCTCCCGACCCTGCGCGGCTCGTGGCCGCGTTGGAGGAGCTGGAGGCGGCGCGGGCGGTGTGGCTGGCCTACGAGGTCGAGTTCGCCGAGCGACGCAAGAAGGAGAAGCACGACGGACTGCGCCGGCCGGGCACGGTGGACGACTGGCACAGGCTGACCTGGGGCGGTTTCGGGGTCGCCTGGTGCGACGACCCCGAGGTGCACCCGGGCGAGCCGCTGGCCGAGGTGCTGCGGCGGCTGATCGCCGCGCTGGAGCGCGAACCCGGAGCGGCGTGCCCCGTGTGTGACGGGGAGCGCCTGCAGTGGAAGTACGACCTGGATCACGAGCCCTCGTCGGGCCCGGTCTGCACGGACTGCGGAATCCTCGTCCCGCGCCCCGTGCTCACGCCCGAGGCCCTGGCGTATGCCAGGCGCGAACGACTGCTGATGTCCGCCTGAGACACCGCGAGTGCCACGGCCACGGGGGGAACGGGGGAACGCGCGGCGGCCAAGTGCCGTCCGCCGCGGGCCGGCCGGGGGTGCGAAGGGGATGCCGCACCCCCTGATCGACGAATGACTCGCCGCGCACGCGGGCGGCATGCGGGACCGGGGCGGTTGCCGGTGGTGGCTGCGACCATCGGAGCATGGTGAGCGTGCAGGTCTGTCTCAACGGGACGCGCGAGGCCGCCGACGGCGCCAGGGTGCCGTTGACGCCCGAGGCGATGGCCGAGGCCGCGGCGCGGGCGGTCGCGGCCGGGGCGGTCGACGTCCATGTCCATCCCAAGACGCCGTGCGGGCACGACTCCGTGTCCCCGCGCGTGGTGGCGGCGACGCTGGAGGCGATCCGCCGGCGGGTGCCCGTGCCGGTCGGGGTGACCACCGGCGCCTGGGCCGAGCCCGATCCGGCCGCCCGGCTGGAACGGGTGCGCGGCTGGACCGTGCTTCCCGACCACGCCTCGGTCAACTGGCACGAACCGGGCGCCGAGGAACTGGCCGCCGCCCTGATCGGGGCGGGCGTCGCCGTCGAGGCCGGCATCTGGTCCGGGACGGACGGGGCGGCACGGTTCGCGCGCTCGCCGCTCGGCCCGAAGGTGCTGCGGGTGCTCGCCGAGGTGACGGACCCGTCGCCGCAGACGGCAGAGGACGGCGCACGGGAACTGCTGGCCGGGCTCGGCACCGCGCACGGCCGTCCGGTGCTGCTGCACGGCACGGACGGGAGCGCATGGCCCGTGCTGAGGCTGGCGGGGCGGCTGGGACTGGCGACCCGCGTCGGCCTGGAGGACACGCTGGTCCTGCCGGACGGGCAACCCGCCCCGTCCAACGCGCGGCTGGTGGCGGAGGCGGTGCGGGCGTATGCCGGGGAGCGGGACAGCTGGTGAAGCGGTCGCACCAGCGGTTTCGGACCCCGGGAGTGGAGGGCGACCGGACACCGCCGGGGTCCAAGGGCTTCGGCTCGAGGTCGCCGCCGCTGAAGGAGGACCCACGCAACCTGTACTGGCGCGCGGTGCGCGGACACGGCGTCGCCGAGGCCACGGCACGTCTCGCGGGCCGGCTGGGCGCGTGGCGGGTCGGGATCTTCGGCGAGGTCCACGGCGCGGGAGTGCAGGACCTGACCTACGGCGCGGACGGCCGGCGCGACACGCTGGGCTACGCCGCCGTCGACGTGTCCGCGGAGATCGACGGTCAGGTGCGCCGGCCGGACGCGGAGCAACTGCTCGGCGACGAGATGCCGTTGGTGCCGCGGCTGTTGTCCGGCCCGTACGAGGTGGGGCGCGTACTTGCGCTCACCTCGGGCCGCGAGACGGTGTCCGGGCGTCAACTGCACCTGCGCGAAGGCGTGGTGATCCGCCCGGCCCTGGAGCGCTACAGCCCGGTGACGGGCGGCCGGGCGATCGCGAAGGCCGTGATCCAGGCGCATCTGACGCGCGAAGGCGGGACCGGGTACGAGTGACCGCCGGGCGGCCCAGGGGTGCTGTCGGGACAGCACCCCTAGCCGACCCCCTAGCCGCACCCCCCGGGCCGGTGTTCCCGGGCCCGGGGCGGGTGGCGGTGCGCGGCGTCCGGGCGTTCCACCAGCAGGCGGGAGCCGGAGAGGTGCTCGCCGGAGATGTCGTCGGGGTTGGACAGGACGCAGGTGGCCAGGGACAGGCAGCCGCAGCCGATGCAGTCGGTGAGGTGGTCGCGCAGCCGGTTGAGCTGCGTGATCCGCTGGTCGAGCTCCGCGCGCCACGCCTCGGACAGGCGAGCCCAGTCGTCCCGGGTGGGCGTGCGCTCGTCGGGCAGTTCGGCGAGCGCCTCGCGGATCGTGGCCAGCGGGATGCCGACGCGCTGGGCGGCGCGGACGAAGGCGACGCGGCGCAGCGTGTCACGGGTGTAGCGGCGCTGGTTGCCCGCAGTGCGTCGGCTGCTGATCAGTCCCTTGGCCTCGTAGAAGTGCAGGGCGGAGACGGCGGCGCCGCTGCGCGCGGCGAGCTGGCCGACCGTGAGCTCGTGGATCTTCTCCGGAATCTGGGGCACCTCTCGAAGCCTACCCATCCGGCAACAGCCGGGGTCCGTTGACAGCGGCCCTCGGCGGCACCATGCTAAGCAGTTGCTTAGACATTGCAGTCGTGCGTCAGGCGTGATGCAGCACGCGACGTCGCTACGCGAGAGGCCGGGACATGGCAGAGCCGAGGATCTTCACGTCAGCCGACGAGCTGAAGGCGGCGGTGGGCGAGCAACTGGGGTACACCGACTGGCTGGAGGTCGACCAGAAGCGCGTCGACCTGTTCGCCGAGGCCACCGGCGACCACCAGTGGATCCATGTCGACCCGGAGAAGGCCGCCTCCGGCCCCTTCGGCACGACGATCGCCCACGGCTACCTCACGCTCTCCCTGCTGCCCCTCTTCGGCCCGCAGCTGATCGGCGTCGAGGGCATGAAGATGGGCGTCAACTACGGCACCAACAAGGTCCGCTTCCCCTCCCCCGTCCCGGTCGGCTCCCGGCTCCGCGCCACCGCGAGGATCACCGGCGTCGAGGACGTCACCGGCGGCATCCAGGTGAGTGTCGCCTTCACGGTGGAGCGCGAGGGCGGGGACAAGCCGGCGTGCGTGGCCGAGTCGGTGTCGCGGTACTACCTCTGAGCCGCGGCAGCCGCCGAGCAGCGGGACCCCGTGGGAGCTACGCGGCCGGCGCCTTGCGCACCCCCACCATCCGCAGCACGAGGTCGGCGTAGAGCGCGCCGACCTCGTCGGGCGTCCAGGGCCCCGCGGTGCTGAACCAGCGGGCCACGTCGATGCAGAGCGACAGCACCGCGAGCGTCGTGCCCTGTACGTCGAGCACCTCGAACTCGCCCGCCGCGACGCCGTCCTCGATGATTCCGCGCACCTCGGCGTCGCACTGCCGGCGCAGCGCGACGATCTCCGCGCGGGCCTCGGCGCCGAGCGAGTCCAGCTCGTACTGCACCACTCGCGCGGTGGTGCGCCCCCCGGCGTGCCAGCGGACGAAGGAGCTCACCGCGTCGGCGAGCCGCTCGGTCGCGCCGCCCTCGCGCCGGGCCGCGGTCCGCAGGATGTCCAGGGCCCGCTCGTGGCCGATCCTGCTGATGCGGTGCAGCAGCTCTTCCTTGGTCTTGTAGTGGATGTAGAGCGCGGCCGGGCTCATCCCGGCGCGGCCCGCGATGTCACGGGTCGTCGTGGCGTGGTAGCCGCGTTCGGCGAAGGCCTCCACGGCCGCGACCAGCAGTCGCCGGGCCGCCTCGGGGGTGACCTCGGCCCACGGCTGTGTCTCGCCGCCGGCCGTCTCCTCCGCCGTAGTCATCGCTCGTTCGCCCCTCTCGCCGACCAGAGGCTCCACCATACCGCCGAAGCTGAGCGGGCGCTTAGCGAGGCGGGTCCCGGGGCGGGGAGCGGCTTCAGAGCTTCTCGAAGGGGTCGTGCTCGGCGAGCAGCCTGTCCAGCCGGGCCTGGTCCACCCGGCTCACGATCTGCCCGGCCTCCTGCCGGTCCCGGATGACCTTGGCGAGCGTGAAGGCGGATGTGACGAGGTAGAGGACGGCGATGGCGAGGAAGGCCCGCACCCACGGGTCGGCCTCCAACTGGAAGATGCCGACGGCGGTGGCGGCGAGGGCGACCGCGAACGACGCCACGGCCTGTCCGTAGAAGGCGGCCGTGCTCTGCTGCTTGACCGGTGTGTCACTCATGGGGAACAGGGTCGGCGAATGTGGCGACGGCCACATCCGCCGAAGTACTCAGATGGTACTCAGAACGCCGAAACGCCCGTGAGCGCCCGCCCGATGAGCAGCTTCTGGATCTGGCTCGTGCCCTCGTAGAGGGTCATCACCCGGGCGTCGCGCAGCAGCTTGCCCGCCGGGTACTCGTCGACGTAGCCGTAGCCGCCGTACACCTGGAGGGCGTTGCCGGCGGCGCGCACGGCCGCCTCGGAGGCGAACAGCTTGGCCTTGGACGCCTCGGTGGCGAACGGCAGCCCGCGGTCGATCAGGTCGGCGACCCGCCAGGTCAGCAGCCGGGCCGCGTCGACGTCCACGGCGATGTCGCTGATCAGCTCCTGGACGAGCTGGTGGTGGGCGATGGACTTGCCGAACTGCTCGCGCTCGCCCGCGTGACGGACCGCCGCGTCGAGCGCCGCCTGGGCGATGCCGACGCATCCGGCCGCGACCGACATCCGGCCCTTGGCGAGGGCCGACATGGCGACCGAGAAGCCCTTGCCCTCCTCGCCCAGCATGGCGGCGGCGGGCACGCGGACGTCCTCGAAGACCAGTTCGGCGGTGGCCTGCCCGCGCAGGCCGAGTTTGCCGTGGATGGTGCGGCGGGTCAGCCCCGGTGTGCCGGCCGGCACGAGGAACGCGGAGACACCCCTGTGGCCGGGCGCGCCGGTGGACCGGGCGAAGAGCAGGACGACGTCGGCCCAGGTGCCGTTGGTGATGAACATCTTGGTGCCGTTGATGACGTAGTCCCCGCCGTCGCGGACGGCGCGGGTGGTCAGGTTGCCGGCGTCGGAGCCGGTGCCCGGCTCGGTCAGGCCGAAGCAGCCGACGTACTCACCGGAGGTCAGGCCCGGCAGCCAGCGGCGCTTGTGCTCCTCGTCGCCCCAGGCGGCGACGGCCTTGGCGACCAGGCCGAGCGAGACGGAGACGATGCCGCGCACGGAGGAGTCACCGCGGCCGAGTTCCTCGGTGACCAGGCAGTACGAGAGGTGGTCACCTCCGCCGCCGCCGTACTCCTCGTCGACGGTCAGGCCGAGGAAGCCGACCTCGCCGAGCTTCTTGACGATCCCCCGGTCGACCTCCTCGGCGCGGTCCCAGGCGGTGGCGTGGGGGGTGATCTCGCGCTCCACGAAGTCCCGGGCGAGCTGCCGTACGGCGGCCTGCTCCTCGCTGAGCTCCAGGTTCATGACACGTCACCCCACAGGAAAGGCACACCTTGAAGGTCGTACGTTAAATTAGCAGTGCTAGTTTCTGGCTCAGCTTTACTATGTGCGCCATGGCCCGACCGCGCAAGCCCCTGCTCAGCACCGACCGGATCGTGGACGCGGCCCGGACGCTGGTGGACACGGAGGGCCTCGCGGCCGTCTCCACCCGGCGGCTCGCGGCGGAGCTGGGAGTGAGCGGGCCATCGCTGTACAACCACTTCCGCACCAAGGACGAGATCCTGGAGGCGGTCGCCGACTCGGTGAGCGCGCAGGTCGATCTGTCGATGCTCGAGGAGGGGCGGGACTGGCGGACCGCGCTGCACGACTGGGCGGTCTCCTACCGGGCCGCCCTGCGCGACCACCCGAACATCGTGCCGGTACTGGCCCGCGGCCCCGGCCGGCGCCCCGCCGCGCTGCGGCTCGCCGACGCCGTCTACGGCGCGATGGTCGAGGCAGGCTGGCCGCCGGCGCAGGCGACGTCCATCGGCGCGCTGATGCGGTACTTCATCATGGGCTCCGCGCTCGGCTCGTTCGCCGCGGGCTTCGTGACCGACGAGAGCGCGTACGACCCGGCCGACTACCCGCACCTCGGGCAGGCGCACCTCCTCGCCGAGCAGCAGGAGAAGATCGACGAGCGGGCCTTCGAGACGGGGCTCGGCGCGCTGCTGGACGGGCTTGCACTGCAGTACGAGCAGGTCGCGCGGCTCCCCTAGGCATATTTCGGGGAGCACCGAAGGATGCCGGTCCCATGCCGGACGCATGACCGGAGTGCCGGCCGAGGAACGGCAGGGCCGGCACCGGTACGTACGGCTGGCCGACGCTCGGATCGCGCAGCTCGTCGAGGTTCTGGCCGCGCAGGTCGCGCCGGGTGCCGTGGCCCGACGGGCGGGCGGGCCGCGCGAGGCGGGCGCCGGGTCGGCCACGGCCCGGGGCCGCACGCGCTACGACCATCTCGCCGGGCGGCTCGGCATCACGCTCACCGACGCGCTCACCGCGCGCGGACTGCTGTGGGCGGCGAGCGGGTCCAAGGAGAGCGCCGGCGCGGGGAGTTCGGCCGCCCCGGCCCCGGGCGGCCGGGCACGGGCGCGCCCCGGCACCGGCCGGCGCGGCCCGGAGGCGACGAGCGACGAGCGGAACGGTGGCTTCGCGCTCACGGAGGCGGGCCTGCGCCGGTTCGGCGAGACGGGCATCGCCCTGGACCGCACCGGCCGCCGCCCGCCGGCCCGCGCCTGCCTGGAGCGGACCGAGCGGCGCCCGCACCTCGCGGGCGCCGCGAGCGCCGCGCTGTGCCGGCACGCCCGCGACACGGGCTGGCGTGTGCGCATCGCTCGGAGCGGGCGGTGAAGGTGACCCCGGCCGGTGAGCAGGCGCTGTCCGCCCCGCTCGGCACCGGGGTGGCCGCGGTGCGCTGAGCGCCGGGCACCCCGTCCGAAATCCGCGAGCCCCCGTACCCCTGCCCCTCCTGACCTCGGGAACATGATGAACCTCGCCCCTCCCACCCAGCTGCTGGCCGCAGGCGCCGCCACCGTCACGGTGGTGCTGTGGGCCTCCGCCTTCGTCTCGATCCGCAGCGCGGGAGCCGCGTACTCGCCGGGCGCGCTGGCGCTCGGGCGGCTGCTCTCGGGAGCCCTCGTGCTGGGCGTGGTGCTTGTCGTACGAGGGGAGGGGTGGCCGCCGCGGGAGGCCTGGCGCGGAATCGCGATATCGGGCGTGCTGTTGTTCGGCTTCTACATGGTGGCCCTCAACTGGGGCGAACAGCAGGTCGACGCCGGCACGGCGGCCCTGGTCGTGAACGTCGGCCCGATCCTCATCGCCCTGCTCGGCGCCCGGCTGCTCGGCGATCCGATGCCGCCGCGGCTGCTGGCCGGGATGGCGGTGTCCTTCGCCGGCGCGGTGACGGTGGGTCTGTCGATGTCGGGCGAGGGCGGCTCGTCGGTGCTCGGGGTGGCGCTGTGCCTGCTGGCCGCGATCGCCTACGCGGGCGGCGTGGTGGCGCAGAAGCCGGCCCTGGGCCGGGCGAGCGTGTTACAGGTGACGGCGTTCGGTTGCCTGGTCGGGGCGGTGTGCTGTCTGCCGTTCTCCTGGCAGCTGGTGACGGAGGCGGCCGCCGCGCCGCCGACGGCCACCCTCAACATGGTGTATCTGGGTGTCTTCCCGACCGCGCTGGCCTTCACCACCTGGGCCTACGCCCTGTCCCGCACGACCGCGAGCCGGATGGGCGCGACGACGTACGCCGTCCCCGCCCTGGTCGTGCTGATGTCCTGGCTGGCGCTGGGCGAGGTGCCCGGACTGCTCACCATGGCGGGCGGCGCGCTGTGCCTGGCCGGCGTGGCGGTGTCGCGGTCCCGGCCGCGGTCCGCGGCACCGGCGACCGGGCCGGTGTCGCGGACCGAACGGGAGGCCTCGAGGTCAGCGTGAACGTGCCCGGTCCGCCAGGACCTTGATGGACAGCAGCGCGATCAGGGCGAGGCCGATGATGTAGGCGGACACCGCCATGGACGTGCCGGTCGCCTCCAGCAGCAGCACCATGACGAACGGGGCGAGCCCGCCACCGGCCACGGCCGCGATCTGGTAGCCGAGGGAGGCGCCGGTGTAGCGCATCTCGGGCGTGAACAGCTCGGCGAACAGGGCGGCCTGGGGGCCGTACATGATGCTGAGGAAGCAGCTGGCGACGAAGGTGCCCACCGCCAGCCACAGCAGGGAACCGGTGTCGATCAGCAGGAACAGCGGGACGGCCCACAGCGCGATGCCCGCCGCACCGAGCGCGTAGATCCTGATCCGGCCGACCCGGTCGGAGAGCGCGGCCGAGGCGGGGATCAGGATCAGCTGGGTGAGGCTGACGCAGAGGGAGACGGTGAGGACCGCGCCGCGGTTCATGTCCAGTTCGCGGGTGGTGTAGTCGAGGACGCCGGTGATGAGGATGTAGAACGTCGCGGTGTTCACGGCGAAGGAGCCGCCGGCGAGCAGCACCGTGCCGAGATGGTGGCGCAGGACGGTGCGCAGCGGGCTGCTCTGCTCCGACTTCTCCCGCTCGGCCAGCGCCTTCTCCGCCTCCCGGAACTCGGGGGTCTCCTCGACGCGGGTGTGGATGTACCAGGCGAGTGCGAGCACGAGGACGCCGACCAGGAACGGCAGCCGCCAGCCCCAGGACTCGAACGCCGGCTCCGAGGTGAGCGCGCCGGCCAGCAGGAAGACCGTGTTGGCGGTCACCACGCCGATGGGGACGCCGAGTTGGACGACGCTGCCGTAGACGCCTCGCTTGCCCTCGGGGGCGTACTCGGTGGCCAGCAGCATCGCGCCGCCCCACTGGGCGCCCACCGCGACGCCCTGCGCCACGCGGAGCAGGACGAGGAGGACGGGAGCGGCGACGCCGATCGTCTCGTACGTCGGCAGCAGGCCGATGCCGGTGGTGGCGACGCCCATCAGCGTGAGCGCGAGGACCAGCATCGGCTTGCGGCCGCGCTTGTCACCGAGGTGGCCGGCGACGATGCCGCCGAGGGGGCGGGCGAGGAAGCCGACGGCGAAGGTGGCGAAGGCGGCGAGTACACCGGCGGTGGGACTGCCCGCGGGGAAGTACAGGTCGCCGAGGATCAGGGCGGCGGCGATGCCGAAGACGAAGTAGTCGTACCACTCGACGGCGGAGGCGAGGGCGGCGGCGGTGGCGACCCGGCGGCGGTCGGGGGTGACCGGCGTGGTGGTGAGCGGCTGGGCGGAAGGTGGGGTGTCCATGTGTGCACACTCCGGTGGGTGCGGTGGGGACGTTCCCGGGGAACATACTGACCGGACGGTATGGGGTCAACGGTCGTGCGTGAAGTCACCGAGGGGGCCTGGGGAGAAAGGGGGGACCCGGGCAGCGCCCGGGTCCCCCGAGGTCAGAACTCGCAGACGGCCGGGGTCAGAAGACCACCAGCGCCCGGCCGCCCTTGCCCGCCAGCATGTTCTCGAACGCCGCCGGGATGCCGTCCAGGGCGATCCGTTCGGTCACCAGCGCCGACAGGTCCAGCCGGCCCGCGCGGACGTGCTCGGCCAGGACCGGCAGATCCCGCTCCGGGTCGGAGTTGCCGTAGACGCAGCCGGACAGGGTGCGGCCCCAGTGGAAGATCTCCAGGGCGTTGAAGGTGACCTGCTGGTCCTTGCCTCCGATGCCGACCACCGTGGTGCGGCCGCCGCGGCGGGTCGACTCCCAGGCCGTGCGGATGGTGACCGCGCGCCCCACGCACTCCACGGCCACGTCCACGCCCTGCTTACCGGTCAGGGCGCGGATCTCCCGGGCGGTGGTGTCGGAGGCGACGACGTAGTCGGTGGCACCGGCCGCACGGGCCAGTTCCTCCTTCTCCGGCGAGACGTCCACCGCGACGATCCGTGCGGCGCCCGCGATCCGCGCCGACTGGATCGCCGCCAGGCCCACCCCGCCGGCGCCGAACACCGCGACCGTCTCGCCCGGCCGGACCTGCGCGCAGTGGTGCACGGCGCCGTAACCCGTGAGGACCGCGCAGCCCAGCAGCGCCGCGTCGGTCAGCGGGACACCCCGCGGTGCGGGCAGCGCGCAGGACGTCGGCACCACCGTCTCCTCCGCGAACGCGGCCACGTTCAGCCCGGGGTGCAACCGGGCGCCGTCGGAGGTGCGGTGGGCGTGGACGTCGGCGGAGCCGTTGAGGGCGTTGGCGCAGAGCCACACCTCGCCGCGCGCGCAGGCGGGGCAGTCGCCGCACGACGGGGCCCAGTTGAGGACGACGCCGTCGCCCGGCGCGAGATGCGTGACCCCTTCGCCGACGGCGACGACCGTGCCCGCGCCCTCGTGGCCGAGGACGGCCGGGACCGGGACGCGCATGGTGCCGTTGGACAGGGACAGATCGGAGTGGCACACCCCGGCCGCGGCGAGGCGGACCCGGATCCGGCCGGGGCCGGGCTCGGGGAGGTCGATCTCCGTGACCTCCAGCGGGGCACCGACAGCCGGAAGGACGGCGGCACGAACGGCCATGACAATGATCTCCTCTAGAACTGGAGGGACTTGGTCTGGAGGTACTCGGCCAGGCCGTGCACGCCGAGTTCCCGGCCCACGCCCGACTGCTTGTAGCCGCCGAAGGGTGCGAGCGGGTTGAAGCGGCCGCCGTTGATGTCGACCTGACCCGTCTCCATCCGGCGGGCGAAGGCCACCGCCTCCGCCTCCTCGCCCGCCCAGACCGCGCCGGCGAGGCCGTAGACCGTGCCGTTCGCGATGCGCAGGGCGTCCGCCTCGTCCTCGTAGCGGAGGATCGACAGGACCGGCCCGAAGATCTCCTCCTGCGCGACGGTCATCTCCGGCGTGACGTCCGCGAGGACGGTGGGGCTGACGAAGTAGCCGCGCTCACGCGGTGCCTCGACGCCACCCGCGACCAGGCGGGCACCCTCGGCCACGCCCTTGTCGATGTAGCCGCGCACGCGGTCCCGCTGCCGGGCGTTCACTAGGGGCCCGATGCGCTCGCCGTACCTGGCGGCCGCGGCGACGGCCAGTTCGACGGCGGCGGTGTACTGCGAGGAGTGCACCAGCATCCGGGTCCACGCGCTGCACGTCTGCCCCGAGTTGGACATCACGTTGGCGACGCCGACGTTGACCGCCTTGGCGAGGTCGGCGCTCGGCAGGATGACGTTGGCGGACTTCCCGCCCAGTTCCAGGGCCACCTTCTTCACCGCGGCACCCGCCGTGGCGGCGATCCGCCTGCCGACGGCCGTGGAGCCGGTGAAGGAGACCAGGTCGACGCCCGGGTGCTCGGCGAGCGCCTGCCCGGCGACCGGGCCGAGGCCGGTGACCAGGTTGAAGACACCGGCCGGGACGCCCGCCTCGTCGACCGCCTCCGCGAAGGCCTGTGCGGTCAGCGGGGTGTCCTCGGCGGGCTTCAGCACGACCGTGCAGCCCGCGGCGAGGGCCGGGGCGACCTTGGCGACGATCTGGTGCAGGGGGTAGTTCCACGGCGTGATCGCACCGACGACGCCGATCGGCTCCTGGTAGACGGTCGAGTTGCCGACCTTCTCCTCGAAGGGGTGGGTCGCGGCCAGTCCGGCGTACGAACCTGCCACCGCGATCGGTGCGCCCAGGTGCACCGCCTGCGAGAACGGCAGCGGCGAACCCAGCTCGGCGGTGATCGTCTCCGCGATCTCGTCCTTGCGGGCCGCCAGCACGTCGCGCAGGGCGGCCAGCCGCGCGGCCCGTTCGGCGGGGGGCGTCGCGGACCAGGCCGGCAGCGCGGCGCGGGCGGCGCGCACGGCCCGGTCCACGTCCTCGGCGGTGCCCGCCGGGACCCGGCCGATGATCTCCTCGTCGGCCGGGTTCACGACCTCGATCAGGTCCCGGCCTGCGGCGGGGCGCCAGGTGCCGTCGATGTACATCCCGTCCCGGGCCTTCATGGCCTACCTCCCGAACCGCGGTGTCGTCGGCACCCAAACTAGCGGCGATAGTTTTCCCGCGCCAGGGCCCGCCGAGAGGGTACGGCAACGCCGCCGAGCGGCTCAGAAGCCGACCCGCACCTGATCGTCCACGCGCCCGACCGCCTCCTGACCGAAGGCCTTCTCGTAGTCCCGCCGGATCTCCTCGATCTTCCGGTCACTGACCGCCGCCGCACCCACCGGATACAGCAGGATCAGCTCGTACGACCGCTCCTTCCCGATCGTGCCGCTGGCGTCCCGCCACTGCCAGCCGGTCGGGCGCGGATCCGTCAGATGATGCCGAACAGGATTCCGGCGCCGAGAATCACCAGGCAGGTCACGGCCGCCCACTTCACCACGAACCGCGTGTGGTCGCCGAACTCGACCTTCGCCATGCCGACCAGCACGTACACGGCCGGGACCAGCGGGCTGGACATGTGCAGCGGCTGGCCGACCAGCGAGGCGCGGGCCATCTCCAGCGGCGTGACGCCGTGCGCCGCGCCCGCCTCGGCGAGGACCGGCAGGACACCGAAGTAGAAGCCGTCGTTGGACATGAAGTAGGTGAGCGGGAGGCTCAGCACGCCCGTGACCAGGGCCATGTGCGGGCCCATACTGCCGGGGATGACGTCGACCAGCCAGGTGGCCATGCTGTCGACCATGCCGGTGCCCTGCAGGACGCCGGTGAAGACGGCGGCGGCGAAGACCATTCCGGAGACGTTGAGGACGTTGTCGGCGTGCGCGGCGAGGCGGGCCTTCTGGTCCGGGATCTTGGGGAAGTTGACGGTGAGCGCGAGGGCGGCGCCGATCAGGAACAGCACCGGGATCGGCAGCAGCTCCATGATCATGGCGGTGAGCAGGCCGACCGTGAGCAGCGCGTTGAACCAGAGCAGTTTGGGGCGCAGGGTGGGGCGGTCGGGGTCGAGGCCCTGGAAGTCGTCGTCCTCGCAGGGGGCTTCGGCGTCGGTGCCGGAGCCGCCGGTGGCGGTGGAGCCGTTGCCCTTGTCGAGGCGGACCTTGCCGGTGGCGGCACCGGAGCCGTTGCCCACGAGGACCGTCTGCCTCTCCTCGTCCGGCTCCTCCTCCAGCACCTCGTCCAGCGTCAGCACACCGAGCCGGCGGCGCTCGCGCAGACCCAGGAAGTACGACAGGGCGATGACGAAGGCCAGGCCGACGGCGAGGGCCGGGATCATCGGGACGAAGATGTCGCCGGCGTCCAGCTTCAGGGCGGTGGCGGCGCGGGCGGTCGGGCCTCCCCACGGCAGGGTGTTCATCACGCCGTTGGCGGTCGCGGCAACACCGGTCATGACGACCAGGCTCATCTTCAGCCGCTTGTACAGCGGGTACATCGCCGAGACCGTGATCATGAAGGTGGTCGAGCCGTCGCCGTCCAGCGAGACGATCGCGGCGAGCAGGGCCGTACCGACGACGATGCGCATCGGGTCGGCCTTGCAGAACTTCAGGATGCCGCGGACGATCGGGTCGAACAGACCGACGTCGATCATCACCCCGAAGTAGACGATCGCGAACATCAGCATCGCCGCGGTGGGGGCGAGGGTGGAGACTCCGTCGATGACGTAGTCGCCGAGGTGGGCGCCCTTGCCCACGACCACGCAGAACAGCGCGGGGATGAGCACGAGCGCCGCGATCGGCGACATCTTCTTCAGCATGATCAGGACCAGGAAGGTCGCGATCATGGCGAAGCCGAGGATGGTCAGCATGAGTGGATACCTAACGTTCGCCCTTGAACTCCCACCAGGGCCGGCGGTGCGACGACGTTAGGTCCCGTCAAACAGCGTTAACAAGACGTTGACCTGCGAGCAATAAGCGCAAAACTCCTGGTCACAGCTTTGCTCAGGTCAGCGCGGTGAGCTTGCCGGGCACCGGCGCCACTTCCACGGGCACGCCGTTGAGCACCGCGTTGCCGGACAGCGGGTCGAGCAGGCTGCCGTCGAGGAGCTGGTTGACGTTGACGCCGGGGTCGGTGGCGGCGTGCGTGAGGCGGGTGCCGGGACGGTCGTGCCCCCAGCCGTGCGGCAGGCTGACCACGCCGGGACGGACGGCGTCGGTGATCTCGGCGGGGGCGGTCACCTCTCCCCCGGCTCCCTTGATCCGCACCGGCGCCGCGCTGCGCACGCCGAGCCGTTCGGCGTCCTCGGGGTGGATGTGCAGGGTGCAGCGGTTGGTGCCGCCGGTCAGGGCGGGGACGTTGTGCATCCAGCTGTTGTTGGACCGCAGATGGCGGCGGCCGACGAGGACGAGGCCGTCGGCGCGCTCTTCCATGGCCCGCCGCAGCCGCGGCAGATCGCCGGCGATGGGGCGCGGCAGCAGCTCGACCCTCCCGCTCGCCGTCTTCAGCGGCTGCGGCAGGCGGGGCCGGAGAGGGCCGAGGTCCACGCCGTGCGGATGGGCGAGCAGCTTCTCCAGGGTCAGCCCGTCCGGGCGTACGCCGAAACCGTCGCCGTAGGGGCCGAGGCGCAGCATCATGTCCAGCCGCCGCTCGGGGCCGTTGTCGCCGGTGAGCTGGGCCGCGAGGTCGCGCGGTTCCCGGCCGTGCACCGGTGAGTGGGCCTCGTTGACCGCCTTGCCGAGGGTCTGGTCGATGACCGTCGCGTCGACGGCTCCGGGGTCGGCGCCGTGCATCCCGGAGGCGGCCAGGACCAGCCGGGCGAGGATCTCGGTCTCGGCCATCCGCCCGGGTTCGAGCGGGACGGCGGGGCGGGTGTAGCGGACCTGGTTGCGCACGGAGAGGGTGTTGAAGGCGAAGTCGTGGTGGGCGCTGCGGGACGGCGGAGGCGGCGGCAGCACGACGTGGGCGTGGCGGGAGGTCTCGTTGAGGTAGGGGTCGACGCTGACCATGAAGTCGAGCGAGTCGAGGGCCTTGTCGAGCCGGTCGCCGTCGGGCGCGGACAGCACCGGGTTGGCGGCGATGGCGATCAGCGCCCGGATCGGCTCGCCCTCCTCGGTGGCGGTGTCGATCTCCTCGGCGAGCGCGGAGAGCGGCAACTCGCCCTTCGCCTCCGGGTGCTTGCTCACCCGGGAGCGCCAGCGCCCGAGCGTGAAGCCGCGGCCGGGTCCGGCCGGGCGGGGTGTCCGGTCGGTGGCGGCCTGCGGGAAGAGGACGCCGCCCGGCCGGTCGAGGTTGCCGGTGAGGATGTTGAGGACGTCCACGAGCCAGCTGGCGAGGGTGCCGTGCGGGACCGTGCAGCTGCCGATGCGGCCGTAGACGGCGGCGGTGGGGGCGGCGGCCAGTTCCCGGGCGAGGGCGCGCGTCACATCGGGTTCGACGTCGCAGGCGCCGGCGACGGCCTCGGGCGTGAAGTCCCCTATCGCCTCGCGGAGTTCGGGGAGGGCCTCGACGTGCGACGCGAGGTCGCCGAGCGCGACCAGATCTTCCTCGAAGAGCACCCGCGCCATCGCCGCGAGCAGCAGGGCGTCCGTGCCGGGCCGGATGGCGATGTGGCGGTCGGCGAGTTTGGCGGTGCGGGTGCGGCGCGGATCGATCACGGTGAGGGTGCCGCCACGCGCCTTGAGAGCCTTCAGCTTGCCGGGGAAGTCGGGCGCGGTGCACAGACTGCCGTTGGACTCCAGGGGGTTGGCCCCGATGAGCAGCAGATGGTCGGTGCGGTCGAGGTCGGGCACGGGGATGGCGTTGGCGTCCCCGTAGAGCAGCCCGCTGGAGACGTGCTTGGGCATCTGGTCGACCGTCGACGCGGTGAACACGCTCCTGGTGCCGAGGGCGCCGAGCAGGACGGGCGGATAGAGCGCGCCGGCCATGGTGTGCACGTTGGGGTTGCCGAGGACCACGCCGACGGAGTTCGCCCCGTACCGCTCGACGACCGGCCTGATCCCGGCCGCCACGGCGTCGAACGCCTCCTGCCAGGTGGCCTCCCGCAACTCCCCGTCCTTGCGTACGAGCGGGCCCGGCAACCGGTCGGGGTCGCCGTCGACGGCTGCGAAGGAGGCACCCTTGGGGCAGATGAACCCCTGGCTGAACACGTCGTCGCGGTCACCGCGGGCCCCGGTGACGCGGGTTCCCTCGATGGTGAGCGTCAGCCCGCAGGTGGCCTCGCACAGGGGGCAGATTCGCAGGGCGGTGCGGGACACGGGTCCTCCCGGGGTCTGGCGGCTACGGCGACGCTCGGACGTGTCGAGCATACCGACCGGTATGCACGGAGGGGAGCCCCCCCGCACCCGGAAAGGAGCGCGTGCGCCGCCGGGACGGCCTCTCAGTCCAGCACCCGCCCCAGATACGCCCGCAGCATCTCCCGCATCTCCGCGATGACGTCCGCGTCCCCCTCCGGATCGACCCGGAACGCCAGCTGCACCAGGGCGTCCGCGGTCTCCACGGCGATCAGGAAGATGCGGCGCAGCTCGGCGTCGGGTTCGCGGGAGAGATGGCCCCCGAGGAGGTCGGTGAGCCGGTCGGCGACATGGTGATTGGGTTCGGCCCGGCGGCTGCCGACCGGGATCTGGTTGCCGAAGTCGACGAGGGAGAAGCCGGGCGCGGTGCGCTTCATGACGAGGTACTCGTCGAGCACGGCATCCATGGCGGCCCGCCAGTCGCCGGGTTCGGCGCCCTTCATGCGCGCGGTGACGCGCTCGGCGTAGCGCTCCAGGTTGCGCTGGGCGAGCGCGCAGGCCATCTGCCGCTTGTTGCCGAAGAAGCGGTAGACCGAGCCGATGGGCACACCGGCGCGCTGGGCCACCGCGCGGGTGCTCAGGTCGTCGTAGCCGACCTCGTCGAGGAGGTCGGCGCAGGCGTCGAGGATGCGGGTCAGGCGTTCGGCGCTGCGCCGCTGGACGGGCGCACGACGCAGCGTGTTCGGATGGGGCACGGGCTTCATGATGCCTTTCCGCCGGGGTCCGGTGAACCTCCGCCCCCGGTACGCCCATCCGCGCCCGGTGTGCTCGTCGCGGCCGCCGGCTCGCTCCCGGACGCGGTGAGGTCCGCCGTGCACTCGACGGGCTCGCCGTCCACCGCCCACACGGTGCCGTCGTCGGCGTACAGCCGCGCGGTCACCTGGTGCGTGCCACGCGGGACCAGGCCGGCGGACAGGCGGTGCTCGGGGTCGCGGAGTTCGGCGACGGGGTGGCCGTCCACGAAGAGGCGGGCGACGCCCCGGCCGGGCAGCGCCCTGGGCGCCGTACCGGCCGGCGAGAGGCCGAAGTCACGCAGGCGCAGCCGTACGTCCCACCCGGCGCCGGAGGCGTCGGGCTGCACCTCGATGCCGACCTCGGGCGCCGCGCCCTCGCGCACCTCGCGGTAGGGGCGGCCCGCCTCGTCGGTGCCGTCGAGCAGCCGGCCCGGCGCGGGCGGCGACTCACCGATCCCGCGCTCCCCGGCATCGCCGGTGCCACAGCCCGCGGCCGCGGCCACCGACAGGGCGCAGACCGCGAGCACGGCACGGGATCGGCGCGTCCACGACATGCGGGCGAGCGTAGAACACCGGTACGACACCGCGAATCACCCTGGAGTCCGGTTCCCGGCCCCCGCGTGGTCCGCCGAGAGGAGGCCGGACATCCCCCTTGCGCCGGAGCAACCGCAATCCTACGGTTGACCATAGGAATCGGCGGGCAAGGGAGCAGCGATCATGAGCGACGGGGATACCTCCAGCGTGAGCGTGTTCGAGCGCGGGGAATCGCGCAAGACCGCCGAAGGGCTGGCCTACCTCTCCGGATTCGGCAACGAGCACAGCTCCGAGGCCGTCCCGGGCGCCCTGCCCGAGGGCCGGAACTCACCCCAGCGCGCCCCTCTCGGCCTGTACGCCGAGCAGCTCAGCGGTACGGCGTTCACCGAACCCCGCGCCCACAACCGCCGTTCCTGGCTCTACCGCATCCGCCCCTCGGCCGCGCACCCGGCGTTCACCCGCACCGGAAACGGCGCGCTGCGCACGGCCCCCTTCACCGAGACCGTGCCCGACCCGAACCGCCTGCGCTGGAACCCGCTGCCCGAACCGCCGCCCGGCACCGACTTCCTGGCCGGCCTGTGGACCCTGGGCGGCAACGGCGACGCCACCCAGCGCACCGGCATGGCCGTGCATCTCTACCACGCCGACGCCGACATGGACCGGGTCTTCAGCGACGCGGACGGCGAGCTGCTGATCGTGCCGGAGCGCGGCGGGCTGCTGTTGCGCACGGAGTTCGGGCTGCTGGCGGTGGAGCCGGGCCATGTCGCGCTCGTCCCGCGCGGGGTCCGCTTCAGGGTGGAACTGCTCGACGAGTCGGCGCGCGGTTACGTCTGCGAGAACTACGGCGCCCCCTTCCGCCTCCCCGACCTCGGCCCGATCGGCGCCAACGGCCTCGCCAACCCCCGGGACTTCCGGGCCCCGACCGCCGCCTACGAGGAGGTGGAGGGGCCGGTGGAGGTGGTCACCAAGTACTGCGGGAACCTCTGGACCGCGACGTACGACCACTCACCGCTCGACGTCGTCGCCTGGCACGGCAACCATGTGCCGTACGTCTACGACCTGCGCCGCTTCAACGTGATCGGCACCATCTCCTACGACCACCCGGACCCGTCGGTCTTCACGGTCCTCACCTCCCCGTCGGACACCCCAGGACTCGCGGGCGTCGACTTCGTGGTCTTCGCGCCGCGCTGGCTGGTCGGCGAGGACACGTTCCGGCCCCCCTACTTCCACCGCAACGTCATGTCCGAGTATATGGGGCTCGTGGAGGGCGCCTACGACGCGAAGGCCGAGGGCTTCGTGCCCGGCGGCGGCTCGCTGCACAACATGATGTCGGCGCACGGCCCGGACCGGGAGACGTTCGACCGGGCGAGCGCGGCCGAGCTGCGGCCGCAGAAGGTCGACGACGGGCTGGCGTTCATGTTCGAGACGCGCTGGCCGATGACCCTGACGCCGCAGGCGGAGCAGGCGGACCATCTGCAACAGCGCTACGACGACGTGTGGCAGGGCATGGAGCGGCACTTCCGCCCCTTGCACTGACTCGATCCTGCCGGTACGGATGGGCCCGTGACCTCCTTCGCCCCCGATTCGATCGTCCTGAACCGCAAGCTGCCGCTGTGGTACCAGGTCTCGCAGTCGCTGCGCGCCTCGATACTCGGCCGCTCGCCCCGGGACCCGCTGCGCCTGCCGACCGAGGAGCAGCTGGCGGGACACTACGGGGTGAGCGTGCTGACCATGCGGCAGGCGCTGAAGGAGCTGGAGGACGAGGGCCTGATCACCCGGCACCGCAGGCGCGGCACGTTCATCGAGCCCAGCGCGCGGCGGGGCGCCCCGGTGCGGCTGCTGGGCTCGGTGGACGCGATCGTCGCCCAGCAGTCCGGCATGACCGCCGAACTGCTCGACCACGGGCACGCCCCGGTACCCGCCGAACTCGCCGCGTACTTCCCCGACCTCGGCGAGGTGGCGACGTACCACCGGCTGCGCAGCGACGAGAAGACGGGCGAGCCGACCAACCACGCCCACAACTACGTCCGCCCCGAGGTGGCCGCCCGGATCGAGCTCGACGACCTGGGCCGCCGGCCGATGACCAAGGTGCTGCGGGACGTGGCCGGGGCGGACATCAGCCGCATCACTGACACCGTGGAGGCGCGGCTCGCGGACCCGGAGACGGCACGGCTGCTCGACGTTCCGCTGCTGAGCCCGATCCTGCATTACACGGGGGTGACGTACGACGGGGACGGCCGGGTGCTGGACGTGGCCGTCATCCACTACCGCGGCGACCGCTTCTCCTTCACGGTGACGCTGGACGCCACCTGACCCGCGTGCCGTACCCGCGTCGTACGATGCCCGGCGTGACGCACGACGACGCTCCGCCGCTCGCGGACCTCATGCCGTGGTCCGTCGCACCGCCGCGACTCGGCCGGGGGTGGCCGGCGGCCCCCGACCCGGCCTCCCTCAAGGCCCGCTGGGACGCGCTGATGAAGGCCGAGGGAGCGGACCGCGAGGCCCTGTTCGAGCCGACGCGCTGGCGCACCCTGCACTCGGCGGTCGGGCAACTGCCGGGCCGGTCCACCGGCACGGAGAGACTGCTGCGCGCGCAGGGCCCCAGCCCGGAGCCGGTCCGGGTGCTGGCGGCGCCCTTCGACGAGCAGTGGCTGATCCCGGACCACCGGCTGATCGACGCGGCGCGGCCCCAGTTGTGGCGGGTCGCCGACGAACGGCAGGTGTTCGTGGTGGAGAGCCCGCAGGGCGGCGGCCCGCGCCTGCTGGCCACGTCCCTGTTCCCGCTGCTGCGCACCGGCCGGGTCCGGCCCCTGTACCGCCGCCCCGGCGGCGCCGAGCCGAACCTGGCGCCGGGCCTGCTGGAACACCTGGCCGACCGTCTCGGGCAGGCCCCCGGCCCGGTCGACGTCCTGGCCTGGATCCTGGCCGCGGTACGGCCCGACCTCACGGTGCCGCTCACCGACGACCCCACCCTCTGGTCGCAGGGCGTCGCGACGGGCCGCCGCATGCTGTGGCTGCTGCGCCGCGACGGCGACCGCCCCAAGCTGCCCGGCGGCCGCCGCCCCTACGTCCGCGCCCCGCTCCCCGCCCGGCCGCGCACACTCGACTACGACCCCGACGAGGAGACCCTGCACCTCGACGAGGGCCGCATCTCCCCCGTGCCGTGCGAGGCCTGGGACTTCGAGGCGGGCGGCGTCCGCGTCCTGGAGCAGTGGTTCACCTCCCGGACGGCCGACGCCGGGCCTGGCACGCTCCTCGCGCTCCGCCCGGCGGCCTGGCCCCAGGCGTGGACCTCGGAACTGCTGGAGCTGATCACGGTCCTCACACTGCTGGCCGAACTCCCCGCGCTGTCCCCGGAACCGACCCTCACCGCGACCGGCCTGCGCACCGCCGGAGTCCTGCCCGCCCCCGACTCCGCCCGCCGCCCCGCGTCGGTCCTGGACGCCGCCGAGGAGGGCCCGGAGGGGCAGTTGACACTTCTCTAGCTGGAGCAGGACGGAACAAAGGACGGCTGGACGGCCCCCTGGAACCCGCCCAGCACCCGCTGCAGCGCCCGCTCGAACACCGCCTCCAGGTCGATCGGCCCGGGATCCTCCGCGAAGGCCGCCGCCAGCCGCGGACAGTCGCCCGTCGCGATCCGGCCGCCCAGGCGAGGACTGACGCCCGCCCCCGCTGACAAACCAGCCGGTCCCGGGACATGATCCACCCCATGGACCGTCTCCCCCTGCCCCTGGAGGGCATCACCGTCGTCGCCGTCGAGCAGGCCGTCGCCGCCCCCTTCGCCACCCGGCAGCTCGCCGATCTCGGTGCTCGGGTGATCAAGGTCGAACGGGTCGACGGCGGCGACTTCGCGCGCGGCTACGACACCGCGGCCCGCGGACTCGCCTCGCACTTCGTGTGGTGCAACCGCGGCAAGGAGTCCGTCGCGCTGGACCTGAAGGATCCGCGCGGACTGGACGCCGTACGGCGGCTGGTGGCGGAGGCGGACGTGTTCGTGCAGAACCTCGCGCGGGGGGCGGCGGCGCGGCTCGGGCTGGACGCGGCCACGCTGTGCGCCGCGCACCCGAGGCTGATCGCCGTGGACATCTCTGGATACGGGGCGGCGGGGCCGTACGCGGACAAGCGGGCGTACGACATGCTCGTGCAGTGCGAGGCGGGGCTCGTGTCGGTGACGGGGACTGCGGAGCAGCCGGTGAAGGCAGGCATCCCGGCGGCGGACATCGCGGCGGCCATGTACGCCTTCTCGGGTGTGCTGGCGGCGCTGGTGCGGCGCGGCACCACGGGACGCGGCGGGCCGGTGGAGGTGTCGATGCTGGAGGCGCTCGCGGAGTGGATGGGCCATCCGCTGCACCATGTGATGCACGACGGCACTCCACCGGCGCGCACGGGCCTCGCGCACGCCGTCATCGCGCCCTACGACGCCTACGCCACGGCGGACGGCGGGCGGGTGCTGCTGTCGGTGCAGAACGACCGGGAGTGGCGGCGACTGGCCGAACAGGTCATCGGGCGACCCGAGTTGGGCACTGATCCGGCGTTCGCTACGAACGCGGCGCGGGTGGCCCACCGGAAACGTACGGACGAGCAGGTCGCTCGGGCGCTGGGCACACTGAGCGCCGACGAGGCGCAGGCCCGGCTGGAGGCCGCGGGCATCGCCTGCGCCCGGCTGCGGGACGTACGGGAGGTGGCGGACCATCCGCAACTGGCGGCGCGGGAGCGGTGGCGGAAGGTGGGTTCGCCCGCCGGGCCGCTGAGGGCGCTGCTGCCGCCGATCACCTGGCCGGGTGGGGAGCCGGCGCGGAGCGGGGACGTACCCGCGCTCGGACAGCACACCGAAGCAGTGCTGCGGGCCGTGGGGATGACGGACGGCGAGATCGCAGCGCTGCGCCGGGACGGTGTGGCTGCCTGAGCGCGGGCCTTCGAAGAGCGCGTCGGGGGACGCCCGTGCGGGTCAGCGGCCGCCGAACAGGGAACGGCGCAGGCGGCGCAGCGGGGCGAAGAGTGAGACCCGGCTCACCCGCGAGACCCGGTCGCTGCGCTCGTGCACGGTGTCACGTGCGGTTATCTCACGCATCAACGAGGTCGCCTCGGCCGCCTCGCGCTGCGGGACGGCGGGGCCGGCCAGCACCGAGAGATGGCGGTCGAGGCGCGAGCTGGTCGCGCTGCTCCCGCAGGTGATCGCAGGGACTCTCGCCCTGCTGCGCACTGTTATCTGTTCCATGTCACTCCCCACCCGTACGAGTCCACCCGGCCCGGGCAGGGTAACCCTATCTCCCCGCGCGGGCACCCGTGTATCGCGGTCACAGGATTCACCTTCCCCGTAAGGGCGTTGACCATCCCTCTTCGATCACTCTCCGAATCCAACAGATTCCAGGGCGAGTTGGACAACCGGCTGCGTGGTGGGCCGGACCGACCCCCCGTCGGGCTCGACGGTTACGGCGAGTGACGTCGCCGCCCTGTCCAGGCCGTTCGCGACGAAGGGCGTGTCGCCGTCCAGGAGGCCCAGGGAGCGCGGTTGCGCCTGGGGGCGCATGACCCACAGCTGGTGCACGCGGTCGCCCGGCAGCTTGTCGTACCCGTTCAGGGTGACCACCGCGCGCCCCTCGGAAACGGAAGCGATCACTCCGATCGTTCGCCCCTCGGCATCCCGTCCGGTGGCCGCACGCGCGTCCGGAGCGGCCAGGACGTGGGCGATCTCACGTGACCGGTCCCGCTCGGCGGCCAGTTGGTCCCCGGTCCGGTCCGCCTGGACGGCGAAGAGGGCGGCGACGACGAGGGCCGCGGCGGCCGTCGCGGTGGCGAACGGCACGAACATGGGGCGCGTGCGCGGTGTCCGGGCGCGAGCCGGCGGCGGCTGCGCACCCCATACGTGCGGCGGCAGCACGACCTCACGCGCACGCGGCGGTTCCTGCGCAGTGGTGCGTACGGCGGTCAGTACCCGCTCGCGCAGGGCGGCCGGCGCGGGGGCGGCCGTGGACCAGGCGAGCCGCACGGCGTCCTCGCAGAGCTCCCGTACCTCCCGTGCGCAGCGCTCGCAGCCCGCCAGGTGCTTCTCGAAGCGGATGCGCTCGTCCGGTTCCAGGGCGTCGAGCGCGTAGGGCGCGGCGAGGCCGTGCAGGTCCGCACGGCCGCGCAGACGGTCGAGCAGGCTCATGCCCCACCCCCTCGGCGCTCGGGGTGCGGACGGTCCAGGAAGCTCACGCGACTCCTCCGAGGCACTCGCGCAGCCGGGTCAGTCCGTCGCGCATCCGGGTCTTGACCGTGCCGAGCGGCAGCGAGAGCCGTTCGGCCACTTCACGGTAGGTGTAGCCGTCGTAGTAGGCGAGGGTGACGGACTCCCGCTGAAGGGCGGTGAGCCTCTCCAGGCACCGGCGCACCCACTCGCGTTCGAGCCCCGCCTCCACCTCCTCGGCGACCTGGTCGAAGGCGGGCGTCCCGGCACGCAGCGCCTCGCGCTGCTCCCGTTCGCCGGCCGCGCGGGCGCTGCGCACCCGGTCGACGGCCCGGCGGTGGGCGAGCGTGAGGATCCAGGACAGGGCGCTGCCGCGGGCGGGGTCGAAGCGCGCGGCGGAGCGCCACAGTTCGAGAAGCACCTCCTGGGCCACCTCCTCGGACTGCGCCGGATCCCGCACCACTCGCCTGACCAGCCCGAACACCGGCCCGGACACCAGTGCGTAGAGCTCCTCGAACGCCGACTGGTCCCCGCCCGCGACGCGGACCAGCAGTCTGTCCGCCTCCACGCGCTCCCCCTTTCCACGGCCGCACCCCGGCCGCCCCGACACACCAGACACTCGCAACGCACGCACCTCCGGATGGGGTTACGGATCAGCGTGCCGAAAACGCGGGCCGGACAGGCGGGAATTGAATTTCCCGTTCGACCAATCCGGTCCGCCGCCCGCTTCGAATCCCCCGGCGTTCAGGAAAGTCGGCACTGAGGACGGACGGCATGACAGCAAACTCCAAGCGCGGCGCGGGACTCAGGGGCGTCGCCACCCTCGTCTGTGGTGCGCTGGCCGCCGCAGGGCTCGCGGCCGCAGGCGTGACCGCTCTGGAACCGGGGGCGGCCGCCGCCTCCAGCCACCGGGAGGCCCCGCTGATATCGGGGACCCCGCAGTACGACAACACCGACGTGTACGCGTTCGTCAGCCCGGACAAGCCGGACACGACGACGATCATCGCCAACTGGATCCCGTTCGAGGAGCCGGCCGGCGGACCGAACTTCTTCACGTTCGCCGAGGACGCCCAGTACGACCTCCACATCGACAACAACGGCGACGGACAGGGCGAGCTGCTGTTTCGCTACACCTTCCGGACGCACGTCAAGAACAAGAAGACGTTCCTCTACAACACCGGTCCCGTCGAGACCCTGGACGACAAGGACCTCAACGTCACGCAGACCTACGACATCGAGCTGCTGCGGCTGAAGAAGCAGCGGCTGGTGTCCCGCACGAAGATCGCGGACGACGTCCCGGTCGCGCCGTCGAACGTCGGCAAGGCGTCCATGCCCGACTACGCGGCGCTGCGCAAGGAGGCCGTACACGAACTGGCGGGCGGCTCCACGACGTTCGCCGGTCAGGCCGACGACCCGTTCTTCCTGGACCTGCGGGTCTTCGACCTCCTCTACGGCGGGAACCTCTCCGAGGTCGGCAACGACACTCTCAAGGGCTACAACGTCAACTCCATCGCCCTTCAGGTGCCCAACCACCTGATCCAGGAGTCCGCCCACCAGCCCGTCGTCGGCATCTGGTCGACGACCCAGCGCAAGAACGCCCAAGGTCACTTCCGGCAGGTCTCGCGCCTCGGCAACCCGCTGGTCAACGAGGTCGTCAACCCGATCGAGGACAAGGACACGTTCAACGCGTCCGGGCCGTGGGACGACGCCCAGTTCCTGGAGAACGTCACCCACCCCGAGCTGCCGAAGCTCATCGAGGCCATCTACAAGATCCCGGCGCCCGACGAGCCCCGCAACGACCTGGTGGACGTCTTCCTCAAGGGCGTGCCGGACCTCAACCAGCCGCCGCACGTGACGCCGTCCGAGATGCTGCGGCTGAACACGTCCGTCAAGCCCACCGCCGCCCCGAAGCGGCTCGGCGTCCTGGACGGCGACAACGCGGGCTTCCCCAACGGCCGCCGCCTCACCGACGACGTCATCGACGCCTCCCTCCAGGTCGTCGAGGGTGAACTGCTCGGCGCCAAGAGCGACCTGGGCGACGCGGTGGACAAGAACGACAAGGAGTTCGAGAAGACCTTCCCGTACGTCGCCCTGCCGACGGAGGGCTCGCGCGGCCCGCTGGCCAAGGGCACCTCGGGCGGCAACGACGTCCGCAGCCAGATCGGCGACGCCCTGCAGCCGGCCGGCTCGGACGACACGACCCTGATCGCCGCCTCCGCGGGCGCGGGTGCGGGCGGAATCCTGCTGATCGGCGCCGCCCTGCTGTGGTGGCGCCGCATGCGGGGCCGCGCGTACTGACGCCCCCACCGAACGGCGCGGCCCGCACCCCTCCCATCCCCCACGGCGCGGGCCGCGCCTCCCCACCGACACGTCCGACCCGCAGGCGCACCGAGGAGAGGCATGGTCCCGCGTACCAACGACGAAGACCCGAAGGGCGAGAACGGCCGTGCGCCGGACGCCGGGGGTGACGGGGCGGTGGAGGACCGCACCGCCGCGGAACCGGCCGGTGGCGCACCGCCCGGCGCGGTGGGCGCCGGCGAGCGGGTGGCCGCGCTGCCGCGGGTCCCGGCAGCCGCCCGGCGCCGGCGCCGGGCGCAGGTCGCCGGCTGTGCCGTGCTGCTGGCCGTGGCGCTCACCGGAGCGTCCGTCGCGGTCGGCAACACGCGGGCCGGCGACGCACGTGCCCCGGCCACGACGGGCGGCGGGGTGGATCCCGCCGCCCTGCTCGGCGGCGACCTGGACGCGGCGGTCTCCGCACTGCAGGCCCACCTCCGCGCCCAGCCCCGCGACTTCGGCGCCTGGGCCTCCCTCGGGCTCGCCTACGTCGAACAGGCCAGGGTCGACGGCGACCCCTCGCGCTACCCGCAGGCCGGCAAGGCACTGGAGCGCTCCCTCGCGCTCCGTCCCCGCAACGACCAGGCGCTGGCGGGCCGGGCCGCCCTCGCCGCCGCCCGCCACGACTTCGCCGCGGCCCTGGACCAGGCGGGCAGGGCCCTGGAGCAGAACCCCTACAACGAACGCGCCCTGTGCAGCCGTATCGACGCCCTGCTCGAACTCGGCCGTTACGAACAGGCGGCGAAGGCCGCCGACGAAGCAGACTCCCGGCGGCCGGGCATCCCCGTCTTCACGCGGTACGCGTACGTGCGGGAGCTGCGCGGCGACGTCCGCACCGCCCGCCGGGTCCTGGAGCAGGCCCAGGACGCCGCCGTCACACCCGCGGACAGGGCGTACGTCGCCACCGCGCTCGGCCAACTCGCCTGGAACCAGGGCGACCACGTGAGCGCCCTGCGGCACTACGCCCGCGCCCTGGCCGCCGACGACGGCTACCTCCCCGCGCTGGAGGGACGGGCCCGCGCCCAGGCGGCGGGCGGTGACCGCGCCGAGGCGGTGCGCGGCATGACGGCGGTCGTCGCAGCCGCCCCCCTGCCCGGCGCGCTGGTCGCGCTCGGCGAGCTGTACGAGGCGGGCGGCGACCGGGCCAAGGCCCGTGAGCAGTACGCCCTCGTCCACGCCTGGACCGCCCTCGCGCGCGCGGGCGGCGTCAACGCCGACCTCGACACCGCGCTGGCCGCCGCCGACCACGGCGACAAGAAGCTGGCCCTGCGGGCCGCGCGCGCCGAGTGGGACCGGCGCCGGACCGTGCACACCGCGGACGCCCTCGCCTGGGCGCTGCACGTCAACGGCCGGGCCGAGGAGGCCCGGCCGTACGCGCGCCGGGCCACCGCCACCGGCTACCGCAACGCCGCCTTCCTGTACCACCGCGGCATGATCGAGCGCGCCACGGGCCGCGCGAAGGAGGCCCGCGCCTCCCTGACCAGGGCCCTGGAGCTCAACTCCGGCTTCTCCCCGCTGGGCGCCCGCGAGGCCCGCACGGCGCTGAAGTCCCTGGAGGCGGCGAGGTGAAACTCTCTCGCGCACTCGCCGTCCTGACCGCCACCGCCGCCCTGCTGCTCGTCCCCGCCGGTACCGCCTCCGCGCACCCGCTCGGCAACTTCACCGTCAACTACTACGACGGCCTGATCGCCGCGCCCGGCGAACTCCGCGTCCTGCACGTCGAGGACCTCGCCGAGATCCCCGCGACCCAGGCCGCGCCCGACGTCCGACGGCTCGGCCTGAACGGGTGGGCGAAGCAGCGGTGCGCCGCGGCCGCCCGGGACAGCGAGGTCACCGTCGACGGACGGGCGGTCCCCCTCGAAGTCCCCGGCGGCCACGCGCGCGTGCTCCCCGGTCAGGCGGGGCTCGACACACTCCGCCTGGAGTGCCGGCTGACCGCCGCCCTCCCCGAGGGCGCCCCGGCAACCGTCGGCTTCCGCGGCGCCGGTGCCGGGTCGGGCCCCGGCTGGCGGGAGATCACCGCACGCGGGGACCGGACGACGCTCACCGCGTCTGACGTGCCGGAACGGTCGTCGTCCCGCGAACTGACCTACTACCCCGAGGAGTTGCTGTCGTCCCCGGCCGACATCGGCTCCGCCTCCCTGCGGGTCGGGCCCGGCGGTCCCGCGCTGGCCGAGGAACGGGGCGACGCGCCCGCCGCGTCCGTGCTGCCGCGTGGCGCCGATCGCTGGACCAGGGCCCTGGACTCCCTGGTCGCCCGCCAGGACCTCACCGCGGGCTTCGCCGCCCTCGCCCTGCTCGTCGCGATCGGCCTGGGCGCCCTGCACGCCCTCGCACCGGGGCACGGCAAGACACTGATGGCGGCCACCGCGGCGGCCCACGGCGGCCGGGCCCGCATGAAGGACGTCCTGCCCCTGGCCGCCTCCGTCACGGTCACCCACACCCTCGGGGTGGTCGCCCTCGGCCTGCTGGTCACGGCCGGCTCCGCGGCGGCGCCCTCGGTGGTCGCCTGGCTGGGCATCGCGAGCGGCGTCCTGGTGACGCTGGCGGGAGCGGGCCTGGTCCGGCGGGCGGTCCGCGGCCGGGGGCACGGCGATCCCCGACTCCCCGGGCGCAAAAAGGCACACGTACACGCGCACGACCACGGCAAGGCACACGAGCACGAGCACGAGCACGACAAGGAGAACGGCAGGGCCCACGTGACCGTGCACGAGCGCGACCCGGAGCACGGCCGGTACGGCCACGAGCACACCCACGCCGACGACCCCCGCGACCACGCGCACGACCGGCACGACCGCGACCACGCGCACGACCACGCGGCACCCGACGACCCGCACCCCCACCCCCACCCCCACCAACACGACCACCCCCGCACCCACGCCCACACCCACGGCGGCCACACCCACTCGCACCCCGTCGCCCCCACGCTCCGCGACACGGTCCTCATGGGCTTCGCCGGCGGGATGGTGCCCAGCCCCTCCGCCGTCGTCGTACTCGTGGGCGCCGCCGCCCTCGGGCACGCCTGGTTCGGCCTGCTGCTCGTCGTCGCGTACGGCGCCGGTCTGGCCCTCACCCTGACCGCCGCCGGTTTCGCCGTCGTGAAGTTCGGGGCCGGTGTGACCCGTGCGCTGGGCCGGCGGCCACGCTGGGCGGCCGGTCCGCTGACGTCGCTGGTCCGCCGCGTCGCGCCGGTGGGTTCCGCGTTCGTCGTCGTGGCCCTGGGTGCCGGACTGGTGCTCAGGGGGGCGGCATCGGCATTCGGGTGAGCTACTTTTGGGGAGAAATCACACGACACATCACTCGCGGCTGCGAAGGGGGGCGCCCGTGTCCGTGCAACCGGGAAGTGAACGCGTGATCGCCGGCCGGTACCGGCTGCTGTCCCCGCTCGGCGAGGGCGGGATGGGGACCGTGTGGCGCGCCCGCGACGAGGTGCTGAGCCGCGAGGTCGCCGTCAAGGAGGTACGCGCCCCGGCCGGGCTCCCCGCCTCCGACGTGGAGCGGCTGTACGTGCGTCTGGAACGTGAGGCCTGGGCGGCGGCGCGGGTCGCCAACCGCAACGTCGTCACGGTGTACGACGTGGCCACCGAGGAGGGCAGGCCCTGGATCGTGATGGAGCTGGTCCGCGGCATCTCGCTGGCGGATCTGCTGGACGCCGAGGGCCCGCTGCCGCCGCGGCGCGCGGCGCAGATCGGCGCCGAGGTGCTGTCCGCGCTGCGCGCCGCGCACGAGGCCGGGGTGCTGCACCGGGACGTGAAGCCGGCCAACGTCCTGCTGTCGAACGACGGCCGGGCCGTCCTCACCGACTTCGGCATCGCGACGGTCGAGGGCAGCTCCGCGCTGACCATGACCGGCGAGGTCGTCGGCTCGCCCGAGTTCCTCGCCCCGGAGCGGGCCCTCGGCCGCACGCCCGGCCCGGAGTCCGACCTGTGGTCGCTCGGCGTGCTGCTGTACGCGGCCGTCGAGGGCCACTCCCCCTTCCGGCACGACACCCCGCTCAGCCCCTGCGCGCGATCGTGGACGAGGAACTGCCGCCGCCGCGCCGGGCCGGCCCCCTCACCCCCGTCATCGAGGGGCTGCTGCGCAAGGACCCGGCCGAGCGGCTGTCGCCCGAACGGGCCGAGCGGGACCTGCGGCTGGCCGGCGCCGGCGGCACCCCCGCAGCGGGATACCTGCCGCGCGCGGACACCGCGCCGACGACGCCGTACACCCCGTACCCCCGGGCGATCGCCGAGCACCGTCAGCCGCGCTCCCCCACCCCGCCGCGGCCGGGCCCGGCCACCACGGCGACCACCGAGCCGCGCCGTGACCGTCGCGCCGTCGCCGCGCTGGTGGCGGGCGTCGCGGCGCTGGCGCTCGCCGCCGGCGGGCTGACGTACGCGCTGCTCGACGACGACAACGGCGAAGGCGGCGTTGGCGGAACGGCGGGGGACACCGGCACGTCCGCCCCGGAAACGGCGGGACCGGCGGAGCCGGCCCCGCCGGAGGAGCCGGCCCCGCCGGAGGAGACCACCACCGGCGGCGGGGCCACGACGCCGACGCCGAGCGACAGCCCCTCGTCGGCTCCCGCGCCCCAGACGGTGACCGTGGGCCTCTCCGGCTCCCGCACCGACTACACCGGCCCCTGCCCGCCCGCGAACGACCGGGCGCCCGCCTTCACGGCGACCTTCACGGTGGGCCGGCTGCCGGCCGAGGTGGACTACCGGTGGGTGACCCGGGACGGCGAGGTGACCGACCCGGGCTGGCGCACGCTGTCCTTCCCGGAGGGCGGACAGCGGACCCGGCAGGACCGGGTCGTCGTGACGACGTACGAGGAGAGCGGGACGTACGAGAACGAACTCGGCGTCGAGGTCAGGGATCCGGTGCGCGTGACGTCCAACGCGGTGGCGTTCTCGGTGACCTGTGTGACGGAGACCCCGACGGGCGGGGCCTCCCCTTCCTCCTCGCCCGCTCCGTGAGGGTCAGGCGGTGCTGTCGAACACCGGCAGATAGCCGCCTGACTGCCCGCCGGCGGTCGGGTGGTACGACTCGCCGATGTTGAACCAGTTGACGCTGTGCAGCCAGGAGGCGCCGGAGCAGATCTCGTGGCCGGTGAAGGTGGTGCGGACGTCTCCGAAGGCGAAGCCGTGGTTCCGGGCGCGCTTCTCGATGGCGGTGTTCAGGTGGTCGGAGGCGTCGTTGATGGCCTTGCGCTTGGTCTCGGACAGGCCCAGGCAGGCCTGTCCGAGCTTGTAGAAGCGGGGATAGCCGATGACGACGACCTGGGCCGAGGGTGCCTTGCCGCGGATCGCCGCGTACACGTTGTCGAGCTTGCCGGGGAGCGTGGTGTCGACGTACGCACGCGCGGTGTTGATGCGGGAGACGCAGGCGCTGTCGGACTGGAGTACGCACGTCGTCATGACGTCCGCGAAGCCGGCGTCGTTGCCGCCGACGGTGAGCGAGACCAGGCCGGTGCTCGCGTTGAGGGGCGCCAGCTGACCGGCGAGAACTTCATCCGTTCGGGCGCCCGAGCAGGCGGTGAAGTGGAAGGACGAGGGTGAGTTGGCGGCGGCCCAGAGGTACGGGTACGCGCGCGTGCTGCGCTTGCAGTCGCCGCTGGAGCTGATGTAGCTGCCGGCGCCGACGCCGGAGGAGTAGGAGTCGCCGAGCGCCACATAGCCGGTGGCGGCGGCTTCCGACGCCTGCGCCGAGGCGGCGCCGGTGAGGGCGGCCGTGACGGCGAGGAGGAGTGAGCCGAGGAGCACGACAAGTCGGGAACGTCTCATGGAACCTCCCTTTAGCAGGATCTCTGCCTCAACCGTCGTACCAACTACGCGTGTTGAATGGAAGTGTCCATGCCAAAACTCTTCACCGTTCCCGGGCGGGAGTCCGCGAGTTCACCACGGGTTCGCCCGTGACACCCGTGAGCCTGATGTGACGGATCATCACCCGAGCGCGGACCGCCGCGCGCGGCGAACGTTGTTTCGGGTCGTGGAGAGCGCATTCCGCGTCTTGACGGCCCCCCGAGGGCTGCGCGACATTGAAGCCCGGCATCCGGCGCTTCGGGGGGCAAAGTCGCCAATGCAGACCATCCGCGCGAAGACAGACGCGTCCGGCGCACCGGACGGCGCCGAGCGGGCAGAGCCCGGTCCGGGGAGGGACCTGAGGTTCGCCCCAGCGGGCGCCGCGACAGCCGCCGGCGGGCTCGGCGCCTGGCTCGCGCTCATCGAGTCGGACTCGCCGCTGCGCGGCCCGTTCACGCTGTTCTTCCTGCTGGCGGCGCCGGCCGCGGCGATCGCCGCCGCGCTCGGCGCAGTGGATCCGCTCGGCCGCGCCATCGTGGCGCTGGCGGGCGCCATCGCCGTCGACATGCTGGTGGCCCAGACCCTGCTGGCCCTGCACCTGTGGTCGGTGCGGGGCGGCATCGTGACCGTGACCGTTCTCAGCGCCCTCACTCTGCTGCTGGTTCTGGTACGGCGCCTCGGCGGCCGTACCGCGAGAAGACAGGGCCCCTGACGTGGACATCAGTGTGTACCGCCCCGGCGAGCTGACCGCCGCCGACCGGGCGGCCTGGACGGCGATGCAGGCCAAGGCTCATCTGCACGGCTCGCCCGAGCTGGCGAACCCGTTCCTGTCCCCGGAGTTCGCCCTGGCCGTGGGCCGGTGCGGACGCGGCGTACGGATCGCGGTGGCCCGCGAGAAGGGCGAGCCCGCCGCGTTCCTCCCGTTCCGGAGAACCGCCGCAGGGGTCGGCCGGGCCATCGGGCTCGGCGTCTCCGACGCGCAGGGTGTGGTGCACCGCCCCGGGTTCACCTGGGACGCCCGGGAACTGCTGCGCGCCTGCGGGCTCGCCGTATGGGAGTTCGACCACCTGGTGGAAGGACAGCGGCCGTTCGAGGCGCACGCCACCGGCAGCTTCCCGTCCCCCGTCATCGACGTCGACCAGGGGTTCGAGGCGTATCTGGCCCAGCTGCGCGACCGGTCGCCGAAGTTCACCAGGACCACCCTCGCCAAGGACCGCAAGCTGGGCCGTGACACCGGCGAGGTCGTCTACGTCCACGACGAGCGGGACCCCGCCGCGCTGCGCACGCTGATGGAGTGGAAGTCCGCGCAGTACCGCAGGACGGGGCGCAGCGACCGCTTCGCGCACGAGTGGATCACGCGGCTGGTGGAGCACCTGTTCCACACCCGCTCCGAGCCGTTCGCCGGGATCCTGTCGGTGCTGTACGCGGGCGGCAGGCCGGTCGCCGCCCACTTCGGGCTGCGCACCGAGCGGGTGCTCGCCTGCTGGTTCCCGGCGTACGACCCGGCGTACGCGAAGTACTCCCCCGGGCTGGTGCTGCATCTGCGTATGGCGGAGGCTGCCGCCGCCGGCGGAATCGCCTATCTGGATCTCGGGCGGGGACAGAAGGAATACAAGGATTCCCTGAAGACGCGGGAAATTCTCGTGTCCGAAGGGTGGGTGACGCGACGTCATCCTGTCGCGTTCGGGCATCGGGCCCGGCGCGCGCCGGTGCGCGCACTGCGCAATGTCGTGGTGAAGCGACCGGAACTGTTCGAGCCGGCGGACAGACTGCTGAAGCAATGGGGCAAGGTCCGGTCAGCTCGACGGTAACGGCCATACCGACGGAAAGGTGAGACCAAGTCGCAGGTCTTGCCATAAGGAGTGATACGTCAATACCGTCATACATCTCATCCGCACCGGACTGCCATCACTGCGGACCCAGGGGAGGGCTCAGGGGCCGTGATGGTGTGCCGGGGCGGCGCGCGGTGGGGGGTGCCGTGTTCGGTCACACGTGAGGTGGGGCCGAGCCGTCCGCGCAACCGGTTGCCTTTCGGGCGCTGGTGAGCTGTGCCAGTACAAACCCCCCTTTCGCACCGGACAAAGAGCCGGGCCGCCCGGGGGTGGGCGGTCCACCGGACGAGAGGGAAAGCCACTCATGAGCTCTGTTCTGGGCTCGGCGACAACCGACCAGAATCCGTCGACGGCCGGCGCCTTCCGGCCCATATCCACGCACCTGGCGATCACACCGCCGGTGAGCGTGGTGATTCCCGCCATGAACGAGGCGGAGAATCTTCCGTACGTCTTCAAGACCCTTCCGGACTGGATCCACGAAGTGGTTCTGGTGGACGGCAATTCCACCGACGGCACCGTCGAGGTCGCCCGGGAGCTGTGGCCGGAGGTGAAAGTCGTCGAACAGCGCGGAAAGGGCAAGGGTGACGCGCTGATCACCGGGTTCGCCGCGTGCACCGGCGACATCGTCGTGATGGTCGACGCGGACGGCTCGGCCGACGGCAACGAGATCGTCAGCTATGTCTCCGCGCTGGTCTCCGGCGCGGACTTCGCCAAGGGGTCCCGGTTCGCCAACGGCGGCGGCACCGACGACATGACCTTCATCCGCAAGATGGGCAACCGCACGCTGTGCGCGGTCGTCAACCGCAAGTTCGGCGCCCGCTACACCGACCTGTGCTACGGCTACAACGCCTTCTGGCGGCACTGCCTGGACAAGATCGACCTCGACTGCACGGGCTTCGAGGTCGAGACGCTGATGAACATCCGCGTGGTCAAGGCCGGGCTGAAGGTCCAGGAGATCCCCAGCCACGAGTACCTCCGCATCCACGGCACCAGCAACCTCAGCGCGGTGCGCGACGGGCTGCGGGTGCTGCGGGTGATCCTGCGGGAGCGGTCCAACCGGCGGGCGCTGCGCCGCCGTGGCCACCCCTCACCGGTGCTCGGCACGGTCCGGGGAGAGGTCTCTTGAGCGATCCCGGCATCTCCGTCGTGATCTGCGCCTACACCGAGGACCGCTGGGAGGACATCCTCGCGGCGGTCGCCTCGGTGCGGGCGCAGTCCCGGCCGGCCCTGGAGACGCTCCTGGTCGTGGACCACAACCAGGCGCTCCTGGACCGCCTCCGCCGGGAGTACAAGGAGTGCGGGGAAGGCGCCGTCGTGCGGGTCCTCGCCAACGCGGGCCCGCGCGGCCTGTCCGCGGGCCGCAACACCGGCATCGCCGCCGCGCACGGCGGCGTGATCGCCTTCCTCGACGACGACGCCGTCGCCGAACGTGACTGGCTGCGCCACTTCGCCGCGTCGTACGCCGACCCGCGCGTGATGGCGGTCGGCGGCCGTACGGTGCCCGTCTGGGCGTCGGGGCGCCGGCCCGACTGGTTCCCGGAGGAGTTCGACTGGGTGGTCGGCTGCACCTATCGGGGCCTGCCGCGCGGCCTGGTCCGGGTCCGCAACGTGCTGGGCGGCAACGCGTCGTTCCGCCGCACGGCGTTCGACGCGGCGGGCGGCTTCGCCACCGGCATCGGACGGGACGGCGACAGGCGTCCGCTGGGCTGCGAGGAGACGGAGCTGTGCATCCGCCTGACCCGCGCCCTGCCCGAGGCGGTCCTGCTGATCGACGACCGCGCGGTGATCCACCACCGGGTGCCGCCGGGACGCGAGCGGTTCGGCTACTTCCGCACCCGGGCATACGCCGAGGGCCTGTCGAAGGCGCTGGTCGCCCGGAGCGTGGGGGCACAGAAGGGGCTGGAGTCCGAACGCCGGTACGCGACCCGGGTGCTGCCGGCCGGGGTGGCGCGCGGACTGCGCGACGCGGTGCTGGCCCGTCCGGGCGGTGCGGGCAGAGCCGGGGCGATCGTCGCGGGCGTGTGCGCGGCGGCCGGCGGTTACGTCGTGGGCAGCGTACGGGCACGCAGGAACGGCACGGCGTTCCCGACGGCGTCGATCGGAGGCAGCGGACATGACTGACACCCGCGTTCCGATTCTGATGTACCACGCGGTCGCGTCCGAGCCGAACGACGCGACCCGCGCCCTGTCGGTCACCCCGGAGGCGTTCGCACGGCAGATGGAGGTCATCGCCGGCCGGGGACTCACCCCGGTCACCACGGCCGATCTCGCGGGGCGCTGGCGCTGCGGCCGTCCGCTGCCGCCGCGCCCGGTCCTCATCACCTTCGACGACGGCTACGAGGGGGTCCACGGCCACGCCCTGCCGGTGCTCGCCAAGCACGGCTTCCCGGCCACCCTGTTCGTCTCCACCGGCTGGATCAAGGGCGTCCACGACACCGGGGGCGGCCTGGACCGCATGCTCGACTGGGACCAGGTGCGCGAACTGGCCGGGTCCGGCGTCGAGATCGGCGGTCACAGCCACAGCCACCCGCAGCTCGACCAGCTCGGCGACGCCGCCCTGCGTCTCGAGCTGAGCCGCTGCCGGGACGTGGTCGCCGGTGAAGTGGGCGCCCGGCCCCAGTCGTTCGCCTACCCCTACGGCTACTCCAGCCGCCGGGTCCGCCAGCAGGTGCGGGCGGCGGGGTTCGGTCAGGCGCTCGCCGTCGGCAACGACCTCGCCCGCCGTGCCCAGGGGCCGTACGCCCTGCGCCGGGTCACCGTGCGCCGCGGCACCGGGATCGAGGAGTTCGAGCGGCTCGTCGAGGGCCGCGCGCTCATCCGCACCTTTGCCAGGGACCGCGCCCTCACCAAGGGGTACGCGATGGTCCGCAGAGCACGTCAGGTTCGCCGGAAGGCCACCCGTACCCGTGTCTGACACGACCACCACAGCACAGGCCGAACCGACCCGGAAGGAGATCACCGAGGAGCCCCGGCGCAGGCTGGGACTGCCGGGGCTCGGCCGGTCGCCGGGCGGTGGCCAGCTGCTGCGCAACGCCTACGCGCTGATGCTGAACACCGGCATCAGCGCCGTGCTCGGCCTCGGCTACTGGCTGCTCGCCGCCCGCCACTACTCCGAGGCGGCGGTCGGCCAGGGCTCCGCGGCGATCGCCGCGATGAAGCTCCTCGCCGGACTGACCGCGGTGACGCTCACCGGCGCCCTCGCCCGGTTCATACCGGTCGCCGGCCGGGGCACCGGGCGGCTGATCCTGCGGACGTACGCGGGCAGTTCGCTCGTGGTGGCGCTGGCCGCGGGCGTCTTCCTGCTGACGCTGGACGCGTGGGGACCGTCGTACCGCTTCCTGCACGCGCCGCTGGCCGCCGCCGGATTCGTGGTGGCCGTCGTCGCCTGGAACCTGCTCACCCTCCAGGACGGTGTGCTCACCGGCCTGCGCAACGCGCTGTGGGTGCCGGTCGGGAACACCGTGTTCTCGGCGGTGAAGCTGGGGCTGCTGGTCGCGTTCGCGGTGGTGATCCCGATGACCGGGGTCTTCGTCTCCTGGGTCGCGGCAATCGCCACGTCGGTGCTGCCGCTGGGCTGGCTGGTGTTCCGGCGGCTGGTGCCCCGGCATGTGGCGCAGACCGGGGAGCACGCGCGGCCGCCGACGCTGAGGGAGGCCGGGCGGTTCCTCGCGGGGGACTGCACCGGGTCGTTGTTCTCGCTCGCCGTGGTCTATCTGGTGCCGGTGATCGTGGCCGCGCAGGTCGGCGCCGAGGACAACGCGTACTTCTACATCACCGCCACCATCGGCGGCACGGTGAACCTGCTCGCCGTCAACATGGGCGCCTCACTGACCGTCGAGGGCTCGCACGAGCCGGGCAGGCTCGCCGCCGACACCCGGGCCGCGCTGCGGCGGATGGCCCGGATCATGCTGCCGGTCGCCGCCGTGCTGTTCTTCGGCGCGCCCTGGATCCTCGGCGTGTTCGGCACGGGATACGCGGAGGCGGCGACGCCGCTGCTGCGCTGGTTCGCCCTCGGGGCGGTGCTGCGAGTCGTCATGGAGACGTACTTCGCGGTGCTGCGCGCCCGGAGCCGCACCTCGGAACTGGCCTGGCTGCAGGGCCTGCTGTGCGCGCTGGTGCTCGGTCTGACGCTGGTGCTGCTGCCACGGATGGGGCTGGCCGGGGCAGGCGTCGCCGAGATCGCCAGTCTCTCGGTGATCGTGGCGATCGCGGCGCCCCGGCTGTACCGCACCGTCCGGGGTGCCGCGTCCGACGTCCCGCCGGGCGTGGCACCCGACGGGGACCTCGCCGACCTGGGGACGCGCGAGGTCCCGGCGAAGCCCGGCCCGGCGCGCGGGGGCGGACCGGCCTGGGCGCTCGACGGCGACACCCTCGCGCTCGGCCTCCCGGCCGGCTTCGACCATCAGGAACGGCGTCCGGACGTCCGGCCGGGACCGGGAACGCCGCCCACGGGGGTACCGGCCTTCGCGGCGGAGAAGCCGGAGCCCGTGGCGGACGGGGCGGCGCGGGACGCGCGCCCCGGGGTCCCCTGGCGACAGCGGCTGAGGCCGACCCGCGTCGGTGCGGTCCTCGGCTCCGCGCTGGTCGCCGCGCTGCTGCTCTACTGGGTCCCGGCGTCCCGCCTCGGCGAGTCGGACCTGGACCGCATGAGCGGGCTGGGCCTGGTCTCCGTGCTGCCGGTCCCGACACTGATCGGCGCCGCGCTCCTGGTAGCGGTGTTCGCCGCGCTCCTCGGGCCCGCGGTCGAGCACCGCACGCTGCTGCTGGTCACACTGCTGGCGACGGTCGTGTCGCTGCACGCGCTGCCCGCCGTGATCGAGTCCGAGCCCCGGTTCGCCACGGCCTGGCAGCACCTCGGCTTCCTCGACCACATCGACCGCACGGGCACGGCGGTACCGGACCTGGACGCGCGCTGGAGCTGGCCCGGCTTCTTCGCGGTGGCCGCCTTCGTCGCCCAGGCCTGTGGGGTCGGCGACTTCACCGAGGTCATCCGCTGGTGGCCGCTGACCGTCCAACTGCTCTACCTGCCACCGCTGTTCCTGCTGACCCGTGCGCTCCGGGCGAGCTGGCGCGCCCGGTGGGCCGGCGTCTGGATCTTCGCGCTGAGCGGCTGGGTCGGTCAGGACTACTTCTCCCCGCAGGGCTTCACCTATCTGCTGTACCTCGTCCTGGTGGCCGTCCTGCTGGTCTGGTTCCGCGCCCCGCGTGTGATCTGGACGAGGTTCCGCCCCGGCGAGGCGGAGGTGGAGCCGGCCGGCCGGCGGCAGCGGGCGGCGCTGCTGCTCGTCGTGATCGCGCTGTTCGCGGCCACCGTCCCGGCCCACCAGCTCACGCCGTTCGTGATGCTGGGCGTGCTCACCGTCCTCGTCCTGGTCGGCGGAATCGAACTGCGCGGGCTGCCCCTGCTGTTCGGGGTGATGGTCGTGGCCTGGATCGGTTTCATGGCCGAGCCCTACTGGTCGGGGCACTTCGACGAGCTGTTCGGCGGGATGGGGGGCGTCGGCGGCAATGTCTCGTCCTCGGTGTCCGGTCGCATCGAGGGCGGCGACGCGATCCACAAGCTCGTGCTGTACGCGCGCGTGGCGCTCGCCGGGGGTGTGCTGGCCCTCGCCTGCTTCGGCTGGTGGCGGCGGCGCGCGCACAACTACCGTGAGCGGTCGCTGGTGGTGCTGACCTTCGTGCCGTTCCTCGGCTTCGGCATGCAGTCGTACGGCGGCGAGATGGCGCTGCGTGTCTTCCTGTTCGCGCTGCCCGGCGCCGCCCTGCTGGCGGGGCTCGCGCTCTTCCCGCGCACCGACGTCAGCGCCGCGCGAGGGGACGGCAACCGGACGCGCCTCGCCCCACTGGCCGCGCTGCTGGCGGGGCTGGTGCTGATGGGCGGGTTCCTGGTGGCGCGCTGGGGCAACGAGCCGTTCGAACGGGTACGGCCGGGCGAGGTCGCCGCCATGGAGTTCGTCTACGCGCACGACGACCCGAGCGTGCGGCTGCTGTGGCTCAGCGACGACCCGCTTCAGACCGTGACACCCGCGATGCCGTGGGGCGCGCGGGACATGGAGAAGGTGCAGTACCTGCCGACGCAGGCACCGGCCGACCCGGCGCTGGTGGCGGGTCTGGTCAAGGCGTTGCAGGACGCCGGTCCGCACTCGTATCTGATGGTCAACAGCGGTCAGCTCACCTCTCTGCGCATGGACGCCGGCTACCCGGAGTCCTGGGGGACCCGGCTGCTCCGGAACCTGGACGGGCGGCCGGAGCTGCGGAAGGTCTTCGCCGACGCGGACGCCGCGGTCTACGCCCTCGCCCGGCAGCCCGCCGGCCCCGTCCCCGAAGCCGGCCCCGGCCCGCCGGGGCCGCTGGTGACCTGGACGCCCTGGTCCGTGGTGGGTGCCCTCGCGGCCGTCGCGCTGATCGTGCTGCTGTCGGCACGGGAGGTGGTCCGGGTGGCGGCGCGGCCGGGCGTGCGGCAACTGCGGTGGCTCCAGGGCAGCTTCTGGTTCTCGCTGCCGCTGCTGACGGTGGTGTGCGCGGCGCTGGTCCAGCGGTTCCTGACGATGAGGTGACGCGCTACCGCCTCACCCACTTCACCTCGTAGGCCCGCAGGCCGAGGCGCCTGCCGTCGACCTCCGCGCCGATCGCCCGGTCGCGGGTGTTGACGACGAGGAGCGTGCTGTCGGTGGCGAGGACGCGGACGCCGGCCGGGGCAGTCACGCTCTCGTACGCCGTCCCGGGCGGGAACTCCGCGCCGAAGCGGGCGAGCAGGTCGTACATGGGCAGCGTGCCGCCCCCGTCCCGGGTGCCGGTCGGTGACCACAGGCAGCCAGGGCAGCCGGGGCCGGTCTCCTCCTGCGGGTTCCAGTAGAAGCCGGAGGACGCGCCGCCCCGGACCATGGCGATCATGGCGGCGGCCTGGACCGCGCGGCGGTGGGGTTCGGACCAGCCGTGCCGGTCGTCGTCGCCGTCGGCGGGCTCGACGTAGTACTCGGCCCACCACAGCGGCAGCCCGCCGCCGGTCTGCCGCCGCACCCACCGGCCGACGGCCGTGAACTTCTCCGTCGCGGCGAACTCGTCCGGCAGCAGCTCGTCGTCCCTGGTGTAGCTGGAGCCGTCCACGACGACGAAGTCGGCGCCCGTCTTGTGCTCGTTCCAGTAGGCGAAGGCGTCGAGGACCCGCTGGTCCAGGGCGCCCCAGGGGCCCTGGAGTGCGGTGGAGGCGATCTCCGCCCGTGGGTCGACGCTGTCCATCACCAGGTAGGGCCCGCCCACCCTGATGTCCTGGTCGACCGCCTTCAGCGCCTTGTGGACCAGGTTGTACAGCTCGGTGTAGCCCTCGTGGTCCCAGCGCTGCTCGGCGTCGTTCCAGAAACCCTTGAACTCGTTCCAGACGATGAAGTGGCGTACGTCGGGATAGCGCCGGGCGACGGTCGCCGCGAGGGCCGCGAAGTCGGCGTAGTGCTCGGGCCGCGGTGCGGTCTCCAGGGCCTCCTGGCTCCAGTCCGTGTTGCCGGCGCCGGCCTCCCCGCCCTTCATCCAGTCCGGGGCGCAGCACAGCGTGATCACCGGCGTGCCGCCGGAGGCGCGGACGAAGTCGACCCGGCGGTCGAGGGCGGCGAAGTCGTAACGGCCCTTCACCGGCTCGGGGTTGTCGGCGCCCCAGCCCATGATGTGCTGGTTCTGCGGCAGCCCCGACCGTTCGAGGCTGCCGCTGATCCGCGCCACCGCCGCTGCCGCGCCCTCGTCGGCGCTGAACTGGGTGTGGGTGAAGCCCCAGCCGACGTCGGACCGCGGCTCGCCGGGCGGGGTGACGGGCGTGCCGTGCGCCTTGTCGCCGTCGGGCGTGGTGCCGGCGGTGCTCGCGCGGTCGCCGGGGAGCGTGCTGAGCAGGGTCACCACCAGCGCCACGACGACCGCCGACACGCCGAGCAGCGCGGTGAGCCGCCACCGCCGTGCCCCCGTGTGCCACTCATGACGTCCCATCGGGGGCAACAGTATCCGCGGGGGCGGGGGCCGGGGCAGATGTCGCACATGTACGACCCGGGAGGCGGACGTACCGGGGCACGGGCGGCGGAGGGGCACGGTACCGACACTCCGCGCGCACCTCGGAAAGCGGGTGCACGGGGCGCCCGTGTGCCCGATCATGGCGGCATGTCTGCGAACCCACACGACGCTCTGCCGATCCGGCTCCACGTCGACGACAGCGACTCGCCGTCCGACGTCGTCGACGCGCTGTTCCTCGGCCGCTTCGCGACGGGCGAGCAGCCGTACTCGCACGCGGTGAACATCGACCGGGTCCGCTCCGGGGCGACGCTGCTGCCGCCCGGCGCGCGCGTGCTGCGCGTGGCCCGCGACGACGACCGCAGCGCCACGCTCGCCGAGGGCGACGGCTGGACGCTGCTGGTCTCCCGCTGGAACCGGGGCGCGGACGTCACGGTGACCGCGACCAGCGCCGACCTGGCCAAGAAGGTCCTCGACCAGGCGACGGACGGCGCGGCGGACGAACCCGAGCCGCAGCCGGAGAACGTGACGATGGGCTTCTGGTACGTCTCCCCCAGGCGCGGCCCGCACCGCACGACCCGGCAGATCTCGGCCGGAACGTGGGAGGAGGTGCGCCCCAACTACACCGCGCCGGTCGCGGACGCCATGGACCGGCTGATGAAGACGACGCCGGAGGACATCGCGGGCCGGCTGTTGCTTCTGCACGGCCCGCCGGGCACCGGCAAGACGTCGGCGCTGCGCACGCTGGCCCGCTCGTGGCGGGACTGGTGCCAGGTGGACTGCGTCCTGGACCCGGAGCGGCTGTTCAGCGACGTCGGCTATCTGATGGACATCGCGATCGGCGAGGAGGACGCGGCGGGCAAGGGCCGCTGGCGGCTGCTGCTGCTGGAGGACTGCGACGAGCTGATCCGCGGCGAGGCCAAGCACACGGCGGGGCAGGCGCTGTCGCGGCTGCTGAACCTGACGGACGGACTGCTGGGCCAGGGCCGCAACGTGCTGGTCGGGGTCACGACCAACGAGGACCTGGAACGGCTGCACCCGGCCGTCGTCCGCCCCGGCCGCTGTCTGGCCCGGATCGAGGTGGGGCCGCTGACCCGGCGGGAGGCGGTCACCTGGCTGGGCACCGAGGAGGGGGTCGCCCGGGAGGGGGCGACGCTGGCCGAGCTGTACGCGCTGCGCCGGGGCACGTCCCCGACGGCGCTGCCGGAGCCGCGGGGCGGGTCGGAGGCGGGGCTGTACCTGTAGTCGTCGCTGCGCGGAGGCCGTTCGGCCGCGGCCGGTGCTTTGATGGACGCATGACCCTGTTCGTCGGCACGTCGGGCTGGCAGTACAAGGACTGGCGGGGGCTGCTGTACCCGGAGGGCTGCCCCCTGCGGCTGTGGCTGGAGGAGTACGCCGAGGGCTTCGCCACGGTCGAGATCAACAACGCGTTCTACCGGCTGCCGACGCGGGAGAACTTCGCGGCGTGGCGGGACCGGGTGCCGCCGGACTTCGTGGTGGCGGTCAAGGCCAGCCGTTATCTGACGCACATCAAACGTCTGAAGGACCCCGAGGAGCCGGTACGGCGCCTGATGACCCACGCGTCCGGGCTCGCCGGGCGCCTCGGCCCGGTGCTGCTCCAGCTCCCGCCGAACCTGCGCGCGGATCCCGGGCTGCTGGACGCCTGCCTGGCCTGTTTCCCCTCCGGGACGCGGATCGCGGTCGAACCCCGGCACGACTCCTGGTGGACGCCGGAGGTGGAGGAGGTGCTGCGCTCGCGTGGGGCGGCGCTGTGCTGGGCCGACGTCCGCTCCCGGCCCGCGACACCGCTCTGGCGCACCACCGGGTGGGGCTACGTCCGCTTCCACCAGGGCCGCGCCCAGCCCTGGCCCCACTACGGCCGGCAGGCCCTGCGGACCTGGCTCCAGCGCATCACGGCCACGTTTCCCGACGACCACGACGTCTACGTGTACTTCAACAACGATCCGGGCGGGGCCGCGGTGGAGGACGCGGTGACGTTCGCGGAGCTGGCGGGGCGGGAGGGGCGGCAGGTGACACGGACGCCGGAGCGCCTGCACAGCCGTGCCTGAGCTGCCGGAGACCTCCGGGTCTCGCCGCCCGCCCCGTACACCGCCCACGGCCACCCCACGCCCCGCGCACACCACGGGCGCGGACATCCTCCGTGCGTGGCGGGCGCGGACATCCCCAGGCGCGTGACGGCCACGGCCGTCCCCGCAGGCCGCCGCGGCTATTCCCCGCAGGCCGCCGCGGCTATTCCCCGTAGGCCGCCCGCAACGCGTCCCGTACGGCGTCCAGTGCCGCCTCCTCGCCGAGTCCCAGCCGGCGCACCCGCTCGGCATAGGCCTGTGCCGCCCCGGCCGCCTCGCGCTCCGCCGCCGGGCCCGCCGCGGCGACGAACGTCCCGTTGCGACCGCGCGTCTCGATCACTCCGTCCGTCTCCAGCGCCCGGTACGCCTTCGCCACCGTGTTCGCGGCCAGCCCCAGCGTCTCGGCCAGCCCCCGGACCGTCGGCAGCCGGTACCCCACCGGCAGCGCCCCCGAGCGTGCCTGCGCGGAAATCTGCGCCCGCACCTGCTCGTACGGCGCCTCCGCGGCGCCCTCATCAATGTGGATCTTCAAGGTCACGGCCCGATTCTCCCGTACCCGCCGGAAAATGAGAGGCATCCGTCCCCTCCCCACGCGTAGCGTGCGCCCCCATGGCAGTGATCGTGCGCGACCTCCACCCCGACGACCCGGCCGACACCGAGGGCTTCGCCCGGGTCCGCCGGCTGGCCCTGCCGTTCATCCTGGTCACGCCGGAGTCCGTCGTCCATCACGTCACACGCAGCCACCCGGACGCCCACTTCCGTTCCCTCGTCGCGGAGGTGGACGGCGAGGTGGTCGGAACCGCGCAGGTCCGCCTGGCGTACGACAGCCCGGAGCCGGGCCAGGGCTCCCTGAACGTCTATGTGCGCCCGGACCGGACCGGCCACGGTGCCGGATCGCTGCTGGTGCGCACGGCCGAGGAACACCTGGCGGCCCACGGCGCGACCAAGCTCTTCAGCTGGGTCCTGGACGAGCCCGCCCACCGCGCCTTCGCCGAACGCCACGGCTACCGCGCGAGCCGCTCCGCGCACTTCCTCCGCATGGACCTCGCGCACGGCACCCTGCCGCCGCTCCAGGACCCGCCTCCCGGAGTCGAGCTGCGCACCGCCGCCGACTACGCCGACGACCCGCGTCCGGTTTTCGCGCTGGACGCCGAGACGACGTCCGACGAACCCAGCGACGTCGAAACGGAGTTCACCGACTACGAGGCGTGGAGGGAGGAGACCTGGAAGCACCCGCTCCTCAACCTCGGCCTCACCTCGGTCGTGGTCGTCGACGGCCGCCCGGCCGCCTTCAGCGTCGCCTACACCGACGGCACCCTCCCCCATTCCCGAACGCGCTCGAGCGGGGGGACCTCCATCAGCACCGCGATGACCGGCACCGCCCGCGCCTTCCGGGGCCGGGGCCTGGCCAAGCTCGCCAAGAACGCCTGCCTGCACCGCGCCCGCGCGGCCGGGTACACGGAGGCGTTCACGGGCAACGACACCGGGAACGGACCGATGCTCGCCATCAACAAGTGGCTCGGATACGACATCTGCGCTACGGAGGTGCGTCATGTCAGGCAGCTCGGCTGAACCGCGGGCGGAGCGGGACACCACGGTGGACGTGGTGCTGCTCAAGGCCGGCCGGACGAAGATCCGCTACCCGGCCCGGGTGCTCCAGGACGACGGCACCCGGATCGTGGTCCGGGCCCCCTTCGCGGGCGGCGTCGTGCGCGACTTCGGCTTCGTGCGCTTCGAGCCCGGGGACGTCCTCACCGAGTACTACTGGCGAAACCGCTGGTACGCGGTGATGGAGGTGCGCGGCCCGTCCGGCGTGCTCAAGGGCTGGTACTGCGACATCGCCCGCCCGGCGGTGCTGTCCGGCACGGAACTGGTCGTCGAGGACCTCGACCTGGACCTGTGGCGCTCGGCCGACGGCACGGACGTACGCCGCCTGGACGAGGACGAGTTCGCGCGGAGCGGCCTCACCGCGACGGACCCGCAGGCGGCCGCCGCGGCCGTGGCCGCGCTGGACGCGCTGGAGGCACTGGCACACGGCGACGGCTTCGAGGCGCTGCTCGCCGGCTGAACGTCACGCCTGGGCGACGACCGCGTACCGCTCGTCGTCCACGGCCCTCCCCCACAGCGCCGCGTCCCCCGAGAGCCGCTCCACCCGCACCGCCCAGGCGACCGGCCCGAGCAGCTCGCACAGCCGGCCGGCGGTGACGCCCACGGGCGTCACGGTCCCCCAGACACCCTCGACCAGCACCAGCCGCCCTCCCGGTCGCAGCAGCCCCCGCCAGTGCCGCAGCGCCCCGCCCGGATCCGGCAGCGCCCACAGCACGTGCCGTGCGAGCGCGACGTCGAACCGCCGCTGCCCCACCGGCGGTGCCGCCGCGTCACCGACGAGGAACACGGCGTCACGCCCGGCGGACTTCGCGCGGGCCCGTTCCACCATGGCCGGGGAGAGATCGACTCCGGTGACGCGGTGCCCCTGCTCGGCCGCGAGGAGCGACAGGCTGCCGGTGCCGCAGCCGAGGTCGAGGACGTCGCAGGGGGCGCCGGGGAGCCAGGAGCGCAGCCGCCGCGCCCAGGCGTCGCGCACGCCGGGATCGCGCAGCCCGTGATCCGGCTCGTCGTCGAAGGCGGCGGCCCGCGCGTCCCAGTCCACGCCGTCGACCGAGGTCAGCCCGCCCTCGTGATCCGCACCTCGATCCGCGCTGTGATCAGCACTGTGATCCGTCATGGCACTCAGGGTGACAGCAGCCACTGACAGTCGATTCGTGACGGCCGCCACAGACAATACCGGCAGCGATGAGGAAGTCTCCCGAAATGGGTCTACCTCCGTGAGAACACGGAACACGGAACCCGGTAGGCACTGAAGGAGGCAGCCATGCGCCGAGTCACAGTGCACAAGCACCCGCGGAAGACGGACTCCCGAAGACTCCGCGAGGAGACCGACGAGCCCACCTACGAACGCCGGCCCGAGGTGCGCAAGGACATCGCACGCACCTGGTGGCCGGCCAACTGATCCGTGACCGGGCGCACGCGGGCGCCCGCCTACGGCACCTGCCTCAGCGCAGTCTGAGCGGTCCCTTAAAGGGACCATAAGGATCTCCTTCCACCGCCCTCAGCAGGCGATTTCGCGGTCTCTTCGGGCTAGCTTCTGAACCGCCCCCACGGGATCCCTTCCGGGACCACCCCGGGATCCGCCCCCAGTGACCGCACGAGGAGTTCCCCCATGCCCGCACGCCGCAAGGCCGCCGCCGTCGCCGCCGTCGGCATCGCCCCGCTCGCCCTGACCGCGCTGGCCACCGCGCCCGCGTCCGCGCACGGCTCGATGGGCGACCCCGTCAGCCGCGTCTCCCAGTGCTACGCGGAGGGACCGGAGAGTCCCAGGTCGGACGCGTGCAAGGCGGCGGTCGCGGCGGGCGGCACCCAGGCCCTGTACGACTGGAACGGCGTCCGCATCGGCAACGCGGCCGGGCAGCACGAGGCGCTCATCCCGGACGGCAAGCTGTGCAGCGCGAACAACGAGGCGTTCAAAGGCCTCGACCTGGCTCGCGCCGACTGGCCCGCGACGTCGGTGAGCAGCGGGTCGTACACCTTCAAGTACCGCGTGACCGCCCCGCACAAGGGCACCTTCACGGTCTATGTCACCAAGCCCGGTTTCGACCCCGCCAAGGCGCTCGGCTGGGACGACCTGGATCTGGCGAACCCGGTGGCCACGGTCACGGACCCGGCCGCGTCGGGCGGTTTCTACACCTTCTCCGGCAACCTGCCGGAGCGCTCCGGCAGGCACGTCCTGTACGCCCTCTGGCAGCGTTCGGACAGCCCGGAGGCCTTCTACTCCTGCTCGGACGTCACCTTCGGCGGCGACGGCGGCACCGATGCGGGTGCCGGTGCCGGTGCCGGTGACAACAGCCAGGGCGGCCAGAGCGGCGGCGACGGCTCCGCGGAGGCGCCCGCCCCGAGCGCCTCCGCGCCCACCGACGAGCAGATCGAGGCGGGCACCGAGCACTCCACCGTGGAGAACCACGGCCACGGCGACGACGACCCCGCGACCTCCGCGGAGCCGGCCGTCGGGGACGCCGCCCCGAAGGCGCCCACGGCCAACCAGCCCAAGGCGGCGTCCGCCGGGACCTCCGAGAACCTCGCCGAGACCGGCGGCGACAGCGGCACCACGTACATCGCCGTCGGCGGCGCGGCCGCGCTCGCGCTCGGCTCCGCGGCCCTGTTCGCGTCGGTCCGCCGACGGGCGGCGGGCGGCGGGCGGCACGGCCGCTGATCGCGTGCGCCGGGGCCTGACCGGCGGCTCAGGCCGGTCAGGCCCCGGCGTCGCGGCGCGGGCGGTCAGCTGAACACGGAGGCGCAGGTGGTCGGCTTGGCCCGCGCCGGATCCAGGGCGTTGGCCACCTCGTGGAAGGCGATCCGGTCGAACAGCCCGATCGCCAGGTGCTCGGAGAGGTCGACCGGGCACAGGTCCTGGAGCAGTACGTTGCGTACGTCCGGCCCGTTCAGGAACTGGCTGCGGTACGGCGTGACCACCTGGTCGTACTTGGTGGCGATGACCGTGTACCGCACGCCGGGCACGGTGTCGCCGCCCGCGTTGAGCTTGGTGAGGAAGGCGGAGCCGGCGATCTGGTCGGCGAGGGCCGGAGTGGCGGAGGAGAGCAGGTCCTCGGCGCCGGGGAAGTAGGGCAGCAGCTGGGTGAGGCCGGACAGGGTCGTGCCGTGGTTGTCGGGGGCGATGCCGACGAGGGCGTTCACCTCGGCCGCTCCGCCGAGGAACTTGAGGTAGTGGCGGGGCATCATGCCGCCCTGCGAGTGCCCGACGAGGTCGGCCTCGGCGGCGCCGGTCGCGGCGAGCACCTTGTCGACGAACGCGTCGAGCTGTTCGGCCGACTTCTCGATGGGGCCGAGGCCGTGGAAGAACGGCACGCCGGGCAGCTGGCCGTAGTCGAGGGAGAAGACGCAGTAGCCGCGCTTCATCAGGTACGGGGCGAGTCCCAGCCAGTTGTCGACGGAGTTGCCGAACGTGCCGTGGACCAGGACGACGGGGCGGGGGTGGGCGGCGGAGGGCTTGCAGGAGTAGTCGTTCCAGCCCCGGCTGGAAGCGGCGGTGGTGGTGGCGCCGGCGGTGGTGGCCGCGCTGGCGGTGGTGGCGGCGGGGAGGGTGGCGACCGCGGCGGTCAGCAGCAGCGCGACCACGGGTCTGAGCACTCGTTTCCAGGGCAGCATCGGGTGATCTCCTTGCGGCTCAAGGGAGGTGCGATGGCCTTACGCCCTGTGATCCGGATCACGAGGATGCTGTTCACCCGTCAAGTTACGGGTGAGTAGTTCAAGGGGGAAGTTACGCGTCAGTAAAAACTTCCAGTGATAGCCGGTCACCAGGAAGGGCGAGTGATAGCCGGTCACCAGGAAGGGCGCACGGGCCCGTTGGGCGCGATGCGCAGCAGATGCCGCCCGAGCGCCCGGACCTCCCGCTCGCCGAGCAGCTCCCCCCACGCACGCACCGCCTCCGCGGCCGCCTCCTCCGCGGCCCGCGCACACTCCCGGCCCCGCCCGGTCAGCACCACGAGCCGCGCCCGCGCGTCATCCGGATGCGGCCGGCGTGCGACGCGGGCCCTTCGCACGCGGGGAGCAGAACGGCGAGATCGGTGACGGCCCGTCATCCGCACGTCCGAAGCCGTCACCCACGACCTGCACGGCGCCCGCTTCGTTACGTACGCCACCCCTCGCACCGGCAGCCGGGCACTCTGCGCCTGGCGCGGCGAGATCCCCGCGGGCACCCGGGCCCCCCCACACGGTGACCCGCGAGGAGATCCTCCGTCTGCTCACCGGCGACCTGCTGGTCGCCCTCGACGGCGAGTCCACCCGGATCACCGCGGGCGACACGGTGATCATCGACCCGGGCGCCACCTTCGCCGTCGAGAACCCGGACCGGCCCGCCGTCACCGGGGTCACCACCTCCGTCGGCCTCCGGGCGGAGCTGGCCGACGGCACCCGCATCGCACTCCCGTGGCACTCCCGTGGCCAAGTGAGAGCGGGAGTTACGCCGCGAGCGACCCCGGCATCACCGCCCGTGGACCGAACTTCGCTCGCGCGCGGTCCGCGACCTCCTCGATCCGGCGGACCTTCTCGTCCACGGGGTCGAAGGTCAGCTGGTGGGAGGCCTGCTCGACGGACATGAGCCCCTCCGCGCGCAGGGCGACCGCGCGGAGGCGGGCGCGCTGGAGACCGAGCGCCTCGTACATCCCGTACGCCGCGCGTGCCAGCGCGGGCGAGTGCGCGGTGGGTTCCTGGAGGGTGCGGGTGCGGGTGGTCGAGGAGCGGTCCGCGTAGCGGACGGTGAGGGTCAGGTTGCGGCACACCTCCTCCACGGCACGCAGCCGGGTGCCGAGTTCCTCGGTCGCCGACATCAGCGCACGGCGGTGCCGCTCGGGATCCAGTTCGTCGCGCGGGAAGGACCGCTCGGCGGCGAGCGAACGCGACACGGCGTTCGGGACCACCCGCCCGCGGTCGATGCCGTTCGCCTTCCCGTGCAGGTCACGGCCCGCTTTCGCGCCGATCAGCCGCTGGAGCGTGGACAGCGGCGCACCGGCGACCCGGCCGAGGGTGTCGAGGCCGTACTCGCACAGCGTGCGGGCGGTCGCGGTCCCGACGCCGGGCAGCACGGCGACGGGCTTGCCGGCGAGGAACTCCGCGATGGCGTCCGGCTCCTCGGGCACCGCACAGGTCTTCCCGGGTTCGGCGTACCGCAGAGCCACGCGGGCCAGCATCGGGCCGGGCCCGGCGCCGATCACGCAGTCGACCCCGTGATGGGCGAGTGCCCGGACCCGGATCACCGACGCGAGCTCCACGGCGCCCCGCCCGAAGTACCGCTCGGCGCCCCGCAGATCGGCCAGTGCCCCGTCCGGCGGCAACGCCTCGACGACCGGCGTGAACTCCTCCAGCAGCCCCAGCAGCCGGGGCAGGGCCGCCTCGGACATCGGCGGCAGCTGGAAACGTACGCAGAGGATGGTCATCCCGCACTCCCCGGACTCTGGTGCCACAACTTCCTTCCCACCGCGGGCCCTTCGCCCGCGGGGCGCAGATCTGCCCAGGGGTGCATCTCGTACCCCGTGGGCATCCGGATCTTCCGGTCCCCCGCCCCCTCCTGGCCCCCCGTGCTCTCCCGGTCCCCCGTCTCCCCCGGCCCCTCCGTCCTCCGCCGGCCGTTCCCGTTCCTGCGGCCCTCCATCGGGTCACGGGCCGCGGAGCCGGCGGGCGCGGGCAGCCCGTCGGAGCCGGCGAGCCGGCGGCGCGCCGGGCCGTCGCCGTCTCCGCCGGCGGATCCGGGACCGGCGCCGCCCGCGTCCGCGAGCCGGGCCGCGACGCCCTCCAGGCCCTCCTCCCGGCGCACTTCCAGCAGCTCGGCGAGGTTCCAGGCGGCGGCCCCCACCACGCTGAGGCTGCGCGGCCCGCGCCGCTGCACCACCCCGCGCACCAGCAGCAGCCAGGAGTGGAAGACGGTGTGCGCGCAGGCGTCGTGCGAGTCGTCGAAGAAGGCGAGGTCGACCAGGCCCGTGCCGTCGTCCAGGGTGCTGAAGATGACCCGCTTGCCGGACCGGATCGGCGGCGTCTGCGTGGCCGCCTTGGCGCCCGCGACCAGCACCGTCTCGCCGTGCCGGGCGTCGCGCAGCCGCCGCGCCGGCACCACGCCCAGCTCGTCGAGGAACTGGCGGTGGTCGTCCATCAGGTTGCGCGAGGCGTCCATGGACAGCACCCCCAGCTCTGCGCTGAGCCGCTCCGCCGCGGACAGGTCGGGCAGCCCGGCTGGCGCGGTCTTCCGCCCGCCCGCTGGGGGCACCTCCCACACGTTGAGCAGGGGGGGAGGGAGCTGGGCCCCGCCCCGGCTCCGGGCGGCCCGGTGCAGCTCCGTCAGATGCAGTTGCAGGTCGCGGCGGTTGGCTCCGAAGGAGTCCAGGGCACCGACCTGGGCGAGCCGTCGCGCCAGCGGCCGGCTGGGCCGCGCCCGCTCCCAGAAGTCCACCAGTGAGGCGTACGGCTGCCCGTCCGCGACCCGCGCCGCCTCGGCCGCGCTGATGCCGTGCACGTCGGAGAGGGCCAACCGGAGCCCCCACACTCCCGATTCAGACACCAGTTCGATCCTGTGTGCGACCCCGGACTTGTTCACGTCCAGCGGGAGGATCGGCACCCCCCGCCGCCGCGCGTCCGCCAGCAGCAGCCGCTTCGGGTACATCCCGGGGTCGTGCGTGAGCAGCCCCGCGTAGAAGGCGGCGGGGTGATGCGCCTTCAGCCACGCCGACTGGTACGTCGGTACGGCGAAGGCGACCGCGTGCGCCTTGCAGAAGCCGTACGAACCGAACGCCTCGACGATCTCCCAGGTCCGCTGGATCGTTTCCGCGTCGTAACCGCGCCCCGCGGCGTGCTGGGCGAACCACACCTTGATCCGCCCCTGCGACTCCGGGTCGGACAGCCCGCGCCGCACCCGGTCCGCCTCGTCGCGCCCGCAGCCGGTCATGATGTCGACGATGTGGATGATCTGCTCGTGGAAGACGACGACCCCGTACGTCTCCTTCAGCGGGCCCTCCAGATCGGGGTGCGGATAGCGGATCGGCGCCCGCCCGTGCCGCGCCTCGATGAACGGCCGCACCATGTCGGCCGCGACCGGCCCGGGCCGGAAGAGCGAGATGTCGACGACCAGGTCGTGGAAGGTGGCCGGCTGGAGCCGTCCGACCAGGTCCCGCTGCCCCGGCGACTCGATCTGGAAGCAGCCCAGCGTCTCGGCGGTGCGGATCAGGCCGTACGTCGCCGAATCGCCGTCGCGGACCGCGTCGAGGTCGATCCGCTCCCCCGTCGCCCGCTTCACCTCGGCGACCGCGTGGGCCATCGCCGACTGCATCCGCACCCCGAGCACGTCCAGCTTGAGCAGCCCCAGGTCCTCGACGTCGTCCTTGTCGAACTGCGACATGGGCAGGCCCTCGCCGCTGGTCGGCATGACCGGCGTACGGGAGAGCAGGGAGGCGTCGGACAGCAGCACCCCGCACGGGTGCATCGCGACCCCGCGCGGGAGGGCGTCCAGCGCCTCGACCAGCTCCCACAGCTTGCCGTGGCGCTCCTTCTCCCCCGCCAGCCGCCTGAGTTCGGGCAGTTCGCCGAGGGCGGCACGGGCGTCCCGCGCGCGGATGTGCGGGAAGGACTTGGCGATGCGGTCGATGTCGGCGGGGTCCATGGACAGGGCCGCGCCCACGTCACGGATGGCGTGCCGGACGCGGTACGTCTCCGGCATCGCGACCGTCGTGACCCGCTCGGCGCCGAACCGGCCGATGATCGCCCGGTAGACCTCCAGGCGGCGGGCGGACTCCACGTCGATGTCGATGTCGGGCAGCACCGGGCGGCGCTTGGACAGGAAGCGCTCCATCAGCAGCCCGTGCTCGACCGGGTCGGCGTGGGCGATGCCGAGCAGGTGGTTGACGAGGGAGCCGGCACCGGAGCCGCGCGCGGCGACCCGGATGCCCATCCCCTTCACGTCGTCGACGACCTGCGCGACGGTCAGGAAGTAGGAGGCGAAGCCGTGGTGGGCGATGATGTCCAGCTCGTCGTGCATCCGCTCCCAGTACGCCCGCCGGCCGGCGTAGCCGTGCACCACCATCCCCGCCGCCGCCCGGGAGGCGAGCACCCGCTGGGCGCTGCGCCGGCCCGCGCCGACCAGATGCGGCTCGGGGAAGTGGACGGTGCCGATGCCGAGGTCGTCCTCGGGGTCGACCAGGCACTCGGCGGCGGTCGCCTGCGTCTGCTCCAGCAGCCGGTGTGCGGTGTCCCGCCGGAAGCCCGCGGCCTCGACGACCCGCTCCGCCACGCCGAGCATGGCATCCGCGTTCTTCAGCCAGGCCTCGCCGGAGTCCAGCTCCTTGGTGGGGTCGATCGGCACCAGGCGGCGGGCGGCGTCCAGCACGTCGGCGACGGGGCCCATGCCGGGGTCGGCGTACCGGACGGCGTTGCTGAGCACGGGCCGCACACGCTGCTCGGCGGCGAAACCGACGGTACGGGCGGCCAGGCGCAGGGAGCCGGGGCCGGTGCCCGTGCGGCCGTGCCAGACGGCTTCCAGGCGCAGGGCGTCGCCGTAGACATCCCGCCAGGGGACGAGGAGCTTCGCGGCACGGTCCGGGCGGCCGGCGGCCAGGGCGCGGCCGACATCGGAGTCGGGGCCGAGCAGGACGGTGAGGCCGTCGGCGTGGTTGGCGGTCCAGGGCAGCAGGGGCGTGCCCTCGCCCTGCTGCGCCGCGGTGACGATTCTGCACAGCTCGGCCCAGCCGCGGGCGCCGTCCCGGGCGAGGAAGGTGACGCGAGGGGTCGACTCGTCGACGAAGGCACCGCCGCGCACCGGGGTGCGCCGTCGCCGGTCCTGCCGCACACGGTCGGGCTCGGGCTCCGCCACCGCCAGCTCCACCCCGAACAGCGGACGGACACCGGCCTTCGCGCAGGCCTTGGCGAAGCGGACGGAGCCGGCGAGCGTGTCGCGGTCGGTGAGCGCGAGGGCGTCCATACCCCGCTCGCAGGCGCGCTCGGCAAGCCGCTCCGGGTGCGAGGCGCCGTGGCGCAGGGAGAACCCGGAGACGGTGCGCAGATGCGTGAAGCCCGGCACACGCACCTCCCGCACTCGCGAGCCCGAACGAGCTCTCGAACATCAGTTCCCAACTCTCCCACCCCCACCATAGACCAATTCCCGAACGTCTGTGCGACATCCGTTCGAGCGCGCCCCACCTGCGAAAACGTCTGCCGACCGCACGGTGGGGACATGACAGGAGCGGGCGTTGTCAGACCCGTCTGCCAGCCTGAAGGCATGATCCGCACTCTCGCCGTCGAGAACTACCGGTCCCTGCGCCGCCTGATCGTGCCCGTGGACAGACTGAACGTGATCACGGGCGCGAACGGCACGGTCAGGACGCGCGTACGGCAACTGACGTGCGCCCCTTACACCTTGGACCGGCTTGACTGTGCACGGTCAGCACTGGGCTCTTCGCAGTGCAAACACTACGCGCGAGTAACCGGTATGCGGTCAGTGAGGTCTAGTCCTGTCTTGAAATCGCCCCGCAGACCGGATCCAGCCGGGCTCCGGACAAGCGAGAGCCCCCGCACGAGAGTCTCGTGCGGGGGCTCGGGGTGGTGATGCCGTTCGCGCCGGCTCCCCTCACGGAGCACGGGGAACCGCGCGAAAGGTCACGGACGATCGCAGCCGTCCACGGCCTTCACCGGCGGGGCGCTGCTCAGTACACGTTCACGCCGTAGGCGCTCAGCGCCTCGGTGACCGGCTGGAAGAACGTCGTACCGCCGGAGGAGCAGTTGCCGCTGCCGCCGGAGGTCAGACCGTACGCGGTGCCGTTGCTGCCGTAGAGCGGGCCGCCGGAGTCGCCGGGCTCGGCGCAGACCGTGGTCTGGATGAGACCCGAGACGATGTCGCCGCCACCGTAGTTCACGGTCGCGTTGAGCGCGGTGACCCGGCCGCTGTGCGTACCCGTGGTGGAACCGTCACGGATGACGGTGGTGCCCACGCTCGGGGTGGCGGCACGGGTGATGTCGACACCGTTGGCGGTGCCCGGCCGGCTCACGGAACCGGTGTAGCGCACGATGCCGTAGTCGTTGCCGGGGAAGCTGGAGCCGGCGGTCGAGCCGATGACCGTGGTGCGGCCCGAGTTGGAGTACCAGGTACCCGCGCCGTCGGTGCAGTGACCGGCCGTCAGGAAGTACTCCGTGCCGCTGGAGGAGCGGACGTTGAAGCCGAGGGAGCAGCGCCAGCTACTCGCATAGATGGCGTCGCCGCCCTGGATGAGCTTGCTGAACGTGCCCGGGGTGCGCTTGATCGTCAGCGCGCCGGCGTCGTCACCGGCCTGCCGCTTGATCTCGGCGATCTCGGCCTGCGAGACCGTGCTGTCGACGGTGACGAGGACCCGGTTGGTCTTGCTGTCGACGGCCCAGGCGGTGCCCGGGACGTCGGCCTTCAGCACCGAGCCGCTGACGCCCTTGAGCTCGGCGGCGCTGAAGGTGGTGGGGGTGTCGGACGCGTTCGCGCTGGGGACTGTGAACGCGGCTGCGGCCACGAGGCCGGCGGAAACGGCGATCAGCCGGGTCCGTCTCGTGATTCCGCTGCGGGGGGTGGTGCGCTTGATCCTCACTTCTCGTTCCTCCACATGGGAAGTAGGGGGCCCGCGTGGGGTCGGGGCCCGGTGAGGCGCAGTCAGCGGCATCGGTGTCCGGATTCCGGACCCGTCGTGCCCCTGACAAGCGCTGAGGGGGAGTATTCGGCCGCACGGCCGACGGGCGCAAGGGCGCCTTTCGGCCGTCAACATTTGAACGACGGATCAGAACGGCTCCCCTGTCGCCCCGTCAGATCGCCTTCCGCTGCGGGCGTCCGGGCCCGGTCCCCCGCCGGTGCCCGCCGCCGCACCCGGCACGCACGGTGCGAGGGCCGGCGCCCGGGGTGCGGCACCCCGGCACCGACCAGCGCGGATCGTACGACGTGGCCGCGTCGCCCGGTGACCGCCGCCGCACCCCGGGCGGCGGATCGAAGCCTGTTGCGCCCCAGGCCCTTTCACGGGTCAGGGCGGCCGGTCCGCCCTCCCCGGACGCCACCCGGCCGCACGTCGCCCCACGATCCGGGGTGTCCGGAAGTCGCCCCTCCGGATGGCCGTCCAGCCGGTGGGCGGCCATGAGCGCGAGCGGCCCTCGGGGCCCGGACACCGTCTGTGTGCGGGACCGCGGCCCCGAGGGACACCCGGGTCAGCAGTTGCAGTTGCAGTCGCAGCAGCAGCCGTCGCAACAGTTCCCGCAGCAGTCACAGCCCTCGCAGCAGTCGGAGCAGTCGGAGCAGCGATGGCAGAGGCCCTCCTTGGGCTCCCGCGTCCACGGATCCTCGTACTCGCCGCAGCACATCTGACACGTGCACGCGAGGCCCGCCCAGACGAGGCACCCCGCGAGCAGCCCCCGCCGGTCGCGGCGCGGCGGCCCGGGCGGCACCGGCCCGCCCGGTCCGCCGGGCGGGGCGTAGGGACCGGCCAGTTCGGGCCGGTGCCCGCACGAGGCGGTGCCGAAGGCACGGCCGACCGAGGCGGGCAGCTCGTGCACGAGCAGCCGGTGCGCCAGCCGCCCGTCGGAGAACTCCACCTCGCGCAGCGCGAGCCGGATCCCGTGCACGGCGTCGTCGGCGAGCCGCCGGGCCTCGGTGAGCGAGGTGCGCGTCGCGGTGAGCGGGTTCCAGGCACCCGACGCGGCGTCAGTTTCCAGGTCCTCCACGGCGTCCAGCAGATGCGCCAGCCGTCCGAAGAGCCGGCCGGCCTCGGCGAGCGGTTCGGCGTTGCCCGGCCGTCCGGCCAGGAGCGCGGTGTGCGCGAAGGCCGCGGCGGTCGCGGTCTCCGTCGGCTCGGTGACCGCCAGTACGGGTGTCCCTGGCCCGGCGAGCGCCTCGACGCCGGCCTGCCGGTCCACGGCGTCGACCAGCACCGCCGTGTCGAAGCCGACGACCGCTCCGCCACGGGCCCCGGCACGCCCCCACCGGTCCGCCACCCGGCGTGCGGCGAGCGCCACGGGCCGCCGGGCCGCCAGCCCGTCCCCGTCGGCGACATGGTCACGCACCTTGGCCGAGGCGAGCACCAGCGAGACGGCGGCGGCCAGCCGTGCCCCCTCACCCCGGGCGACGGACGCGGTCCGCATCCCGCGCAACGGACAGGGCCCGGCCGTACGCCGCAGCAGACCGACCTCGGGAGCGAGCGACTGAGCCTCCGTCAGAACGGAGACCAGCAGCCCGTCGTAATTGGTCACCACCCGTGCGAACTGCCCGTGGTCGCTGCGCAGTGCGAGACACAGCCCGCACAAATGCGCCATCCACTCGGTCTTGAGCCGCTCCCCCAGCCGAGGCCGGCACGGCCTGACGATTCCGAACACGATGATCCCCCGTGATACGCGCGATGTTGAGAGGCGGCATCGTATCGACGCCGAGCCACTTCTTCGTATCGGCCGATTTTCACATCGGTTCGACCACTCCGGTTCACCCGTACGCCCCGTCGCTCACCCATACGCCACCAAGAATCATATTTCACTCACAGTCAGCAGCTGTGTATGACAACACCCTTGGGGTATCCGGCCTCTCGACGTATCCGCCGTGCACCAGTACCGTCACAAACCCCCCGCGCGGCGTCTATCCACTTGGCGCGCCGTCCGCATCATGGATGACCATAGGGATGCGGAAAGCAAGAAGGATTGCTGTGAGAGGAGGCGTCCATGGGATCGGTGCGCAAGGCGAGTGCGTGGCTCGGCCTCGTCGACGACAACGATGACGAGCGTTACTACGACGACGAGTACTCCGAGGGGACCGAGTCCGGCGACGCCTGGGTCACGGACCCGCGGGTGAAGGTGGCCGCGGACACGGCCGAGCAGAAGGACCGCCGGATCGCCACGGTGAGCCCGGACAGCTTCCGGGACGCCCGTGCCATCGGCGAGCTGTTCCGGGAGGGCGTCCCGGTCATCATGAACCTGACGGCGATGGAACCCGCCGACGCCAAGCGCGTGGTGGACTTCGCGGCCGGCCTGATCTTCGGGCTGCGTGGATCGATCGACCGCGTGTCCAACCGGGTGTTCCTGCTGACCCCCTCCGACACGGAGATCGTCAGCGGGGACCCGGCCGCCCACCGGGCGGACGGGTTCTTCAACCAGAGCTGAGGCAAGGCCGCTCACCGGAGCCGCCCCCGCGGGGGTCAGCGGAAGGCATCGAGTCCGGTGAGCGCCTTGCCCAGCACGAGCTGGTGCATCTCGACGGTGCCCTCATAGGTGAGCACCGACTCCAGATTCGTCGCGTGCCGCATCACCGGGTACTCCAGGGAGATCCCGTTGGCGCCGAGGATCGTCCGGGCCGTCCGGCAGATGTCGATGGCCTCCCGCACGTTGTTGAGCTTGCCGAAGCTGACCTGTTCCGGCCGCAGCCGCCCCGCGTCCATCCGCCGCCCGAGGTGATGGGCGAGCAGGATCCCCTTGTGCAGTTCGACCGCCATGTCGGCGAGCTTGGCCTGGGTGAGCTGGAACCCCCCGATGGGCCGCCCGAACTGCTCCCGGCTCTTCGCGTAGTCGACGGCGGCCTCGAAACTGGCCCGCGCCGCCCCCATGGCCCCCCACACGATCCCGTACCGCGCATGCGACAGACAGCTGAGCGGTCCGCGCAGCCCGGACACCTCCGGCAGCACGGCATCGGCGGGCAACCGCACGTCGTCGAGGACCAGTTCGCTCGTGACGCTGGCCCGCAGCGACCACTTGTGCTTGATCTCGGGCGCCGAGAACCCGGGCACGTCCGTGGGCACGGCGAACCCGCGGATCCCGTCCTCGGTCTGCGCCCACACCACGGCCACCCCGGCGACGGACCCGTTGGTGATCCACATCTTCCGCCCGTTGAGCACCCAGTCGGCGCCGTCCCGCTTGGCGTACGTCCGCATGGAGGCCGGGTCCGATCCGTGGTCGGGCTCGGTCAGCCCGAAGCACCCGATGATGTCACCGGCGGCCATGTCCGGAAGCCAGCGCTGCTTCTGCTCCTCGGAGCCGAACCGGTGGATGGCGTACATGGCCAGCGATCCCTGCACGGACACCAGCGAGCGGATCCCGGAGTCGGCGGCCTCCAGCTCCAGGCAGGCGAGCCCGTACTGCACGGCGCTGGCCCCCGCGCACCCGTACCCGCCGAGCGACATCCCGAGGGCGCCGATCTCTCCGAGCTCCTTGGCCAGCTCCCGGATGCCGGGCAGTTCCCCCGCCTCGTACCACTCGGCGACGTGGGGCAGCACACGATCCGCGGCCCAGCTGCGCACGGTGTCCCGGACGGCCAGGTCCTCCGGCTCCAGCAAGTCGTCGATCCCGAGCGGATCCGACGCGTCGAAAGGGGGGAGTTTCGGGGACACGGGCATCCTCCGGGCAGCTCAAACTAGCAGCGCTAGTCACGGACTGGGAGTGACGTTACGACGCGGGGAGTCGCGGGGCAACCACCCGCAGACCCCCGGCTGCGATCACCCGCACGCCACCCCTCAACGGACGCGCACAGGCGGTGCGTGGGTGGCGGACCCGGCCTCGGCACGCGGCGACGGCACCTCCACGGCGACATCGGCATCACACTGCATCACCCGCGGCAACCGCAACGCCATCACCGCCCCGAGCAGCAGCAGCCCCGCGCTCACCAGCAACGTCACATGCAGTCCGTGCACGAAGCTGTCCCGGGCCGCGCGCCGCAGTGCCTGTCCGGCCGAGCCCCCGAGCTCGCCCGCCACGTCGTACGCCTCGCCCAGCGAACGCCCCGCGGCGGCCGACGCCGCCGCCGGAACGCCCGGCACGGAGGACAACCCGGGTGCGTACGCCGCGTTCATCACCGTCCCGAGCAGCGCGATGCCGATCCCCGCCCCGAGTTGGTACGACGTCTCCCCTATCGCCGCGGCGCCGCCCGCCTGCTCCGCCGGCGCCTCGCTCAGCATGGACTCGTACGCCCCGAACAGGGTCGTCTCCAGACCGAACCCCAGCAGTACGAACCCGGTGAGCAGCAACGGCGCCTGGTCCTGCCGCCCCATCGCGGTGAGCAGCACGACCGCCAGCGCGGTCAGGCAGAACCCCGCACAGACCATCCGCCGGGGCCCGAACAGCCGCAGCATCCGCGCCCCGAACAGCCCCGCCGCCATCGCCGCCACGGTCAGCGGCAGCAGCCTCAGCCCCGTCTCCAGCGGCGACAGCCCGAGCACGAGTTGCAGATACTGCGCCGCGATCAGCTCCAGCCCCACCAGGGCGAGCATCGCCAGCACGATGCACCCGACCGAAGTGCTGAACGCCGGCCGCGTGAACATCCGCAGATCCACCAGGGGATGCTTGCGCCGCCGCTGTCGCCGTACGAACAGCGCGAGCAGCGCCGCACCCACGAGCAGCGGCATCACGGTGAGCAGGCTGCCGGCCGGCTCCCCGCCGCCCAGGCGCTTGATCCCGAGAACCACCCCGAACAGGCCGGCCGCCGCCATCAGCGCGCCCGCCACGTCCCAGGGCCCGTCCTCGCCGCCCGTCGACTCGGGCAGCAGAAGCCTCCCGACCGGGAGGCTGACCAGCATCAACGGGATGTTGACGAGGAACACCGAGCCCCACCAGAAGTGCTCCAGGAGGAAGCCGCCGAGCAGCGGCCCGACCGCCGCGCCGACCGCGGCCACCGCACTCCAGACGCCGATGGCGAGCGCCCGTTCGCGCCGGTCGGGGAAGACCTGCCGCAGGATCGACAGCGTCGCCGGCATGATCATCGCGCCGCCGACGCCGAGCAGCGCCCGGGCCAGGATCAGCGCCTGCGGGTCGTGGGCGACGGCCGCCATCGCGGAGGCGACGCCGAACAGGGCGTATCCGAGCAGCAGGATCCGTCTGCGGCCCACCCGGTCACCGAGGGTGCCGAAGAGGATCAGCAGCGAGGCGCAGACGAGCGGGTAGGTGTCGACGATCCAGAGCAGCTCCATCGCGCTCGGCCGCAGGTCCTCGGTGACGGCGGGCACCGCCACGTGCAGCACGGTCGCGTCGACGGCGACCAGCAGCAGGCTGGTGCAGAGGACCACGAGAACGACCCAGCGGTTGGCACCGGCCCCGGCCGCCCGACCGCGCGGCCCGACGGCAGCCGTGGTCGTCCCGGACATGTACGTACCTCCCAGATGTTCCCTCGCCTCGGCGGGCTCACGGGGGGCGGGGACCTCCCGCGACTCGGCCGGAGAGGAGCGGTGGTCTCCGGCCCGCGCAACGAATGGCGAGTGGCACGTCAGCGTACGCGAGTTCGTGACGGGGTCACGTGGCGGAGCTCTCATACAGATGGCGGAACGGTGTGGCGTGCGCCACTACCCTCCCCCTCCATCACGCCAGGTCCGGCGGGCCGGTTCCGGCCGCCGTCGATAATCGAGCCCGTGACCGATCTTGAGACACGCGTGGCACCCCGGGCACTCGGGGCGGCGGCTGCGGCCCTGCTCGGGTACGCGGCCGTCCGCGCCCTCGGCCTGCTCGTACTCGCCGTCTGGAGTGCCGCCCGCGACAAGAGCGCGTACACACTGCTGACCGCCCGCTGGGACTCCCTCTGGTACACCCGGGTCGCGGAGCTGGGGTACGGCTACGAGGTGCGGCTGCCGAACGGCGACGTCCACTCCAACCTCGCCTTCTTCCCGCTGCTGCCCTGGCTGGAGCGGCTGCTGCACGCGACGACCCCGCTGTCGTACGCGGGCGCCGGCTTCGTCGTCGGCCTGTTCGCCTCACTCGCGGCGGCCGGGGGGATCTTCGCGGTCGCCGCCCAGGTGTACGGCCGCCGGGCAGGCCTGTACGCCGTGCTGCTGTGGGCGGTACTTCCGGTGGGGATCGTGCAGTCCATGGCGTACAGCGAGTCGCTGTTCACCGCGCTCGCCGCCTGGTCGCTGTACGCGGTCCTCACCGGCCGCTGGCTCACCGCGGGCACCCTGGCCCTGCTGGCGGGTCTTACCCGGCCCGTGGGGCTCGCGGTGGTCGCGGCGGTCTGGGCCGCGGGCATCGCCGCCTTCCTCCGGGAGCGTGCCGGCACTGCTCCATCCGCGCACCACCGGAGCACGGCGCCCATCAACGGCGCGCACCCGGACGAACCCGCCCCCTCCCCCGCCCGTCACCTGCCCCCGGACGGCGCACCGGCCTGGCGGCGCGCCCTCGGCATGCTCCTCGCGCCCCTCGGAACCGCCGGGTACGTGCTCTGGGTCGGCCACCGCACCGGCAGCGGCCCGCTCGGCTATCTCGACGTCCAGGCGGGCTGGCGCAACGGCTTCGACGGCGGCTACGCCTTCGCCCGCTTCATCGCCGAGAAGTTCACATCGTTCCCCTCGGCCCTGGCCGGTCTGGCGCTGATCGCCGGGGTGGCCCTGCTCGTCCGGCTCTACCTCGTGTGCGTCCGGCAGCGTCAGCCGCTTCCCCTCCTGGTGTACGCGGGGGTCGTCACCGCCCTCGCCCTGGGCGCGTCGAGCTACTTCGGCTCGAAGCCGCGCCTGCTGCTCCCGGCGTTCCCCCTGCTGCTGCCGCTCGCCCTCGCCCTGGCCCGGCTGAGCACCCGGGGTCGCGCCCTGGCCGTCGGCGGCGCCGCGGTGGCCTCGGCGGTGTACGGAGCGTTCTGGCTGAACGGCTCCGGACCGCCGTGAGGCGCCCGCGCGGCCGGTGAGCCCGAGGGGAATTCCTGCGGATGATCGGGTGAACGATTACACAGGCGGCCTAATACAGCCCCACCGGAATGATCAAAGGAAATCAAGGGAAGGAGACCTGCCTATTACCGGATTCCCTTGAAATAGACCCGTTCCTGAGAGCAATCCCACATCACATCGTCATTACAACCCCGGTGATTCGTCGGGGAACACAGCTCACTCGCTGTAACGTCGATTGGGTGCGTACCGAACCAAAGCTGACCCGGCTCGACCGGATCTTCGCCCGGCTGGACCGCGAACCCGTGCGGCCGGTCCTCGAGGTGCCGCGTATGACGCGGCACCGGGTGGTGCTCTTCGGCGCGACTCTCGCCTTCTACCTCACGATCGTCCTGGCCGTGGTGACCACCTCGTGGCTGGTCCGGTTCGACTGGCAGGCGATGCTCTTCCGGCCGTACCAGCAGTGGCCGGAGATCCACGCCTTCCTGGACTACTGGGTGGTCCTCGGCCAGCGCGGCCCGACCGCCGTGATGGTCGCCGCCTGGCTCGGCTGGCGCTCCTGGCGGCAGCACACGGTGCGTCCGCTGCTCGCCTTCGGCGCGGCGCTGCTGCTGCTGAACGTGTCGGTCGGCGCCGTGAAGTACGGCCTGGGCCGCTCGGGTCCGCACTACGCGACCGAGGTCGGCTCCAACGAGATGTGGCACTGGTTCCAAGCGGGCAGTGACATATTTCCCTCGGGTCACACCGCGAACGCCGTCGTGACCTGGGGCATCCTCGCCTATCTGGCCACCTCGCCACGGGCCCGGCGCTGGCTGTCGGCCCTGTCGGCCGTCCTGTCGCTCAGCGTCGGCCTGACCACCGTCTACCTCGGTACGCACTGGCTGAGCGATGTGCTGCTGGGCTGGGCCGCGGGGCTGCTGATCCTGCTGGGACTGCCGTGGTTCGAGCCGCCCATCGCCCAGGCCGAGGCCTGGCTGCTGGAGCTGCGCGACCGGCTGCTGGCCGGCGCGCGCCGTACGGCGCCGCGGCCCGCTCCGGTGCCGGCCGCGGCAGCGGTCGCGGCCGGCACGCTCACGGCCGCCGTGGAGGAGGCGCCGCCGCGCGAGATCTCCCCGACGACGGCCCGCGCCCCGCGGGCGCCCATCTTCCTGGCGCCGGGGCCGCACACCGCCCGCTCGGAGCGCACGCCGGTCACCCCGACCGGCAGCCGCCGCCCGCAGCACCCCGAGCGTGTGGCACGCGGCTCGACACCGGCGGCCCGCCCGCTCACGGGCGGCTGACCGGCCCGGACGGACATACGCCGAAGGCCCCGGTCCCCACCTCGGGAACCGGGGCTTCGCCATGTCCCGTCAGCCCTTCCAGGCCCGCGCCACGCTGCCGTCCTTGACCTCGAAGTTCAGCCGGCCGGCCCGGTACTCCATCGTGATGATCGTCCCTGGTGCCAGCGAGCGCACCGTGGTCCAGCCGCGCCCACGCGCGCGTTCCTCGGCGTCCGGCTGGGTGAGGCCGACGTAGGTCTCGGGATCGTCATCGGGTTCGGATGTCGAGAACGGTGCCATGACGCCACGCTAGGCGCTGCGCCACGGGCGGGGAAGTGCGAGGCCTGCACCGAGGGTCACCGATCCCCCTCCGGTCACACTTCTGTCACAGGATCACGACATGCGTTTCGGTGTCGCTTCGTCACACGGAAGGGCGGTTCCGTACGCCTTACGCATGTATTCGAACGCAATTCCCGTGTGTCCGCGCGGCACTCCGAATAGCGGCGGAAAGCTCGTTCGAAGAGTGTCCCTGGACGGTCCGGCGACGCCTTTCCTTTTCGGCAGCGGGCCGGTCCGCCGAATGGCGGAACAGCACAGGAAACACACGCATTCGGCACAGGATCCCCGTATACCCCGGCTCCGCCCGCGGCGGCGCGAGCATCATGGCGGGTGCTCGCGGCGTTCTCCAGCCCGGCTCGGGCGGTCCCGGGCGGCCGTGACGGCCTCGCTCAGCTCGGCCGGCCGGAGCACCTCGGACCCGAGGCCCCGCAGCATCACGGTCGTGGGCGAGGCAGGCGAAGCGCGGCCGTTCGGCGTCCCGGCACAGCCCCGCCGGTTCGGTCAGGAGCGCCGGGTCGACGACGGCCCGGGTGCGCCGCCGGACATCGGCACGGTGAAGGCGTTGAGCGCGCCCCCGCTGCGACGCAGCCGGCTCGACAGCACCTGCTCCAATTCGGCGAGCGCCCCTACGGGGGTCTCGCCGATGCGCTCGACGCCCTGCCCGGCGGCCGTGCGCAGGCCGACGGCGACCGGATGGCCGAGCTCGCGCAGCCGGTCGACGTCCCGGCGCACCGTGCGCGGGGTGACACCGAGGCGTTCGGCGAGCTCGGCTCCGGATCAGTCACGGTGGGCCTGGAGGAGGGAGAGCAGGCGCAGCAGACGGGCGGAGGTTTCCAGCGGGGGCAAGTGTCACGCACCCGGTGTCTCACGCACCCGGGCGCCGGCTCAGGTCCTCTCCGTAGAGCTCCAGCAGGTAGTCCTCCACCACCGGGGTGAGCGCCTCGACATAGCCGTCCGCCAGGTGCCCGAAGTCGCGGTAGACCATGGTGTTGCCGACCACGGTCGGGCAGGTGCCGGACGGGGCGCAGATCCAGTCGTAGGGGTCGAGGACCGTCACGTCCTCGGCGGCGGCCGCCTCCCGGATGGCCTGCGTGACCTCGGGCTTGCGGTCGGCCTGCGAACGGTGCCGGGCGCAGTCGCTCAGGCTGTCCGGATGCGCCACGGCGCAGTCCACCGCGTTGTTCTTCGGCCAGGGGTTGTCCAGCACGGTGAGCACCCGGGTGCCGCCCTCCTGGAGCATCCGGTACGTCTCGGCCTGGCCCTTGCCCCAGACCTCGGCCATGTCGCCCTCGCCGTACAGCTTCGCCGAGTTGGAGCTCGACGTGATGACGAGTTCGGGCTTCATCTTGCGGATCTTCTCGATGGTGACCGCCCGCCAGTCGTCACAGGTCGAGTACGGGCCGCCGTTCCACTCGATGGTGATGTGGGAGATCTTGCAGGCGTTCTTGGTGAACGAGTACAGCTTCCAGTGGTGCTTGCGGGCGATCGCGTCGAGCGCCGGGAACCACTGCGCGACGTGCGAGTCGCCGAACAGGACCACGCTGCGTTCGGCGTCCTTGTCGCCGTACAGGCAGGGCTGCGTCTGCACCGTCCCGGTCATGGTCAGCGCGCAGCCGTCGGTGTAGACCGCGGACCGCTCGTACGCCGTGTCCCGCATGCTCGGCGTGAGGTTGGACGGCAGCTTCTCCACCGGCTGCCGCAGCAGTTCGGTCAGCGCGGCGCGCGGGTCGGACGCGGTGGCGAGGGTCTCCTTGGTGTCCGGCCGGGCCGCGCCCTCGTTCAGGGCCGGCGGGAACTGCGCGGCGAGCACCGCGGCCGCGGCCGCCACGGCCGACAGGCCGAGACCCGCCGACAGGCCCCTGCGGGCCCGGGCCTTGAACGCGCGGTGGAAGCGCATGGGATTCTCCACCAGGTGGAGGGTGGCCCAGGCGAGGACGATGCCGCCGAGCGCCGCGATCAGCCGCAGCGGTCCGTCCTTCTCGCCGAATCCGGCCGCGGCCGGGACGATGATGATGAGCGGCCAGTGCCACAGGTACCAGGCGTAGGAGACCCCGCCGATCCAGACGGCGGGGCGCAGGGAGAGGACCGCTCCGGCGCCCCAGCGGCCGGCCGCGGCACCTCCGGCGAGGACGGCGGCGGCACCGGCGACGGGGATCACGGCGTTGTAGCCGGGGAAGGGGGTGCTCTCGTCGAAGGCGACGGCCGCGTAGGCGATGGCGGCCAGGCCGGCCCAGCTGACGACGGCCGCGACGGGGCGGGGGATGTCGTCCAGGCGGTGTGCCGCGAGGGCCAGCAGGGCGCCCACCGCGAGCTCCCAGATCCGCGCCTGCGAGCCGAAGTAGGCCCAGGACGGGGAGGTTTCGGTGAGGTGCAGGCTCAGCGCGAAGGAGGCGACGGCCAGCGTGAGCAGGGGGATGGCGAGCAGCACCCGGCGCCGGAACAGCTTGAGCCCGACGATCAGGACGATGGGCCAGATCAGATAGAACTGCTCCTCCACCGCCAGCGACCAGAAGTGCTGGAACGGCGAGGGCGGCACGTCCGTGTTGAAGTAGTCCGTCCCGGACTCGGCCAGCCGGAAGTTGACGACGTACCAGGCGGAGGCGATGGCGTCCTTGGCGTAGTCCGCGAAGCGCAGCGGCCCCAGGAACAGCCAGGAGCCCGCCAGCGTCGCCACGACGACGAGGGTGGACGCCGGCAGCAGGCGCAGCGCCCGGCGGGCGTAGAAGCGGCCCAGCGAGATCCGGCCGTCGCGGCGCCATTCGCGCAGCATCAGCGAGGTGATGAGGAACCCGGATATCACGAAGAAGACGTCGACGCCGACGAATCCGCCGGCGACCGAGGACACTCCGGAGTGGCCGAGCACCACGAGGGTGACCGCCACCGCGCGCAGGCCCTGGATGTCGAGCCTGAGTCCCGCGCCGCCCGCCGCCGGAGCTGACGGCTTGCCGTGGTCCCCGGGAGCACCGTCCCGTGGTTCCGGAACGGACGGGACATCTTCGGAAGTGGGCCGCGGGGGATGTACGAGGCGGCGGACGGGCACCGTGTTGATCTCCTTGCTCGTGGGACGTCACCCGGCCGGCGCTGGTGGTCGCCCCGGAGCCGGACGATCGAACTTACCCTCGACCGGGTCCGCGAGTCATGACGTTGCCATCACATCAGCGTAACGAGCAGGTGAACCGGGTTTGAATCGAAACCGACGGCGTGAACACCTTAGGCCGTGCGGGCGAGGTGAAGCACGTCCGCGGTGCGCCGCACGGCGACCAGGGCTTCGAACCGGTCCATTTCATCGCACGGGAAGCGGCGGGCCGAACACCGCGGGGGCGTGCTGGGTACGGGCCGCACTGCCCGGGATGATCAGTGTGATGCCGGTCCCGATCCGCCCGGGACTGGGCCCGATCGTCTGCCTGTTGGCGTCGTAGAGGGCCTTCCAGCCGCCCCCGATCCGGTACGCGCGGGCGATGGAGGCCAGCGTGTCCCCGCGCTTGACGGTGTACCAGCGTCCCTTGAGGCCGTATCGCTGCGCGCAGACCGGCCAGGCCCCCCACCCCTGCTCGGCGACCACTTCCCGCGCGACGGCGATCTGCTCCGCCCGGGTGGCCAGGTCCGCGCGCGGGGCGTACTTCAGGCCGCCGTACGCCTTCCAGGTGGGCTGCGAGAACTGCAGGCCGCCGTAGTAGCCGTTCCCGGTGTTGAGGCTCCAGCGGCCGCCGCTCTCGCACTTGGCGACGCAGCCCCAGGGCCACTGGTCGTCGGCGCACGCGAAGGCCGAGCGCACGGTGGACGGGCCGGTCGCGGGGGACGCCGGGGGTGCCGCCTGGGCGGCGACGGGGGCGAGGACGGTGAGCACGGTCGCGGCGAGGCCGAGTGTGAGTGATTTTCTGTTCATCGGATCACGCTAGGCAGCGCGCCCCCCGCGCCGGCCGAGCCGCGCCCGGCGGGTGCCGGTGCCCCACCCGGTCGGCGGACCGGGCGGGGCACCGCGCCGCGTTCAGCAGGGCGCGGCCCGGAGGGCGCGGCTCAGAGTGCGAGGCGCTGCCCGGGCACGATCACATCGGGATCACCGCCGATGACGGCCTTGTTGGCGGCGAAGAGGCGCTGCCAGGTGGTGCCGTTGCGGGCCGCGATGCCGCTCAGCGTCTCGCCCTGGCGGACGGTGTGGTCGCCGCGGGACGCGTCCCGGTCGGTGTGCCCCCACTCGCGCGCCTGCGCGGGCTGCGACGACCGCTGCTGCGCCGGGGCCGGCTGCCGCGCAGGGGCCGAGTTCCCCGCGGACGCCTCCGGTGCGGCCGGCGCGCCGCCGTACGCCCCGGCGCGCGTCGAGCAGACGGGCCAGGCGCCCCAGCCCTGGGCCCGCTGCACCTGGGTGGCGACGGCGATCTGCTGCTCCCTGGACGCCTGGTCGGCGGTCGGGGCGTAGGCGGTGCCGCCGTACGCGCGCCAGGTGCCGGCGGAGAACTGGAGTCCGCCGTAGTAGCCGTTGCCGGTGTTGATGTGCCAGTCGCCGCCGCTCTCGCACTGGGCGATGCGGTCCCACACTCCGCCGTCCGCCGCGGTGGCGGTACCGCCGGCTGCCAGCAGGCCGAGCGGGGCGAGCAGGGCCGCCCCGGTGAGGACCGCCGTCGTACGCGCCTTACGGACGCTGTCGCGGGTGGTATCGGCACATTCGGACATGTGATTCCCTCTCCGCCTACCCGGGGTCCCCCAGGCCTGGCGCGGTCCCCACGCGGGGGCGTGGTCGTCGCGCCGGCCCCGTCCCGCCGGAGGTGGTGAAGTGGACCGGCCTGCCGCGGCCGGCCCGGGCCGGTGGACGAAACCCGAGCGGTGCTCGTTGCACACGGCGCAGGAATGTACGGAGCATCACGAGGCCGGATCAACCAACTGCCCGTCACCCCAGGCCAGTTCACTGTTACCTGAGGTAGCAGAAATTTCCGGCCACCCATTTCATTCGCCGATTTCGGTATTTGTCGACCACTCCCTCCTTTATGCTGTGACCCACCTCACCGACTCAAATCCCTTACGGTGACGCTCACTTGACGCAGTGTGTTCGATTTCATGCCAGTCGTGACCGTGTGCGGTGGACGGTTCGATTCCGTGCGCCGGGCAGCGTGACTACCGCCACAGCTCGGCCGTTGTCTTCTTCATGAGCCGGGGACGCACCCCGGCCCACAGGCCGGGAGCCACCCGGCCTCGCCACGCATCGCATCCCGAGGGAGCCACCCGTGCCGCGCATGCTCGACGTCAGCGACGAGGTACGCGCCGAGATCGGCGACGAAGAAGCCGACCGGCTGCTCGCCGGAGACAACGCCCCGGGCAGTTATGACTGCACGTCCTGCCGCACCCCGGGCGACTCCGAGCGCGAACGGACCAGCACCGTCCTGTTCATCGGCGACGAGACCGCCGTGCTCGCCTTCGCCCACGCCGGCTGCCTGCCCTCGCAGGTCGTCCAGGTCACCGAGGAACAGCTCCAGGGCGCGGTGAGGTCCATCAGTGGCAACTCCGTGGACCTGGAGCCCGCGAAGGTGACGCCCGAGCAGGCCGTGCTCGGCGTGACCAGCGGACTCGTCCTGATCGCCGGGGAGTTGCACCCGGCACTGGTCGTCGAGCCCACCGGCCCGATCGTGCGCCCCGGTTCCACCGGCGCCGGGGACGACTTCCTGCCGCTGCTGATCGAGCAGGGCTTCATGCCGGTGACCGAGCTGAACTCCGTCCCGCCGGTGCTGCACGGCTGGTCCGTGCTGCTCGCCATGGGGCAGCTGCACGCGGTGCTCCAGCCGGGGATGAACGGCGGGCAGCCGGTGGCCTGGTGGCAGGCGCACCAGCCGTTGCAGGTGACGGACGGCTGGCGGGCGGCCGCGAACAAGCACCAGCAGGTGCTCATGTTCGCCGCGCCGGTCGGGTCCATCGGCCGGCAGCCCCGGGAGGACCTGCTGCGGGACGCGCTGGACAAGGCCGCGGCGGGCGGCAAGCTGGTCGCGAGCGTGCTGCCGCTCGCGGGAACGTGACGCACGCCGGCGTCCGGGTGGGCAGGAGCCCCGGCGGGCACGGGGCGTCGCTGGCCGGCCGCGCCGTGCGCCGCACCCCTTGAGGCGTTCCCGCGACCGCATCCCTTCCCGCTCGGGGTCGTTTGGACATACGTGCACGCATACGACGTTCCCCGCCGCCAGTCCTTGCAGCCGATCCCGTCCGCTCGGTCCGGTCAGGATCATTCCGGCGGGCAATCGGCCACGCCGATCTACGACGCGCTCTACGCCGAGTACGTCAAGTCCTTCCGTGCGCTGCCGGGCGACCGGCGCGGCGAGGAGGATCTGGGGTTCACGGCGTTCGGCAACCTGGGGCACGGCTCTGGTTCGCACAACGGCTCGTACGGCGCCTACAGCGCGGGCGCCCAGAGCACCCGGCACGGTGGCGGGCAGCAGCCGACCTGGCAGCGGGTCGGGACCATCGGGCAGCAGCACGCCACCGGGATGCACCACATCCCCGCACTGCCACCCGGCCCCCGCCGGGGAATCTGAGAGGGCGGCCCCCACCGGGGCCGCCCTCTTTGCTGTCGCTACTTCTTCTTGGCGCCGCGCTTCTCGCGCACCCGCACCGAGATGTGGATCGGCGTCCCCTCGAAGCCGAACTCCTCGCGCAGCCGGCGCTCGATGAAGCGCCGGTAGCCCGCCTCGATGAAGCCGGAGGCGAAGAGCACGAACCGCGGCGGCTTCGTGCCCGCCTGGGTGCCGAACAGGATGCGTGGCTGCTTGCCGCCCCGGACCGGGTGCGGATGGGCGGAGACCAGCTCGCCCAGGAAGGCGTTCAGCCGGCCCGTCGGGACGCGCGTCTCCCAGCCCGCGAGCGCCGTCTCGATCGCCGGGACCAGCTTCTCCATGTGCCGCCCGGTGCGCGCCGAGACATTGACGCGAGGCGCCCAGGAGACCTGGCCCATCTCGGTCTCGATCTCCCGCTCCAGGTAGTAGCGGCGCTCCTCGTCGAGGGTGTCCCACTTGTTGTACGCGAGGACGAGCGCGCGGCCCGCCTCCACGGCCATGGTGACGATCCGCTGGTCCTGCACCGAGATGGAGTCGGCGCCGTCGATGAGGACGACGGCCACCTCGGCCTTCTCGACGGCGGCCGCGGTGCGCAGCGAGGCGTAGTAGTCGGCGCCCTGCTGGAGGTGGACGCGCTTGCGGATGCCCGCCGTGTCGACGAACTTCCAGGTCCTGCCGCCGAGTTCGATCAGCTCGTCGACCGGATCACGGGTGGTGCCGGCGAGTTCGTTGACGACGACGCGCTCCTCGCCCGCCACCTTGTTCAGCAGCGAGGACTTGCCGACGTTCGGGCGGCCGATCAGGGCGACGCGGCGCGGTCCGCCGACGCCGGCCCCGCCGAAGCCCTCGCGCGGTGCCTCGGGCAGCGCCTCCAGGACCGCGTCCAGCATGTCGCCGGTGCCGCGGCCGTGCAGCGCCGACACGGGGTGGGGCTCGCCGAGGCCGAGGGACCACAGGTAGGAGGCGTCGGCCTCGCCGCTCGGGCCGTCCACCTTGTTGGCGCACAGCACGACGGGCTTGCCGGCCTTGCGCAGCAGGCGTACGACCGCCTCGTCGGTGTCGGTGGCGCCCACCTTGGCGTCGACCACGAAGACGACCGCGTCGGCCGCCTCGATGGCGAACTCGGCCTGCGCGGCCACGGAGGCGTCGATGCCGAAGACGTCCTGCTCCCAGCCGCCGGTGTCGACGACCTTGAAGCGGCGGCCCGCCCACTCGGCCTCGTAGGTGACGCGGTCGCGGGTGACGCCCGGCTTGTCCTCGACGACGGCCTCGCGGCGGCCGATGATGCGGTTCACCAGGGTCGACTTGCCGACATTCGGGCGGCCGACGACGGCGAGGACGGGCAGCGGTCCGTGACCGGCCTCCTCGATCGCGCCCTCGACCTCCTCCGGGTCGAAGCCCTCTTCGGCGGCGAGCTCCATGAACTCCGCGTACTCGACGTCGCCGAGCGCCCCGTGATCGTGCTCGAACGCGTCCGAGCCGTCGGGCTGGGTCTGGTCGTTCATGAAGTCCGTACCTCGTCGTTCATCGTGGTGATCGGTGGATTGCCCCTGTTCGGGGTGATCCACTACTCAGTGTCGCCCAGCGCCCGTCCGGGCGCCTGGCGTTTTTCCGGTCCGGCCGCGGGCCTCAGGCCCGGCCGCCGGGGCCGGACAGCCTGCCGGTGAGCCGTCTGGCCTGCGCCAGGTGCTCGGTGAGCTGCTTCTGGATGCGCTCGGTCGCCTCGTCCAGCGCCGTGCGCGTACGCCGTCCGCTGCCGTCGCCCGCCTCGAACGGTTCGCCGAAGACGACGTCGATCCGGTGCCGCAGCGGGGGCAGCGCCTTCACCAACCGTCCTCGCCGCTCGGAACTTCCCAGTACGGCGACCGGGACGACCGGGGCACCGCTGCGCACGGCGAAGTAGGCGAGCCCGGCGCGCAGCGAGGCGAAGTCGCCCTCACCCCGGGTGCCCTCCGGGAATATCCCCAGCACACCGCCGGCCGACAGCACGTCCAGCGCCCGGGTGACCGCCGTACGGTCGGTGCTCTGCCGGTCCACCTTGACCTGGCCGATGCCGGTCAGGAAGGGTTCGAGCGGGCCGACGAACACCTCCTTCTTGATCAGGAAGTGCACCGGCCGGGGCGCGACGCCCATCACCATCGGGCCGTCGACGTTGTGCGAGTGGTTCACGGCGAGGATCGCCGGGCCGCTCGCCGGAACCTTCCAGGCGCCGAGCACCCGGGGCCGCCACAGCGCGTGCATCAGCGGGAGGCCGATGCGCCGGCCGACCTCCGCGCCCCGCAGGGACCGTGCCTCGGTCACTTCGCCGCCCGCTTCTCCTCGACGAGGGTGACGACGCACTCGATGACCTGCGGCAGCGTGAGGTCGGTGGTGTCCACCTCGACCGCGTCGCCCGCCTTCGCGAGCGGCGAGGCCTTGCGGCTGGAGTCGGCGGCGTCCCGCTTGATCAGGGCCTCGCGGGTGGCGTTCACGTCCGCGTCCTTCAGCTCACCGCTGCGCCGGGCGGCGCGGGCCTCCGGGGAGGCGGTGAGGAAGATCTTCAGGTCGGCGTCGGGCAGCACCGTCGTGCCGATGTCACGGCCCTCGACGACGATGCCCCGCTCCGCTTCGGTGGCGATCGAGCGCTGCAGCTCGGTGATCCGGGCGCGCACCTCGGGTACGGCGCTGACCGCGCTGACCTTGGAGGTGACCTCCTGGGTGCGGATCGGTCCGGCGACGTCCACGCCGTCGACCGTGATCGTCGGGTTGGCCGGGTCGGTGCCCGAGACGATGTCCGGCTTGCCCGCCACGGCGGCGATCTCCGACGGGTCGGCGACGTCGATCCCGTTGGTCACCATCCACCAGGTGATCGCCCGGTACTGGGCACCGGTGTCCAGGTAGCTCAGGCCGAGCTGCGCGGCCACCGCCTTCGACGTGCTGGACTTGCCCGTGCCGGAGGGGCCGTCGATGGCGACAATCACTGCCGGGACGCTTTCCACTGTGGGGACCTTCCTGGGCCGGGGTGGCGATCTGGGGCGGGACGGTGCCCCGCACAAGGTTACTGGGTGCGGGTCACTCGTCCGGCCCACCCGCCCGGCGCGGAGGCGCTCCCCCACCGGCGGATCGCCTACTGGCGGATCGCCCAGCCCCGCTCCTGCAGCGCCGCCGACAGCACGGGCACCGCCTTCGGCTCGACCATCAGCTGCACGAGACCGGCCTGCTGCCCCGTCGCGTGCTCGATCCGCACGTCCTCGATGTTGACCCCGGCCTGACCGGCGTCGGCGAAGATGCGGGCCAGCTGGCCCGGCTGGTCGTCGATGAGCACCGCGACGACCTCGTACACGCGCGGCGCGGAGCCGTGCTTGCCGGGCACCCGGATCTGCCCGGCGTTGCCCCGCCGCAGCACGTCCTCGATGCCACCGGTCCCCTGACGGCGTTTGGCCTCGTCGGAGGACTGCAGGGCGCGCAGCGCCCGGACGGTCTCGTCGAGGTCGGCGGAGAGGTCGCCGAGCAGGTCGGCGACCGGGCCGGGGTTGGCGGAGAGGATGTCGATCCACATCCGCGGGTCGGAGGCGGCGATCCGGGTCACGTCCCGGATGCCCTGCCCGCACAGCCGTACGGCCGCCTCCTCGGCGTGCTCCAGGCGGGCGGCGACCATGCTGGAGACCAGGTGGGGCATGTGCGAGACGAGCGCCACGGCCCGGTCGTGGGCGTCGGCGTCCATGACGACCGGCACGGCACGGCAGTGCGAGACCAGCTCCAGGGCGAGGTTCAGCACCTCGGTGTCGGTGTCCCTGGTGGGGGTGAGCACCCAGGGGCGGCCCTCGAAGAGGTCGCCGGTCGCCGCCAGCGGGCCGGACTTCTCCCGGCCCGACATGGGGTGCGTGCCCAGGTACCGGGTCAGGTCGAGCCCGAGCGCCTCCAGCTCGCGGCGCGGGCCGCCCTTGACGCTGGCCACGTCCAGGTAGCCGCGCGCCAGGCCGCGCCGCATGGCGTCGGCGAGCACCGCGGCGACGTGCGCGGGCGGGGCGGCGACGATCGCCAGGTCGACGGGCCCGTCGGGCGCCTCGTCCGTACCGGCGCCGAGCGCGGTCGCCGTGCGGGCCTGCTCGGGGTCGTGGTCGTCGAGGTGGACGACGACGCCGCGCTGGGCGAGGGCCAGGGCGGCGGAGGTCCCGATGAGTCCGGTGCCGATGACGAGTGCGGTTCTCACTGGGCGATGTCCTTGCGCAGAGCGGCGGCGGCGCCCAGGTACACGTGGTTGATCCCGGCCCGCGGCCGGTCGGACTCGATGTGCGCGAGCACCCGGACGACGCGGGGCATGGCGCCCTCGATGTCCAGTTCCTGGGCGCAGATCAGCGGCACGTCCAGGATGCCGAGCTTGCGGGCGGCCGCGGCCGGGAAGTCGCTGTGCAGATCGGGCGTGGCCGTGAACCAGATGCTGATCAGGTCGTCGGTGGTCAGCCCGTTCCGCTCCAGGACGGCGGTGAGCAGGGCCCCGACCTGCTCGTCCATGTGGCCGGCCTCGTCCCGCTCGAGTTGGACGGCGCCCCGGACCGCTCGTACCGCCACGGCTGCTCCTTGCTGGTGTGCGACATCGGCTCTACGTCCGTCAAGCCTAGTCAGCCCGGTGCGGACGGGTGCGGGGCGCTCGCCCGCTGAGACGGGCGGGCCGGCGTCTCAGAGATCCCAGAGGGCGCCGAGCGTCACCAGTTCACTCCGGTACTCGATCCGGTCCGCCCACTCGGCGGGCCAGGCCTCGGCGCCGAGGTACGCGCCCGCGAAAGCCCCGGCCAGGCACGCGATGGAGTCGGAGTCGCCGGAGGTGCACGCGGCCCGGCGCAGGGCGGTCAGGGGCTCGTCCACGAACTGCAGGAAGCACAGCAGCCCGGTGGCGAGCGCCTCCTCGGCGATCCAGCCCTCCCCCGTGGCGAGGCAGGGGTCGTTCTCCGGGGAGAAGGTCCGCACGGCGTCCCGCAGCCGGTCGAGCACCCCCAGGCACTCGTCCCACCCGCGCGCGATGAACTGCTCCGGCGTGGCGTCCCCGGCCCGCGTCCACAGGTCGCCGAGCCACCGCTCGTGGTAGCGGTCGCGGTTCTCGTAGGCGTACGACCGCAGCAGCCCGACGAGCCCGGTCGGCTCCGCGCCGTGCGCGAGCAGCCGTACGGCGTGCGCGGTGAGGTCGGAGGCGGCCAGTGCCGTGGGATGCCCGTGTGTGAGGGCGGCCTGCAACTGGGCGGCGCCCGCGCGCTGTTCGTCGCTCAGCCCGGGGACGAGGCCGATCGGCGCGACGCGCATGTTGGCGCCGCATCCCTTGGAGTGGATCTGGCTGGCGTCCTGCCAGGGCCGCTCAGGCTGCTCCAGCAGGACACAGGCCCGGATGCAGGTGTTGCCGGGAGCCCGGTCGTTCTCCGGGGAGCGGTTCCAGTCGATGAACTCCTGCCGCACGGGCCCGGCCAGTTCGCCCGGTCCGAGCACCCCACGGTCCGTCGCGGTGCGCAGGCCGCGCCCCAGCGCCAGTGTCATCTGCGTGTCGTCCGTGACGACGGCGGGCGCCGGCAGTTCCATCTCCCGCCAGGGCCCGAACTTGGCGAGTATCGACGGCACGTTGCTGAACTCGGTCGGGAAACCGAGCGCGTCCCCGAGGGCGAGGCCGATCAGGGAGCCGGTGGCGGCGCGCTTGCGGACGGTGGTGGAGGTCATGCGGGGCGTCCTTCCCGGGACGGGCGGAGGAGGGGCGGGTGCAGGGCGGCGGCGTCGCCCGCGCGGTAGAGGGCGGCGGGTTTGCCGCGGCCTCCGGTCAGGCGCGCGGCGCCGGGGACCGGTGTGACGAAGCCGGGGGTGGCGAGCACCTTGCGCCGGAAGTTGGGCCGGTCGAGCGGGGTGCCCCACACGGCCTCGTAGACCTGCTGGAGCTCGCCGAGGGTGAACTCGGGCGGGCAGAAGGCGGTGGCGAGACCGGTGTACTCGAACCTGGCCCCGACCCTCTCGTGCGCGTCGGCCAGGATCCGGTCGTGGTCGAACGCCAGCGGCCGGGCCGTGTCGTACGGCACCCAGCGGGCCTGCGTGGCGTCGCCGCCGCCGTACGGCTCGGGCGGATCGGGCAGCAGCGCGGTGAAGGCCACCGAGACGACCCGCATCCGGGGATCGCGGTCCGGCTCGCTGTAGGTGCGCAGTTGCTCCAGGTGCAGCCCGGAGACGTCGGACAGGCCGGTCTCCTCGGCGAGTTCACGCCGCGCCGCCACCTCCGCGGACTCGTCCGGCAGCACGAAGCCACCGGGCAGGGCCCAGCGGCCGGCGTACGGCTCCTGTCCGCGCTCGACGAGCAGGACGTGCAGCGCGCCGGCACGGATGGTGAGGACGGCCAGGTCGACGGTGACCGCGAAGGGTTCGTACGCGTACTTGTCGTAGCCCCGCACGCACCATCACCCCCTTAATAGTCACACTGACTATAAAGGGGGTGGTGGTCACTCGCAAGGGGCCGGCCGCACCTGCTGCTTCTAGAGGCAATGCCGCTGACTTTGGGGTGAGTTGCTTGTAGCTTGTGGCCGGGAGGGATGCTGGTGCCACGGGCTGGGCAGGTGAAGCCGCCGGTTGAGGAG